>NC_010628.1:6848864-7195228 GCF_000020025.1 Nostoc punctiforme PCC 73102 | reverse complement strand
ACGGATTTTAGATTAAGAGAGCTTTTCGGCAGATGCCGCCAGAAAGTGGGTAAAACAAATCTAAAAACCCCTCGATGACTCGTTGACGCTACGCTATTGTAAATCTAAAATTACCAGAGCTAAGTACCCTAATTGTCTCTTTTAATCCAAAATCATAAATCTAAAATCCAAAATCGGTTGATCGCACATTTATTTCTTGTTGTAGAAAAATGATGAGAATACTATGTAAAAAGAAAAAACTGTTTGCAATGAACAGTTTAGCGGTCAATTACAGTAAGAAACTAGAATTTTGGTTCCGAATCTCCATCTACCTATTCCCATGAGAATCCTCAAGATCCAGACCTTACGCGGCCCAAACTATTGGAGCATTCGACGCCACAAGCTGATCGTCATGCGCCTCGATTTAGAAACCCTTGCCGAGACGCCCTCGAATGAAATCCCAGGCTTTTATGAAGGACTAGTTGAGGCGCTGCCGAGTCTGGAGGGTCATTATTGTTCGCCTGGCTGTCGTGGTGGTTTTTTGATGCGAGTCAAAGAAGGCACGATGATCGGCCATATCGTAGAACACGTAGCCTTAGAACTCCAGGAATTAGCTGGTATGCACGTCGGCTTTGGTCGCACCCGCGAAACTGCCACACCCGGAATTTATCAAGTAGTAATTGAATACCAGAATGAGGAAGCGGGACGCTACGCCGGACGAGCCGCAGTGCGGCTGTGCCAGAGTATCGTCGATCGAGGCCGTTATCCCAAGGCAGAACTAGAGCAAGATATCCAAGACCTGAAAGACTTCACCCGTGATGCTTCTTTAGGCCCTTCTACTGAAGCAATCATCAAAGAAGCAGAAAAAAGAGGTATTCCCTGGATGCCTCTGGAAGCCCGCTTTTTGATTCAGCTAGGCTACGGCGTGAACCAGAAGCGGATGCAAGCCACAATGACTGACAATACCAGCATTCTGGGCGTAGAACTAGCTTGCGACAAAGAAGCCACAAAACGTATCCTGGCTGCGGCTGGTGCGCCAGTACCCAGAGGCACAGTAATCAACTTCTTAGACGATTTGGAACAAGCTATTGAATACGTTGGCGGCTATCCCATCGTCGTCAAGCCCCTGGATGGCAATCATGGACGTGGGATCACCATTGACATCAGAACTTGGGAAGAAGCGGAAGCTGCCTATGAAGCCGCTAGACAGGTTTCCCGGTCAATTATCGTCGAAAGATATTACGTTGGGCGTGACCACAGGGTACTAGTGGTAAATGGCAAAGTAGTCGCGGTAGCTGAACGTGTCCCAGCTCACGTCATTGGCAATGGCAGATCGACCATCTCCGAACTGATTGAGGAAACAAACCTCGATCCAAATCGCGGTGAAGGACATGATAACGTCCTGACCAAAATTGAACTAGATCGCACCAGCTATCAACTATTAGAAAGGCAAGGCTATACCCTAAATAGCGTTCCACCCAAGGGTACTATTTGTTATCTCAGGGCAACAGCCAACTTAAGTACAGGTGGTAGCGCCGTAGATCGTACCGATGAAATTCACCCAGAAAATCTGTGGTTGGCACAACGAGTAGTCAAGATTATCGGTTTAGATATCGCCGGACTCGATATCGTCACCACGGATATTAGCCGTCCCCTGCGGGAAGTCGATGGCGTAATTGTTGAAGTTAACGCCGCTCCCGGCTTCCGGATGCACGTTGCGCCAAGCGTGGGTATTCCCCGCAACGTCGCTGGTGCAGTGATGGATATGCTGTTCCCTAACGAACAATCTAGCCAAATTCCTATCCTCAGTGTTACTGGTACTAATGGCAAAACCACTACTACCCGGCTATTAGCACATATTTATAAACAGACTGGTAAAGTAGTCGGATATACTACAACCGATGGAACATACATCGGCGATTACTTAGTGGAAGCTGGCGATAACACAGGCCCACAAAGTGCCCATGTCATTCTCCAAGATCCCACAGTAGAAGTAGCAGTACTGGAAACCGCCCGCGGTGGCATTCTCCGCTCTGGATTGGGCTTTGAAGCCGCAAATGTAGGAGTGGTATTAAATGTAGCCGCCGACCACTTAGGAATAGGCGATATAGAGACTATTGAGCAATTAGCTAACCTCAAGAGTGTAGTAGCGGAAGCCGTATTCCCTGATGGCTACGCGGTACTTAACGCCGACGATCATCGCGTCGCCGCTATGTCAGAAAAAACTAAGGCTAATATTGCTTACTTCACCATGAATCCCGACTCGGAATTGGTGCGAAAGCACATCCAAAAGGGTGGAGTAGCCGCAGTCTATGAAAGCGGCTATTTGTCAATTGTTAAAGGTGATTGGACACATCGGATAGAAAGAGCAGAAAATATACCTTTAACAATGGGCGGACGTGCGCCGTTTATGATTGCCAACGCTTTAGCTGCAAGTTTGGCAGCATTCGTGCAAAACGTCACGATTGAGCAGATTCGCTCTGGTTTGAAGACTTTCCGAGCTTCAGTTAGTCAAACGCCGGGACGAATGAATTTATTTAATTTAGGCAACTACCACGCTTTAGTAGACTATGCTCACAACGCAGCTAGTTATGAAGCTGTAGGTTCCTTTGTACGGAACTGGACTACAGGACAACGGATTGGCGTAATTGGTGGCCCGGGCGATCGCCGCGACGAAGATTTTGTTACTTTGGGCAAATTAGCAGCACAAATTTTTGACTACATCATTGTCAAAGAAGACGATGATACACGGGGACGTTTACGGGGTTCAGCCGCCCAATTAATTATTCAAGGCATTACCCAAGTGAAGCCTGATAGCCGCTATGAATCAATTTTGGATGAAACCCAAGCGATTAATAAAGGCTTAGACATGGCTCCTGATAACAGCCTGGTGGTGATTCTACCAGAAAGCGTGACTAGGGCTATTAAGTTAATTAAGCTGCGTGGTTTAGCCAAGGAAGAGACACATCAACAAAATACTGGCACAGCGATCGCTGATTCTCAAAATGGGATTGCACCTTCTTCTGTAGTCAACACACTACTGTAGTCAACAGTCAAGAGTCTCAAGTTCAGCATTTCAAAGTTTTTCAGCCTTGACTCTTGACTATTGACTATTGTTTTTCTTCTTCTGAATTAGTTTCATCACTGGGGGTTTTCATCTCCTCCTTAAAACCTCGTAGGGTTTTGCCTAGTGCAGTGCCCAATTCGGGAATTTTTTTAGGGCCAAAAATTAGAATAGCGACTATGGTAATTACAGCGATTTCTGGCCATCCTAGTCCAAACATATAAATTTCCTCTAAGGCATCTCTAATTAAATATAGACATTGATGGCTCAAATCTGATGATTTAGGGGCAAACAAGAGGTAAGGAAGTAGGGAGTAAGGGGAATAGTTCAAGCAACGATTGACCCCGCTTGTTGCTCTAGTGGTCTGTCCCATTAAATTTGATTCGCCTATCAAATTTAAATTTCTCTTCTTTCCTTCTTCCTCTGCGCTCTACCCTTCGGGAAGCCACTTCTCTATGAGACGCTCCGCGAACGTGTCTATGCGTCCTTCTCTAACGAGACACTGCGCGTAGCTTGCTTCACCGTAGGAGTATGCGGTTCGTTCTCTTATAGTCATTTCCATTGAATCAGGGAAGATTACGCTAGGGGTTGCGCGTGAGGACAGAGAAACTGCGTAAAGCTTCCTATTATTTTTGAAGTTAAAAGATAAGCTTATCTTTCTTTTGCTTAGAATCTAAAGGTATCAATTCAACCAAGGCGAAGGGAATGATACATAGAGCCCATAAGAAATATTGTAAGAATAATACTGAATTAAAATACAAAAATATCATCATAATTATTGTGGAAGATACAAACATACTCACCTTTTCTTTCAGGAAACTTAGGTAAAGCATTCCCATCAGAAATAGCATGAGAAACTTGGCTCTTAATCCTACAATCCAGGTGAATTTATTAGAAAAAATAACATCTACAGAGGGTGCAGCCCCTATATGCAAACTTTCTAAACGTGTTGCAGAAAACAAGATGGATTTGAAGAAGCCTTCAGCATTCCAAATCAGAAAAGGTAATGATGTTAAAAGAGGAATGCTTAAAATAATAAAAAATCCCCAAACTAAATTTTTACCCCGCTTATTTCCTACTCCATTTTTCCATAAGTAGATGAGATACAAAGGCAGCAGGAATATTGCAATCTGTTTAATTCCCAAAGAGATACTAAACATAAGTAAAGAAAGTTTAGTCTTCTCTTTCAAAAGGACTAAAGACAATAGTAAAAAAAATATCGCTGCAAATTCCAGATGGTGAACACGTACTATATAGATACTCCAGCGACCTAATAAAAGAATTGTAGAGGCTACAAAGCCAAGTATCCATAAACCTCGTATCTGGAAATATCTCAATGTTAAGGCAACGATACCAATATGGAAGGCAAAAGAAATAGGTCGCCACAAATATAACCAATCACGAAAATCTCGGAAACCAAGCTTTTGAACTAGCGCAGAGAAAAGGTAGGCAAGTGGGAAATAAGTTGCATATTTATCATTGACCCTCATGTCACCTAACAAAACCCTAGCATAAGGATTTTCTCCAGCAATAATCCTCTTGCCTTCCAACCAAATAAAGTAAATATCATCCCCCTTTAAAGAATCGGGAGGCGTTAGCCAGAATTTAATATGTATTAACAAACCCGCAAAAACCAGGGGCATAAGTAGAAGCCAATATTTTTTATCCCATCTATATATTGACATGGTGAATTATTTGGAAATTAAGTTAGTCAATAGGATAGCGAATTTTACGTTGGTGTTGTTCACCAGTCTTTCAATCGCGAGATTTACCCCGTAGTTTTGGCTACCGAGTAGGAGTAGAAATTAATGAATTTAGGTCAAGTATGGTTGAAGCAAAATTGGACACATTGAACAAAGCGATCGCTAGCTCGACTAACTTCCCATTGGCTTGGTAATTGGCAAACCCAACCAATCACTTAATTCATGAGCTAACCATTCAAGTTCTACTTCGGATTTAATACCGATATCGTTTCCACCAAGCTGATATTTTTGTACTCCTGAGCAAATATATAATTCTGCTGGAACGGCAATTCTAGTGCCATCAGAATTTTTAGTAAAATGTTTGGGAATGTAAACTAACTTATTAATACTTTGCCTTGACGATGCACGGGGGCGATAAAATTTCCAACTAAACAACTCCCAACTTAGGGTAATTTGTTCTGCATTCAGGCGTAAGCAGATGCGTCCACATAAATGAAAGAGAAGTTTATACACCATGAGAAAGCCAGCACCCCAAAAAGGAAGTGAGAACAAAGCAAAGGGGATGTTGACAGGAAAAGGAATAGAGAGTGCGCCAATTGTCCAAAAGAGGATAAATGAATTCCAGACGATCGCAAATAAACCTGTGAATATTATTGATGGATCAAAACCAGATGGTGGAACGATAATTTCTAGAGAATCCCCATTTTTGGTTAATTGAATCTTACTCCCATCTGGTTTACCTACAACCAAAGTAGGCAAGTTTGTCGTTTGTGATTTGTCTAAAGCTGCGAGCGCACCAGCAGCAGAACTAAAACGCCTCTCTAGACTGGGTTGAGTCATTTGCTGCAACCAGCGAGTCAATTCAGGACTCACATTAGCCACCTGTTCAAACTGAATACGAAAATCTTTTTGGGGTAAATCGGCTGGATGAGTACCCGTCACTAAATAAA
This sequence comes from Nostoc punctiforme PCC 73102, assembly GCF_000020025.1. Lineage (GTDB taxonomy): Bacteria > Cyanobacteriota > Cyanobacteriia > Cyanobacteriales > Nostocaceae > Nostoc > Nostoc punctiforme. Next base: position 7,189,532 of record NC_010628.1, on the reverse strand, counting down.
TTAAAGTTGCACCTAAGCTATAAAGATCGGAAGCCGGAACCGTGCGTCCGCCAAATTGCTCCTGTGGCATATACCCATAGCTTCCCACCACAGTCCTAGTTCCACCTTCTGTAGCAAGAACAGTTTGCACCGAGCCAAAATCTACTAGGTAAACTTTACCAACACTGTTACCAGAACGCTCTCCCAATAAAATATTGCTAGGCTTAATATCACGATGGATAACAGGCGGATATAACCCATGTAGATAAATGAGAATTTCTAAAAGTGCTTTGGCTATCTCTTTGACTTCTACTTCGGTAAAAGTCCGGCCAGATTGGACGTATTGCTCTAAAGTTTTTGCTGGGATATAACTTTGTACTAGGGCAAATCCTTTGATGGTGGGTGAATTTACCTCAAAATAGTCTAAATAGCGAGGTATTAAGGGATGTGACAAAGATTTTAGAGTTTCAGCTTCTCGCTCAAACAGCTTGAGTGAATCCCATTCAAAGTCACTACTAAAAGAGAGTAACTTAATAACAACTAATTCCTGAGTGTTCCAATCACGAGCTACAAGCGTCCGTCGCCCTGCTTTTTTGCCTAATAGCTGCTGAACTTGATAGCGTTCGCCTAATATTTCACCAATCATTATGGTTTCTTATAATGCTACGTTTGAAAAGTTTTTATAGCTTATGACTTTTCAATTTCGGCAAATCCATATCTTTAGTATAATTGCGTAATTCTATGCCCTCCCAACTTTGGCCTTATATTACCCCTGGTATTCCTGATGAACTGTTCGAGCATTTGCCAGGAATTCCCCTGAGTCAGCGAGAAGTCCGGCTACTGTTAATTGCCCAACTGCGACTAACATCAGATTCTGTATTGTGGGATATTGGTGCAGGGACAGGTACAATCCCCGTAGAAGTGGGGCTATTGTGTCCAAAGGGTCAAATTATTGCTATAGAAAGGGATGAAGAAGTAGCTAATCTGATCAAGCGCAACTGCGAGCGCTTTGAAGTTAAAAACGTCGAAGTTATTGAAGGTAGTGCCCCAGAGTGTTTACATGACCTCAAAGTTGCTCCTCACCGCGTTTGTATTGAGGGAGGAAGACCTATCCAGGATATTCTGCAAGCAGCATGGCATTATTTGCCACCATCCGGTCGGGTTGTAGCTACAGCTGCTAATCTAGAAAGTCTGTATGCTATTTCTCAAAGCTTTTCTCTGTTAAGGGCTAGAAATATCGAAGTTGTTCAATCTGCGGTTAACCGCTTAGAGACGCGCGGCTTTTCTCAAACCTTTACTGCCGTTGATCCCATTTTTATCCTCAGTGGTGAGAAACTGGATTAGAGAATGGAGAATGGGGAATGGGGAATGGGGAATGGGGCATTGGAAGAGGCGGCAATAGACAGAAGGGGGAAAACAAATATGAGGAAGCAGGGGAAGCAGCGGAAGAAAGAATAACTGATTAATTAATGTCCAATGCCAATACCTAATACCCTATGCCCAATACCCAATTCCCAATGCCCAATATTTAATACTTCTATGCCTTGGTCTCGGATTATTAGTGGAATTGTTGCGATCGCTCTTGCTCTTTCTGTTACCCTTTTGGGTGGCTGGTACTTTACCATCATGTTTGCGGTTGTCATCTTTTTGGGTCAACAGGAATATTTTAATTTGGTGCGAGCCAGAGGCATCGCTCCCGCCGCTAAAACCACTATGGCTGTCAGCCTATTTTTGCTAGTAATTTGTACTATTGATGGCAGTTTAGCTGACGCTGTGATGCCCTTAGCTGGCACACTTATCTGTTTTTACCTGTTATTTCAGCCCAAATTTGCCACGATCGCCGATGTTTCTGCTTCTATAATGGGGCTATTTTACGTAGGTTATTTGCCGAGTTACTGGGTACGATTACGAGCAATTGATAGTGCCGTTTTTAGCAATCTACCTTTAGGGGGTTACTGGCCTACAACCTGGGCAGACTTCTGGGAAAAGGCAAGTTATGCTTCTTTACCACAAGGTTTTACAGCAACAATGCTGACTTTTTTGTGTATTTGGGCAGCTGATATTGGTGCTTACACCATTGGCAAATTCTTTGGGAAAACCCGTCTGTCTGAGATTAGCCCCAAGAAAACTGTAGAAGGTGCTGTATTTGGCATTACTTCAAGTGTTGCTGTAGCCATAGCAGGAGCCTATTATCTCCACTTGCCCAGATCCTTGTTGACTGGTTTAGCATTGGGTTTGTTGATTGGCATTGCTAGTCTTTTAGGGGATCTTACCGAGTCTATGCTCAAGCGGGATGCTGGAGTCAAAGATTCTGGACAGTTAATTCCCGGTCACGGTGGTATTTTAGACCGTACTGATAGTTATATTTTCACAGCACCTTTGGTTTATTATTTTGTGACACTACTGTTGCCGCTACTATAGAGCTTTTGGGGTGAGTTAAAAAGAGGCAGGGGGAAGGGAGCAGGGGAGACAGGGGAAAAGATGATGCTATTAGTCCTTCTGCAAGGGTTTCAGTCCCCTACATTGATGTATCACTTATGTATAGGGATTTTACCCTAGGTTTGAGTCCCCTAACCCTTTTGCTCTTGTTCTCCTCATCCCCTGAGAGGCACTACGTTATTTAAAATGGCATATTACTATTTTTTAATTTTTCACGATCAAGGATTAACGTTAATCTGCCCTCGACACACCAGTTTGCCTGGGATCAACGTTAGTTCTTGGATATCGACATCTGAGCCAAGATCCAGATTGTGCTCATGATTGTCGTCTAATATATCTCCCTCGTGGGGCTTGATTTTTATTTGTGTCAGTTGCAACTCATGTCCACTAAGTAACTGTAAGCCGCCCAGACAAATCTCTAGAGGCATTGTTTCAGTATTGGTTACTCTCAAGCCTCGCAGTATAATTTGATTGTTATCAAGGATAATTTCTTGCCAGTTTATTGGTTGTGACTTAGGGAAATGTGTTGGTAAAACCTTAACCAGCAAATCGCTCAAAGCAGTTGATAATAAGTCAGATGAGAGAGAAGCATTCAAATCATTCTCGTCTACGATCAAATCACCAACCACTGATACTCTTTCTAACAGTTGTAATGGCTTTCCCTTAAGTACGGAACCAATGTTTATCTGAATATTTTCTGCCGTTAATTGAATTTGTGTAATTAGGAGACCTTGATAAACTGCATGACTAGCAAAAATAGATACCAAGGGGATACGCCCAGAGAGAAGTTGGCGATCGCTTGCTTTAATCTCCACTTCTAATTCTGAGATTTGGCTCACTTGCGCTCTTAACCAGAGCTTTAGGGCTTTTGTGAGTATCTGCGTAATTATGCGGGTTTTATTTGCATTTGTAGTTTGAGAATTGTACTCTGGCATCTAAGCAATCTGTTTATGAGTATTTGCTCAACAACTGGACAGAAATTAAACAAGTCTTAAATGTAACATTTATGCCTACTCGCTACAAAATGCAAATATCATTTAATTGTTAACAGTAAATCAGCAATTCCAGATGGAGGAACGGTTACAAAAAATTCTTGCTCAATGGGGCATCGCCTCACGTCGTGAAGCTGAAGAAATGATTAGGCACTCACGGGTGCAAATCAATGGGAAATTGGCACATTTAGGTCAAAAGGTTGATCCCCAAAAAGATGCGATCGCCATTGATGGTAAAACTTTATCCGAAAAGCAGCGTCCGGCTTTAATATATCTATTGCTACATAAACCTGCGGGAGTGGTTTCGACTTGCTACGACCCTCACCGAAGAAAAACAGTCCTGGATTTACTACCGAAAGAATTACGGGAGGGTTCAGGTATTCACCCAGTTGGGCGTTTAGATGCAGACTCTACAGGAGCATTAATCCTGACAAATGACGGAAATCTGACATTTGGACTAACCCATCCCCGCCACAGCATTTCCAAAACATATCGTGTTTTGGTCAAAGGACATCCCCCAGAAGTAGTACTGCAAATGTGGCGTGAGGGTGTGGTGTTAGAGGGTAGAAAAACCAGGGCCGCTGAGGTACACCTAATAGAACATCGTGCCGAACAAAGCTTTTTAGAAATAGTGTTGCAGGAGGGAAGAAATCGCCAAATCCGCCGGATAGCTCAACAGTTAGGATACCCAGTAATCAAGCTGCATCGAACTGCTATCGGCCCAATTCAATTACAAACTCCAAAAGAACCCTTATTGTCAGAGGGTAAATATCGTTCCCTCACCGATCGTGAAATTCGCTTTTTGCAAGATCAGATAACGCAACCTAATTATTGATTCAGTGGAGTTAAGGAGTGTCAGTAGGCATGAAATGGCTAAGAAAGAAGAATAATCACCAGCCATCGCTTTCAATAGAGCAACAACGAACCGAAAAGTTGGCAGAATTGGGCGCTCAACTTTGGGCTTTGCGTCAAGAACAGGGCCTATCTCTAGAGCAAGTAGTTGTATTAACCAGAATTCCCCAGCGATTATTACAGGCGATCGAAGAAGGTAATTTAAACGATCTCCCAGAACCAATCTATATTCAAGGTTTGATCAGGCAATTTGCCGATGCTCTAGGCTTGAATGGAGTAGAATTTTCTGGCACTTTTCCGATCAGTTCTGCACAATTAAATCCTCAAGGTATGGGGAATACTTCACCCATTAATCAACTACGTCCGATTCATCTTTACTTTCTTTACATCTTGCTAATCGTATGCTCTGTAAATGGCTTATCTCAGTTATTAAATAACGCGGTACTACAAGCAAGTAATAGCCAAAACCAAATATACCCAAAACAAAAGTCCATTGTTAAACCAGAACCAACCCAACCAAAAGATTCACTAAAAGTTCAACCTGTCAGCGATACTCTTAGCAGCATTGAACAGGGACAAGTTGTACAGATTGGTGTGACTTTGAAAGCGTCATCCTGGATTCGCGTCATAGCCGATGGCAAAACCGAGTTTGAGGGTATTCTCCCAGAGGGAACTCACCGGATTTGGAAAGCTCAAGAGCAACTGACAGTGAAAACTGATAATGCTGGTGGTGTATTGATGAGCGTCAATCAAGAGAAAGCCAAAGAAATGGGAGAGCCAGGGAAAGAGGAAGAAGTTAGGATTGCTGCCAAGCCTAAGTTTTAAGATGAGGGAGATGAGGAGGATGAGGGGGACAAGGAGACAAGGAGACAAGGAGGCATTTACGCCTCCCTCTCCCTTATCTCACTTGTCTGCCTTGTCTCCCGACTCCCCACTTCTCAATTTTCTTGGGGGGCGCGTCCATTAAGTCTGGTAAGAACTTTTAAGCGATCGCGTAATTCATCTCTCAACGCTTCTGCTTGATAGCGCCACCCCCAGTTACCCTCAGCAGTACTAGGAAAATTCATCCGCGCTTCGTTTCCTAATCCCAAAACATCTTGCAAGGGAATAATCGCTTGGTTGGCTATGGAACTCAAAGCTAGGCGAATCAGATCCCAGTGAATACCTTCAGGGCTAACACAACCTAAATAAAGCAACAAATTGTGCTTTTCGTAGTCGTTAGCTGAATTGAACCAGCCTACAGTTGTGTCATTATCGTGAGTGCCAGTATAAACTACAGCATTTCGCGGGTAATTGAATGGTAAGAATGGATTACCGGGATCAGAACCAAAGGCAAACTGCAAAACCTTCATCCCCGGAAATTCATACTTATCTCGTAGCGCTTCTACTTCTAATGTAATTACTCCCAAATCTTCTGCCAAGACGGGTAGCTTACCTAATTTTTGTCTAATCGCTTCAAAAAAAGCGTCTCCAGGCGCTTCCACCCATTTGCCATTCATGGCAGTTTCTTCGCCTTTGGGTACTGACCAATAAGCTTCGAAGCCCCGGAAATGGTCAATGCGAATTATATCTACATAATCCAGCATTGCCTCAAAGCGCTGTACCCACCATTTAAAGTCTTGTTTTTGTAATTCCTCCCAGTTATAAACTGGGTTGCCCCACAATTGACCGGTGGCGCTAAAGTAATCTGGTGGGACTCCCGCCATTTGAGCAGCTTCTCCTGTCTCTTCATCTAAGCAAAAGATGTTGGGATGTGCCCACACATCGGCACTATCATGAGATACGTAAATCGGGATATCGCCGATAATGTCAATACCGCGCATATTGGCGTAGCTTTTCAGGTCTGACCACTGCCGGAAAAACTCAAATTGGACGAACTTGTAATAGAAAATATCTCCATTGAGCCGCTCCTCTGCTTGAGCTAATGCTTCGGGTTTACGCTTGACAAATTCTGGCTCCCATGTATGCCAGCTTGCATTTTCGTGGGCATCTTTCAGCGCCATAAATAAGGCGTAATTCTCTAGCCAGTAAGCTTTACTGTCGCAAAAACCTGCAAACTCGTTTTTTTGGATGTCCGTAGCATTCACTTTAAAGCTTTCACAGGCTTTTTTAAGTAGCCCAATCTTAATTGGTACAACCTGGTCAAAGTCTACCTTTTCTACCGGAAATCCTGGTAAATTAGCAAAGTCTTCTTCAGTTAGCAAACCCTTATCTCGTAGTTTTTCTGGGCTAATCAACAGGGGATTTCCTGCCATTGCCGAGTAGCACATATACGGGGAATTACCATATCCAGTGGGGCCTAGGGGTAAAACTTGCCAATATTGTTGATGGCTATCTTTGAGAAAATCAATAAAGCGATAGGCTTCTAAGCCTAAATCTCCAACGCCAAATCGACTAGGAAAGGATGTAGGATGCAGCAAAATACCACTGGATCTAGGAAAAGGCATAAGTAACCTGAATTATGAGAGAGAGCAATTGTTTGATGCACACGCTACGCGATTGCCCAAGGGGCAGTGGCAAAGCCAACGCATCGAATTTATCACGGAACAGTATTTGCACGGTAAATCAAGTAAACTCATTTTGATTGTCATTTGTCCTTTGTCATTTGTCCTTTGTGAATAACTAATACTTCTCTAACGAGAAGCTACGCCAACGACTACGCGGTAGTTGAGCGCAGTCGAAACTCAGTACAAATGACCAATGACTAATGACCAATGACTAATGACCAATGACTCATAAATATGACTTACCGAAATCCTGCACCAACAGTTGATATCATCATTGAACTAGTAGATCGACCTCATCGGCCAATAGTGTTAATTGAAAGACATAATCTACCTTTAGGTTGGGCTATTCCTGGTGGGTTTGTAGATTATGGGGAAGCCGTGGAAGTGGCGGCCCGGCGAGAAGCTGAGGAAGAAACGGGCTTGCAGGTGGAATTAGTTGAACAATTACTGGTGTATTCTGACCCCAATCGCGATCCGCGTCAGCATACGATTAGCATTGTATTTTTGGCGACAGCTACGGGGGAACCAAAGGCTGGGGATGATGCCAAGGGTGTAGGAATTTTTGAGTATTGGTGTGTGCCGGGGAATTTATGTTTTGACCACGATCGCATTCTGCGCGATTATTGGCGGTATCGGCATTATGGGATACGTCCGAGGTTGGGGTAAGAGGGACGAACCGCAGAGGCGCAGAGAGCGCAGAGAGAAGAGGAGAGGAATATCTGGAATTCCCCAACATACAGTTTGTGTTAACGTTCCGTAGGAATCGGTTGGTGTTGGGAGGATGTCAAAGCCAAGATTCTAAGGCTCGTAGTTGTTGTATCCTTTGAAAATGGCTGTCTCCTGAGACGACGGTAAGGTTATCCCTCTTCTGTCACTTTCCGGGTATTCTGAATAAAAGAATAAAAAAAGAAAACCTTGAAAGGTAAGTGGGGCAATGGATGTAGAGTTACAAATACTGAAACATTTGGCAAGAGATGCCCACCCAACAGTTGCCATCATAGATGAATATTGTGCAGATTATAAAGACCTATTTAAGGAAGTAAGAAATTATGAGTGTTTCAAATATTTACACTTAGGAATCATATCAACAATAAAAAGGAAATCATTACCAGAGATAGCGAAGGTAGTAAGTATAAACTCAGCCCAATCATTACATCATTTCCTGGCAAATTCAGATTGGTCAGTAGATGAATTAAAACAACGAAGATTAAATAAACTTAAGCAAGTATTGAATGGTCAGGCGATTACAGTAGTAATAGATGAAACTGGAGATAGAAAAAAAGGTAAAAAGACTGACTATGTGGCGAGACAATACTTAGGAAGTGTGGGAAAAATTGATAATGGAATAGTTTCAGTCAATGCTTATGGAGTTTACTCTAATATAACCTTTCCATTAATGGTAAAAGTGTTTAAACCAAAAGGGACGCTGAAAGAGGGAGATAAATATAAAACTAAAATAGAGTTAGCGTCAGAAATGATTACAGAGTTAATGGAAGAGGGCTTTCAGATTGAACTGGTACTGGCAGATAGTTTATATGGTGAAAGTAGCCAATTTATTAGAAAACTGGATGAATATAACTTAGCCTATGTGGTAGCAATTAGAAGTAATCATGGAGTCTGGTTGCCAGCAGGGCAAAGTGTTAGAGCAAACAATTGGTGTAAATTTGAGAGAACATTTAGTAATCAAAAATCAGAGACTAGATACATTAGAGAAATAATTTATGGTAAAAAAAGAACCATAACTTACTGGGAAATAACTACTGACCCAGAAACCATGCCAGAAAATTCTACCTCCTTCGTGATGACGAATCTTCAAGGGAATTTGAAAAAGACTTTAGGCGACTTATATGGATTAAGAACCTGGGTTGAATATGGTTTTCGACAGTGTAAACAAGAACTAGGCTGGACAGATTATCGTTTCACAAATTTTCAACATATTGAGAGGTGGTGGGAGATTATTTTTTGCGTTTACACGATGATTAGTTTGAATTCTCCAGCCTTGTTAGCCTTAAATCAATCTCGCCAAATTGAGGCTGAGGGGCAAAGAACTAGTCATATTGACTTTTCTAATCATCAACAATGGAATCATGAATCTGGATGGAAGAATGTTTTAAATAATCTGCGTCTAATCGTCCAACCACTCTTACTATTTTGGTTGATTTATCCTTGGCTCGATATTTTCCCTAATTCACAGTTATTACTGGGATTCAATCATTTAATTGCAGCCATGAATCAATTTAAACCCTGTTATGCTTCTGGATGATTTAGCTTCTTTACTACTTCCTTATTCCGGAAAGTGACAGAAGAGGGTTATAGTGCAGAGCAGTTGATAGTACATCACTAAAATTCAGCCGAGGAACGGGTTTCGTAAACAAGCTGCAAGCACTCCTCAAAATCATCCCCTTGCCAGGTTCCGGCAAATTTTAGTAAGTCTTCTGCTTTAGAGCCTTTAAGAATTGGTGTTGCTTCCTGTATTTCTGGTTTTGTTTCATGATTGGAAGTATCATCATTTTTTTCCGTTGACAGGTCAAGAGATATTTCCTCGGTTCTTGGTTTTGTTTTGAGAAAACGCAAAAAATCTAGGTTTGGGCTAGTAGAACATCTGAGGATGATTCAATTTCTTGGAGGAGTACTTCTTTAATATTCATCAATGATGTTTTACAGTTTGTCGTAACAGTATTATACGAATGCGATCGTGATGCTGACTTGATGGCATTATGGGGATGTGTTCGAGGTTGGGATAAGAGGAACGAACCGCGAAGGCGCAAAGGGCACGAAGGAAGAAAAGAGAGGAATACCTGTGACACAAAGTTTTTGTGATTATACTGTGTCAGTGGTATTTAAAGGTGCATTATGGATGCTGAGGAACTGTTAGAGAAATACGCCGAAGGACAACGAAACTTTCAAGGAGCAGTACTGAGAAAAGCAGACCTCAGAAATACAGACCTAATGCAAATAGACTTATCTAATGCCGACCTGACTGCTGCAAATTTTAAAGGTGCAGATTTAACTAAAGCAAATCTGACAAACGCAAAAATTAACGGAACCGATTTCAGTAAAGCATCCCTATCAGGTGCAAATTTGAGTGAGGTGAATGGTTCAGAGCTTTGGGAGAATCGAAATCGGGTACAGTCATCAGCAAATTTTAATGGTGCAAACTTAACCAGTGTTAATTTCATCAGAGCAAATCTAAGTAGTGCAAACTTAAGCCATGCCAACTTAGACAAGGCAAATTTGAGTAATGCAAATTTGAGTAATACAAAACTGAGAGAAGTGTCCTTAGTAGGAGCAGATTTGAGTAATTCAACACTCAGTAGTATAGACTTTAATGGAGTTTCCTTAGTAGGAGCGGATTTGAGTAGAGCCAACTTACAGGGTGTGAACTTTCAGAAGGCAAATCTACAGGGTGCTAAACTGCAAGCTGTAAATTTACAGAATTTTAATCTATCAGGATTAAATCTGACTGGCTCTGATTTGTCTGGAGCCAATCTCGCACAAGTAAACCTCAAAGAATCTTCTCTCCAAAGAGCAAATTTGGAGAGAGCAGTTCTCCAAGGAGCAGATTTAAAAAACGTAAATTTGAAAGAAACCAATTTGACCAGAGCAGACTTGACCGATGCTGCTACTTACGGATGGCTAATTGAAGATGCTGACTTTAGCCGTGCGATAATGCCAGATGGAGAAGTTTACAAACCGATCGCAGCTGAAGCAGAAATCGGTAAACAGGAAACATCGTTAGAGAAAGTAATATCTATGACCCGTAAAGTAATTAATACTGATAACGCACCTGCACCAGTGGGTCCTTATAATCAAGCGATCGCAGCTTCAGGTCAATTTGTATTCATAGCTGGACAAATTGCCATCGATCCCCGCCTTGGTGATGTCGTCTACACTGATGATGTCAAAAAGCAAACTGAGCAGGTATTAGCTAATCTTGAAGCCATCCTCACAGCAGCCGGAGCAACTTTTCAAGACGTGGTGAAGACCACTGTATTTTTAGCTGATATGAATGATTTCGCGGCGGTGAATGCCGTTTATGCTAAATATTTCCCGGAAAATACAGCCCCAGCGCGGGCTTGTGTTCAGGTATCGCGCTTACCTAAAGATGTGTTGGTAGAGATTGATGCGATCGCTGTAATTAGCGGTTAGTGCCAATACATTCACAAAATAAGTCTACAACTCTCCAAACAAACTAGGCTTTGTTATTGACTTTTATTCTTAAAAGGCTTAAATATTTTTTAGGAGTTAATTGCAATTAATTAGCAAAAGAACTGATAAAACTTCCTAATGGAGAGTTGCAAATGAGTGTGAGGAAAAAGAGCTTATTGGGTGCTGGTGCAGCATTTGTAGTGCTTACAGGTTTAGTAGTCAGCACAGTAGGGGCTATGCAGGCAACGATCGCCAACCCCACCGCTAATCAACAAACACCACGCTTACTTGCCCAAAATCTAAAGGCTTTAACAATAATTTTTCCTAGCCGTGCTGATTCTACAGACTTGCAAAATAAGGCAAATGCGGTAGGAGCTTTTTTATCCAAAGAGTTAGGAATTCCAGTCGTCGCCCAAGTTGGTGATGATACAGCTGCTGTGGAAGCTTTGAGAGCAAACCGGGCTGATGTCGCTTTTTTAAGTAGCCGTCCGGCTTTGAAAGCGAAACAATTAGCAAACGCCAGCTTGTATCTAGCCGAAGTTCGTCCTACTTATTCTGGAAGATACACCTATAGCTCAACATTTGTTGTTCCTAAGAATAGTCCCCTAAAAACTCAAAATTCAGCTAAAGCCACTTTGGAACAACTGCGGGGCAAAAAAATTGCTTTTACTTCCCCTACTTCTGGCTCTGGGTTTATTATCCCTGTCGCTGAGTTGGTCAAACAAAAATTTGTACCCAACCGCGATCGCTTAGATGGTTTCTTTGGTCAAATTTCTTACGGCGGCAATTACAGCAAAGCCTTGCAAGCAGTTGTGCGCGGTCAAGCTGATGTGGCTGTTGTGTCAGAATATGCTCTCAATCCACCTTATATCACCGCAGAAGAGAAGAGTAAGTTACGGGTTCTGCACAAAATTAATGGTGTACCTGCCCACGGTATTGCCATTGATGATGATGTTCCAGCTCCAACACGGGAAAAAATCATCAACGGTTTACTGAAATTAAATAAGTCGCAAAATAATAAATTGCTAACCGACTTGTATAATTCCACAGAGTTAGTGCGAATTGACCACGATCGTCACCTAGCAACTATCCGTAATGCTCTGCAAATTGCTGGCATTGAACCATAATTCAGAATTCAGAATTCAGAATTTAGAATTCACCAATCTTGACCTCTCTACGAGACGCGGCGCTATCCGCGTTTTCGGTCAAAATTCATTCTGTTAGCGGTAGCGGGGCGTTTAGCCCATTCTGACTCCTGAATTCTGTTCAATAAATTTCTATGAATGATTATGTTATTGAGTGTCATAACCTAGAGACAGCTTATACTCCATCTCTCAATCGTCCTATTCTCAACGGGATTAATTGCCAGATTAAACGCGGTGAATTTGTCGTTTTGCTGGGGCTAAACGGTGCTGGTAAGTCTACATTACTACGATCGCTAGTTGGATTAGTGCCATCAGTGAGAGGAGAAGTGATCGTCAATAATGTTGAGATGAATTCCCGAACACTGCCAAAGATTCGGCGCGATGTTGGGATGTTATTTCAAGGTGGTGGATTGATTCGGCAGTTATCAGCACTGGAAAATGTCTTATGCGGATGCCTTGGTAAAAGAACAACTTGGCAAACACTGTTGGGATTTTCCAAACGCGATCGCTTTTTGGCACTAAATTTATTAGAACAGTTAGGACTGGGAGAGTTAGCTTTTCAAAAAACCAGTCAATTAAGTGGCGGACAGCAACAACGAGTAGCGATCGCCCGGACTTTAATTCAATCACCGCAAATTCTCTTAGTCGATGAACCCATCACTGGCTTAGATATTGTCGCATCGCAACAAGTCATGGAAACTCTATCTGAATTGCACACTGAGCAAGGTATGACTATTGTCGCAGTTCTGCACGATTTGGGAATCGCAGAAAAATACGCAGGGCAAGCGATCGTCTTAGATGCTGGACGCGTCGTTTACCAAGGACTTTGTGACAACTTACAAGCTCAATTTGCTAGAGTTTCCGCTTGAGTAAGATTTGATTTAACAAAACAGAATACATACGTCAGTCGCCAGAATTCAAAATTTATTCTGACTCTTGGATTCTGACTCCTGAATTCTTCTTCAATACAATATGAGTTATTTTTTTAAGTCAAAACGCTTACGTTTCTACCCTTGGCTGAGTTCTCTACTCATTTTATTAATTGTGGTAGTAGTTTATGGTTGGGCTTTGCGAGGACTCAAACTCGATTTTGAACTGCTAAGTTCTAGCTGGCCATACATCACCGATTTTATTACCCGGTTATTTCCTCCCGATTGGAAAGTTTTAGATATTGCAGTTAAAGCATTAATTGAAACTGTACAGATGTCTTTATGGGGAACTACCATTGGGGCAATTCTTTCTGTACCGATTGCTATAGCTAGCTCCAGCAACGTTGCGCCTGGGTGGTTGCGATCGCTAGCTAATTTACTGCAAAATACTGTACGTTCTGTCCCCTCAATTATTCTGGGGCTAATTTTTGTTGCCGCCACTGGCTTAGGCGCACCAGCAGGAACTTTAGCTTTAGGAATCTACACCATCGGCTACCTTGCCAAATTTTATCAACAGGCAATTGAAGCGGTTGATCCGCGTTCTCTTGAATCCTTGCAAGTTATCGGAGCCTCGAAGTTACAGATTGCTCAATACGGCATTCTCCCGCAAGTACTACCTCTGGGATTGGGTTACACCTTTTGGATGTTTGAGTACAACATCCGTGCTGCTTCTGTCTTGGGTGTAGTTGGTGCAGGTGGTATTGGCTTTCAGTTAAAAAGTTACATCGATGGGTTTGAGTACACAAAAGCAACAACCATGATGTTAGTGCTTTTGGTTGTCGTCACAGTAATTGATGCTTTTAGTAGCCAATTACGTCATCGGCTCGATTCTATGTAGTATTTAATTGTTAATTTTAAATTTGAGGCAAAGCCATATAACTTTGGGAATACTGAAATTAAGTACCCTAAAGGAGTATTAAAAATGGCAGAGAATCGCATCAGTGCCAGTCTAGCCCCAGCAGATAAAGAAGCAGTCATGCAAGCGATCGCTACAATTAGAGAAAAGTTACCGTTTTTAATTGATTTGACTACTGAAGACCGACGCACCATAGTCAAGATGGGAGATAAAAGTCGGGCTTTTGTCAGTAAAGCTTTAGAAGTGGCGACACAGAACCCTAACTTTTTGCCTCGTTATTTTGATTTGGAAGAGATGCGCCGGGACTTGGAAATATATGAAGATTTGTATCCGGTGCTGTTGTCTCTAACCCAACTGCAAGAACTGGTGGATGATACTTGTATAGCGGCTGGTAGTGAAGCTTATGCAGCAGCATTAGCAATTTATAGCTATGCCAAAGCTAGCGGTGATGTTACAGGTTTAGATGCAGTAATTGATGAGATGGGACGCAGGTTTAGCCGCCGTTCCAAGAAAAAGAAACCCGAAGCCGCAGCTAGCTAAAGCCTAAAATCGGCGATGCCTGCGGCTGGCTGCGCCTACGTCGCAGTTATAAATTTGGGTGCAATACACGTTACTCGTAGGGAAGTACACCCGTGCTTCCCTACCATATTTTGTATCTAATACCAATTTAAAAAAAGAATGCAACAAATAGACCATTTGTAGAGACGCGATGAATCGCGTCTTTACCCAAGGATGTGTTGCAATCATCAATCAAAATGGTATAAAAATTTTTGCAACCCGCCCAGGCGGGTTTTGTTTGTGCAGCCGCGATTTCTAATCACCAAGTCATTTTTGAGCCTTTAAGCCTGACAGTTGAGCCTTTTATCCTCAGCGTTGAGCCTTTGAGCCTGAGAGTTGAGCCTTTGAGCCTGAGAGTTGAGCCTTTTAGCCTCAGCATTGAGCCTTTAAGCCTGACAGTTGAGCCTTTTATCCTCAACGTTGAGCCTTTGAGCCTGAGAGTTGAGCCTTTTAGCCTCAGCATTGAGCCTTTTATCCTCAACGTTGAGCCTTTTATCCTCAACGTTGAGCCTTTGAGCCTGACAACTTTAAGTAAGGTGTTGTTGTTGTACAAAAAATGCTACAACTTTTTAGTTGCAGTGACATTACTTATAAAGTCTTGTTTAAATAGATTATCTAAATACTGCTAGCCAAGCATCTATATATATTATGAGCAACACCCCTGGAATTCCAGTTAGCAAGCCAGTTGCTATATGGAATAAGGATATCAAGGTAAATTTCAGGGATTTGTTTAAATCTCTAGGCAAAGCTGCGGTAGATGCTGGCTTTGGTAAATGGGACAGTTTAGCTGGAGATGCGGTAGACACTTTAGGCGCACTTGGACTAGGAGCAGATACTGGACAAGTAGCATGGTTGCTGATTTACCGCTCTCTAATGCAGGCAATGCGTAGCTTGGTAGAGGGAAATAAAGACTTACTGGTTAAGAAGGAAGGAAATAAAGACTTATTAAGCAAGGAAATTGATTTTAAAGTATTATGCAATCGTTTAGACAAGTCATTGCAAAACAGTCAGTTAGTTATAGATCAAAACTTTTTTGAGCGTCCCAAAGACTTACCCCTTTTTGAAGTAATTAAAACTCCTTTTAGAGAATGGTTAGAAGACTGTGGTTTTAACCAACCTCAAGCAGAGACAATTAGTAATCGGCTTCCTAGCTATTTTGTAGATGCTCTCAATGAACTTTGGGGAAATCATCCTCAAGACTATGCCTCTTTAAAAGAGAAGCTAGATACCCCCTTTACTAAAGCAAGTGAACGGGAACAAAGATGGCGGCGTTATTTAGCATGGCTACAAAAACAAGTTGAAGAACCAATGTTTTTGGAAGCCTTTGGTCTCAAACAAGTTTATGTTCCCTTGCGTGCCTATTATCACCGTAAACTTGAGGTTGAAAAAAATGAAGAATTTGAACGTAGATCCAGGGAAGATAATAAATATGAGCAGATTGTTGTTGACCTAGAAACTGAACTGGAACTTTGGTTAGAAAAGGGTGAGCGCAATGATGCCATCCGAGTAATTAGTGGTGGGCCAGGAAGTGGGAAATCTTCTTTTGCCAAAATCTTTGCCGCTAACCAGGCAGAAAAAGGACAAATTTCTGTGTTATTTATACCTTTGCATCATTTTGATCCCTCGGATGACTTAGTTGATGCAGTGGGTAAATTTGTGCGAGATGATGGTTTTCTTCGCCATAATCCTTTACAGCAAGACGAGGGTGAATCACGTTTACTCATTATCTTTGATGCCTTAGATGAACTTGCTATGCAGGGCAAAATTGCAGAAAAAACTGCACAAGACTTTGTTCGTGAAGTACAAAAAAAAGTAGATCGCTTTAATGGGCGTGAAAATCGATTACAAGTATTAATCAGTGGTCGGGAACTGGTAGTGCAAGCAAATAGCACTGACTTTCGTCTACATCAGCAAATATTACATATACTGCCTTATTTTGTAACTGAAGATGAAAGGAAAAATTATATTGATACTCATAAATTTTTAGAGCAAGATCAACGGCAAGTTTGGTGGCAATCTTATGGTAAAGCTAGTGGTTACGAGTATACTGGCTTACCATCAGAACTAGACCAAGGCAAACTTACAGAAATTACTGCCCAACCTTTGCTGAATTATTTGGTTGCCTTAAGCTTTGTACGAGGTACAGTACGCTTTTCTGAAGATAGCAACCTAAATGCTATTTATGAAGACCTACTTAAAGCAGTTTATGAGCGTGGTTGGACTGGTTATCAGCATCCGGCAATTCAGGGAATCGAAGAAAAAGATTTTGTCCGAATTCTGGAAGAGATTGCTCTTGCTACTTGGCATGGTTATGGAAGGACAACAACAGTTAAACAAATAGAAAATCATTGTGAAAATATTGGTTTAAAACGTCTTTTAAACATATTTCAAGAAGGTGCGAAATTAGGTTTAACTCGTTTGTTAGCTGCTTTTTATTTCCGGCAAAGTGGGGTTAGAGCAGAAGATAAAACCTTTGAATTTACTCATAAGAGTTTTGGTGAATATCTCACAGCTAGACGCATTGTGCGAGGAATTAAACGTATTCATGACGAACTAGAACAACGAGAGAATGATCTAGATCGGGGCTGGGATGATCGACAAGCTTTAGCGCATTGGGCAATTTTGTGTTGTCCATCCTCAATGGATGAATATTTGTTCAACTTCATCCTAGATGAACTTCGTTTACAGAATTTATCAGATGTAAGTAACTGGCAGCAGACCCTATGTCGCTTGATTAGTTTCATGTTAAGTCATGGAATGCCAATGGAACTTTTGAATCGCAGACAGGAATTTTGGCTAGAAAATTGGCAAGCACATAATGCAGAAAAGGCTTTGTTAGCTGTATTAAATGCCTGTGCCCGATTAACAAGAAAAAAATCAGATATTAAATGCCCTTATATTGATTCCTTTGGTATATGGATCTCACGTCTTCGTGGACAAAGATTAGATAAAGATGTTTTATCTTTGAAATATCTTAGTTTTTTATGTTTACAAGGTTCAATTCTCCATATCCAAGATTTTTGTGGTGCAAATTTTGAGGAAGCAAATCTTGAAGATGTAGAGATGATATTGACAAATCTTGTTGAATCAAATCTCAGATATGCAAATCTTAGAGGTGTAAATATGGCAAGGGCCAATCTTCAAGGTGCTAACCTCTCAAATGCCAATCTTGAAAATGCTAACCTCTCAAATGCCAATCTTGAAAATGCCAACCTTTCAAATGCCAATCTTGAAAATGCTAACCTTGAAAATGCAACTTTAACTTTAGTGAATCTTAAACAGAGCAATCTTAGAAAAGCAAATCTTAAGAGAGCCAGTTTTTTTCCGATAAATATTGAAAGTGCGGATCTCAGAGAAGCGAATCTTCAAGGGGCATATCTTGCTCAAGAGAATTTTGTAGACGCAAATTTTGAAAAGGCAAATTTTGAAGGGGCGAATCTTCAAGGAACACTTCTTGAGGGTAAAGACTTAACAAAGTTCAATCAAGATTTAGATCAGACTCCAATAAGTAACCCACATCAGCTTTGATTAGACAACTAGCCTTGTACTAGCATTGAAAATTTATTTGTAGCTGTGTTACTTTCCTAACGTACTTTTCTAGATACTTTCGATGGGTTACGCTGCTTCTAACGCACCCCACCAAACCAGCGCTAAACCCAATTGCCTACAAATATTAAGCGATCGCAACTACTACTTTGCCTTGCTTATGACAAACCGTAGGCGATCGCTTCGTTGTTAAGCTGTGGGTAATTGATCGCAAGATTCCGGTTCAATATCTGGTACTTTCGCTAAAACTGCGTCGTATTTTTCTCGACTGCCGAGCTTTGCTAACTCCCTTAGATAAATTTCAGTTGTGAGTGCAGCGATTTTTTCCGCAACTGCTGTCGCCACAAACTGATCGATAGAAATGCCGTCTTGTTTGGCAAGTTCCTGCAAACTTTTGTACAAAGAGTCAGGAAGCTGGACGCTAAGGTTGCTCATGACAATGCTCCAATAGATTGCAAATGCTGTTTTGCGATTCTAATACCAATTTAAAAATGATTACGAGGAATTTTATATTTTAAATGATCAGCCGGGTCAAAATGGGATTTATCTAAATCCACTCAAATCCCTGTGTGGCTAAAAATTCTTTAGCTGGTTCCAAAATATCTTTACTTAAAATCAGCTTGACTTTTGGAGAACTAAGATACAAACGAAAACGCTCAATAAATAGTTGGTTAGCAGGTTCAATCTTCCTAATGGCACTCCAGGGAATCAACAACGGCGGAAGTCCCAAGCCAAATAAGGGGAAAATACTCAGATAAATCCCTTGAGGAGTTATCCCAACATTTAAAGTTCCTTTGTAGTGAACCAAACCCACAGAACCGCTTTGCATTCGGGAAAAGTTTTGTGGCGGCGCTTCTTTCGTGCGGTAGAGTTTAGCCAGGCGATTCCAGTCATGACGGAATAGAAAAATCATGACTATCGTGGAAAAGGTCAAAAAAACAATGTATATCCACTGAGGGGTATGTGGCATTTGTGTTTAAATGATTGATGATTGACGCTTCAAGTGTAAGCGGTGTCTAACGACAAGTCTCTTTGCGCCTAAGCATTCATCAATCAACCACATTCCCTTGAATTTTTCCAAATTATATTATCATCCCAGTTAAAAATTGCTTAGTAAAAATCCTACTCATTCAAAAAACTGGCCTTAATTAAAGCCAGTTTTTTGATTTTATTGCAAACTTCTATCGGACTTTACGGCCGAGTATTAACGGAACACACTTGAGAAGATATTATTAAACTTTCTCATTGAAATGTCAAGATTTCACTAAATAGGTGGGTGGGAAAATCTACAAGTACGTAATTGCGAGTGAAACCTACTCCTGCAAAGAAGCAAGCTATGCGGCGCATCTCTTATGAGAGGCAATCACAAAGATTTCAGCTATGTTACATTTTATTGCATAGTTAGGTTTATTCATGCTTACCTACCTACATCAGCAAAGCTTGCCATTAGTTATCGCCACTTCCCTTAAATTCTCAGGCTGTGCTTCTAAACTCTTGTCACCAAAATGCTTATCCATCAACCTGGGGACTTGTGCAGCCTGAATTCGGCTATGGCGTGTTTTATCTGGCATAACTAAGTTTGGACCAGCTTTACAATTTTTCATACAACCAGTGCCCTTGATTGTAACTTGGTCTTCTAAACCGCGATCGCTTAAAGCTGCCTCTAACGCCTGACAAACTGCTTTACCACCGCGTTTCATACAATCAGACTTTTGACACACCAAAATTGTGGCTTTAGCCTTAGCTGGCTTTACCTTGACATTATGAATAGATGGGGGTTCTTGTACTGGAGTAGTCGTCTGAACTCTCCCCATCTCAGAACGCGCCGCCATTACCCGTTCAGCTTTCAGAGTGATAGTGCCATCCTTCAAATCATGCTTTTTGTAACCAACAACTTGCAGCCAAGTCCCTGGTGGTAAGCGCAAGTCAAAAGCAGCCCGTAATTGTTTAGCTAATTTAATATAAAACTCACCTTCATGAGTCCCTAGCATTAAGCCTTTAAGCTTATAGCCATCTTTAATAACAAAATTTATAAATCTACCCTCAAGACAAAATTCTGATACTTCCATAGTGTGAGATGCACCCATTTTTTTGATCTCCTTTTAACTAAGTACAAGCTATCAAGCAAAATATTCTCAGCAGTAGCTAAAAATTAGAACTGTTGTTAGCGATTTTCCAACAGCACTCAAGAGTCAAAATTTGGTCTTGACGGGAGGCTGTTAATCGCTGTATCACACTCCAAAGTTGAACAGCTGTCATCGGAGAGCCAATTTCAACTTTTAATGGCTGGTTAGCTGTACAAGTACAGGGAATGTCTAACTCCTTTAGACGTTGATAGACTTGCCAGCGATCTGCCCAATTCACCTCTACAAGGTGGTTGCTTTCTATTTCTGAACTAAACGATTTCAAGAGAATTGCCCTCAAAGTGCAACAAACTTGCAGTAATTACCGCGATTTAACTCTCTGTTTATTGAAAGTTTAGGAGTATAACCTCTTAAAACCAGCATACCTTAAGTGCAAAGAATTCTCATTAATTTTGGAAAAAAAGTCAAACTTTTACAGCCATCCCATATTGAGAGGGGGCAGAGGGGCAGAGAGCAGAGAGGAAAAAGTTAATTTAATTCTTTATTCTCCCTCTTGCAGACAAAAATGCACATTTAAGCCGTGATGTCAATATTAATGAGAATTTTATGCACCTTGATAGGTGTACCATCATCGAGCAAACAATAAACTTGAGGTTTTTAGTAAGTAAAAATACAAAATATTTTGATGGCGGATTGCCTTGCACTTATTATTAAAATGTTAATATGTTGAGAATAAGCAGTTAAAAACTATAACTGTTAAAAAGAGAGGAACGCAATGTCTGAAACGCAAACTTTGTTACGAAATTTTGGTAATGTATATGACAATCCCGTGTTGCTGGATCGCAGCGTAACTGCTCCAGTTACAGAAGGATTTAACGTTGTATTAGCTAGTTTCCAGGCACTGTATTTGCAGTACCAAAAGCATCATTTTGTAGTTGAAGGCTCAGAATTTTACTCTCTGCATGAGTTTTTTAACGAAAGCTACAACCAAGTACAAGACCACATCCATGAAATTGGAGAACGCTTGGATGGACTAGGTGGTGTTCCAGTAGCGACCTTTAGCAAATTAGCAGAATTAACCTGTTTTGAGCAAGAGTCTGAAGGTGTATATTCCTCTCGCCAAATGGTGGAAAATGACTTAGCGGCAGAACAAGCTATTATTGGCGTAATTCGCCGCCAAGCTGCTCAGGCAGAGAGTTTAGGCGATCGGGGTACACGCTATCTGTACGAAAAGATTTTGTTGAAAACCGAGGAACGTGCTTATCATTTATCTCACTTCCTCGCTAAAGATAGCTTAACTTTAGGGTTTGTCCAAGCGGCTCAAAGCTAGAACTCTCATAATCTAGATTTGTTTACCTAGACTGAAAGAAAAAGTTGGCAGCACGAACTCTTAAAATATTATAAAGAATGGCAGAGAATGATACCTTTATTCCTCTGCCATTTTTAATTTAAGTAAACATATCATCATAAGATTTAATGTTGAAAATATTTGGCAATTAGATAGTTAATAAATATTTTTATCTAATAAATTTATTTGGGCTGAATAAGTGGACAGATATATGCCATAGTAAATTACTATTTATCGCAAAGTTTTATCAAACTAAATTACAGAAATTTGCAAAAGCTTTAAAAAATTACTCGTCACAATTAAATAGTATTTAGAAATACAAAATAATCATAGGGCATTAAGTATTTGGGTTAGGGGGGAGGTGACAGGGAAGACAAAATAATCTGTACCCTCTAACCTGTACCCTATTCCCTAGTTCCCAATCCTTTCATGTCATCAAACCTAGAAAACTTAATAATAAAAAGCACGACAGGGTGTAAAGACCCTTAAAATAATCAGGATTTGTATTCTCATACTCCAAGGCAACGACTATGCCCCGCCGTGACGACCTCCGGAAGATTCTACTGTTAGGCTCTGGCCCAATTGTGATTGGACAAGCCTGTGAGTTTGACTACTCTGGCACTCAAGCCTGCAAAGCGCTGCGAGAAGAAGGCTATGAAGTAGTTTTGGTCAACTCAAACCCTGCAACAATTATGACCGACCCGGAAACGGCCGATCGCACTTACATTGAGCCGTTAACTCCAGAATTGGTCGAAAAAGTCATTGAAAAAGAACGCCCCGATGCTTTATTACCAACGATGGGAGGACAAACCGCCCTCAACCTCGCCGTTGCTTTAGCCAAAAATGGCGTGTTGGAAAAGTATGGCGTTGAGTTAATCGGCGCTAAACTGCCAGCCATCGAAAAAGCCGAAGATCGAAAACTGTTCGGTGAAGCAATGGCAAGAATTGGGGTAGCTGTGTGTCCTAGCGATACAGCCGAAACTTTGGAAGAAGCCAAAGCTGTTGCCCGTCAAATTGGTAGTTATCCCCTAATTATTCGTCCCGCTTTCACTATGGGTGGAAGTGGCGGCGGTATTGCCTACAACCAAGAAGAATTTGAAGAAATGGCACAGGTAGGTATAGATGCCAGTCCCGTTTCGCAAATTCTCATTGACCAGTCTTTGCTGGGCTGGAAAGAATATGAACTCGAAGTGATGCGTGATTTGGCAGATAACGTGGTGATTATCTGTTCCATCGAAAACCTTGACCCTATGGGCATTCACACCGGGGACTCTATTACCGTTGCTCCCGCGCAAACCCTTACTGATAAAGAATATCAAAGGCTGCGGGATATGGCAATTAAAATCATCCGCGAGATAGGTGTGGAAACTGGCGGTTCTAATATTCAATTTGCCGTTAATCCGCTTAATGGGGATGTGGTGGTAATTGAGATGAACCCCCGCGTTTCCCGCAGTTCAGCTTTGTCTTCCAAAGCTACGGGTTTTCCCATCGCTAAAATGGCAGCAAAATTGGCTGTGGGCTACACCTTGGATGAAATCAAAAATGACATCACCAAGAAAACTCCCGCGTCCTTTGAACCGACAATTGACTATGTGGTGACAAAAATCCCCCGTTTCGCCTTTGAAAAATTCCCCGGTTCTGACCCAGTACTGACAACCCAAATGAAGTCTGTCGGGGAAGCAATGGCAATTGGGCGGACTTTCAACGAATCCTTCCAAAAGGCGCTGCGATCGCTCGAAACAGGACGCGCTGGTTGGGGTTGTGATAAAGCCGAGAAATTACCCAGTGGCGAACAAATTCGCGCCCAACTGCGGACACCTAACCCCGATCGCATTTTTGCCGTGCGTCATGCTTTGCAGCAAGGTATGACTATTGAAGAAATCTATGAACTGACTGGTATTGACCGATGGTTCTTAGATAAATTACAGCAACTCCTAGATGTCGAAAAATTCCTGAAGCGGACACCCTTGCAGCAACTGACAAAAGAGCAAATTTATGAAGTGAAGCGGGACGGATATAGCGATCGCCAGATTGCTTATGCCACCAAAACCACTGAAGATGAAGTTCGCGCCTACCGCAAGTCACTAGGAATTATCCCTGTTTACAAAACCGTAGATACCTGCGCGGCTGAGTTTGAAGCGTTTACCCCCTACTACTATTCTACTTACGAAGAAGAAACAGAGGTAATGCCCGCAACCAAGCCAAAAGTTTTGATTTTGGGTGGTGGCCCTAACCGGATTGGGCAGGGAATTGAGTTTGATTATTGTTGTTGTCACGCCGCCTACGCCTTGAAGGATGCGGGGTATGAGACAATTATGGTCAATTCTAACCCAGAGACAGTTTCGACAGACTACGATACCAGCGATCGCCTTTACTTTGAGCCTTTAACAAAAGAAGATGTTCTTAACATCATCGAAACTGAAAATCCAGTCGGGATAATAATCCAGTTTGGCGGACAAACCCCGCTAAAGTTGGCTATTCCTTTACAAGAGTTTCTTAACAATGACACTTCAGGATTGAACACTAAAATTTGGGGTACATCCCCAGATTCCATCGATATGGCAGAAAACCGGGAACGGTTTGAAAAGATTCTCCAAGAGTTGAATATTGCCCAACCGCCTAACGGTATTGCGCGGAGTTACGAAGATGCGCTGATTGTCGCCAAACGCATCGGCTATCCGGTGGTGGTGCGTCCCAGCTATGTGTTGGGGGGACGAGCAATGGAAATCGTTTATTCTGATGCTGAGTTGGAACGCTACATGAGCTTTGCAGTACTCATAGAACCAGAACATCCGATTTTGATTGATAAGTTTTTGGAAAACGCCATCGAAGTCGATGTAGATGCGATCGCCGATCACACTGGACGGGTAGTAATTGGTGGTATCATGGAACACATCGAGCAGGCTGGGATTCACTCAGGTGATTCCGCTTGTTCTTTACCTTCCATTTCCCTATCACCAGCAGTTCTCAATCAAATTCGCACTTGGACGGTGCAGCTAGCACAAGCGCTCTCAGTCGTTGGGTTGATGAATATCCAATTTGCTGTTGTCGGTGCAAGCAGCTATTCTCCCCAAGTTTATATTCTGGAAGCTAACCCCCGCGCCTCACGTACAGTGCCATTTGTATCTAAAGCAACAGGCGTACAGTTAGCGAAACTAGCATCCTTAATTATGTCGGGTAAAACCTTAGAGGAGCTAGGTTTCACCGAGGAAGTCATTCCCACACATATTGCTGTAAAAGAAGCAGTATTACCCTTTAATAAATTCCCAGGAACTGATACAATATTGGGCCCAGAAATGAGATCCACTGGTGAGGTGATGGGAATTGACAGCGACTTTGGCCGGGCCTTTGCCAAAGCCGAATTGGGCGCTGGGGAGCGTTTACCACTGACTGGAACTGTATTTGTATCAATGAGCGATCGCGATAAAGCTGCCGCTGGTGCTGTGGTGAAGGAGTTTATCGATTTGGGCTTTACAGTGATGGCTACCCTTGGTACACGGCGAGTTCTTCTTGAACAGGGGTTAAATATTGAATTAGTGTTAAAACTCCATGAAGGCCGTCCCCACGTTTTGGATGCAATCAAAAATCAAAAAATCCAACTTATTATCAACACACCTTCCGGGGAAGAAGCCCATACTGATGCTAGGTTAATCCGTCGCACAGCCTTAGCTTACAAAATTCCCATCATTACTACCATCGCTGGCGCAAAAGCTACCGTCGCCGCCATCCGTTCTTTACAAAATACAACTTTGGACGTAAAAACCATTCAAGAGTACTGCCCGATTGCGAGATAGTACGGAGTAAGGGACTAGGGGAGTAGGGGAGCAAAGTAGGTAATAAATAATTCCCTATACCCTATACCCCATGCCCAATTCCCAATTTCCAAGAAAATTAAGTAATTGTTATAAGAGAATGACTACAGTTCTCATCAGAGATATCTTAGCAAATATGAGGAAGCTTATGTTCACTAAATAATTTCTGAAATTGACTTATAGTCAGCCTTTAGAGAGAGGGCGATATTGTCTGAACTGGAACAACCAGGAAATTTCATGTCGCTATATAGCCAAAACTTCTCATAAATGTTACAATTATTAATAAGGTTCCAATAAAAAAATGTTTAAGAAGCTAGCTTTTATCTAACTGTAGATACTTGTGAAAAGTAGGAAATAACTGTAACTTTTAGCAGTTAAGAAGCCTAAATTTGTTTATTATGAGCAGCCGAATTTATCGGGCGCGTAAGTTGCAAACCATACATGGGTTCCCAGTCTGACTGGGTAGCACCCTAAACAAAGCATCTATCCTTTAATGACCCTACCGCCAAACCCATCATTACCAAAGAGTAGCGCCATGAAGACCGCTCAGACAGCCACAGACCTCGTGCGGACTTACCTGCGTGAGATTGGCCGTGTGCCACTCTTAACACACGAGGAAGAGATTTTTTATGGTAAACAGGTGCAACGTTCTTGTACATTGCACGAATCAAGAGAATCTCTTGCCACCCAGTTAGGTCGTCAACCGACCTTAGAAGAGTGGGCCAAAGCGACAAAGTTAGAACCAGTAGAATTGAACGAAGCGATCGCTGATGGTGAAATTGCCAAGCGTAAAATGGTTGAAGCCAATTTGCGGCTGGTAGTCTCCGTTGCTAAAAAGTACATCAAGCGCAACGTTGATTTACTGGACTTGATCCAAGAAGGTAGTATTGGTATGCAACGTGGCGTAGAAAAATTTGACCCTACCAAAGGTTACAGATTTTCTACTTATGCCTATTGGTGGATTCGGCAAGCTATCACTCGTGCTATAGCCGAAAAAGCTCGCACTATTCGGCTGCCTATCCATATTACTGAAAAATTAAATAAGATTAAAAAGGCACAGCGCCAATTGTCTCAAAAGTTGGGACGCGCTCCTACAGCTGGTGAGCTAGCTCAAGAATTAGAATTGACCCCCAAACAAGTACGAGAGTATCTAGAAAAGGCGCGTTTGCCCCTTTCCTTGGATTTGCGGTTGGGTGATAACTACGACACCGAACTAGGAGAAATGCTCGAAGATCCAGGAGCATCTCCAGAAGAGTTTGTCATGCAATCTTCTCTTTCTTATGACTTAGATCGTCTCATGGGCGATCTCACGCCGCAACAGAGAGAAGTAATTACACTGCGCTTTGGTTTAACTGATGGGCAAGCGCTGACTCTGGCTAAAATCGGTGAAATACTGAACATCAGCCGAGAAAGAGTCCGGCAAATTGAGCGGGAAGCTTTAACCAAACTTCGCAAGTCTAAAGCCAACATGGGTGAATATTTGGCAAGTTAAAAGCAGAGACGCGATTAATCGCGTCTGTACAAGAATTAGGAGTGAGGAGTTTTTAATGAACTTCTCACTCCTTAACTTTATTTGTTAGGGTGACGAAAATACGCTCACTTTAGTACGGTTACACCTACTTCCATCAGAAAGCGAGGCTGTTACATTAGTTGACAGGAAGACAAAACAGCTAGCTAAGTCAAATCCAAAACAGGCATTTAGTATTAAAATCACAAGCACCGTAGCCAGTAGTGGTAGTTAAGGAGCTAAGAAATGAGTAACCCATCCAATCGTGTCTCAGAATTTTTCAATAGCGAATCAGAAACCAACGATTTACTATGGCAGTATGTTAAATCCTTGAGTCCAGAGACAGTTACCCAGCTATCTAAACCTACATCTGCCGAAGTTTTTCAGGTGATGGAACGGAATATTACAGGACTATTGGGTAATCTACCTTCAGAACATTTTGGCATCACCGTCAGCACTAGTCGGGAAAGTCTAGGTCGGCTTTTGGCTTCTGCTATGATTAGTGGTTATTTCTTGCGTAACGCTGAACAGAGAATGAATTTTGAACTCGCCTTACAAGGGACTGAAACCAACAACACCGAAGTTGACTAGAAATATAAAAGTTAGCAAATTCTATATTGTTGTTGGGCTGATTGCTAGCCACAGTCACGGCTATAGGAATTAAAATAAGCCTCTGCGAAATCCTTGCCCCCAATTCCCAATAATTATCAGCTAGATTTTTTAAAATATCCAAAACAGTGACGTATTAAGGTTGAAATTTAAAAAATCAAAACTCGGCAGAGTTAAAACTAGTCTGCCGAGTTTTGTTGTTAATCATCTCCCCCTCTTGTAAATCAATTATGAGTGAAACCAGTTCTTTCCCACCCCACAAAATCATTGGTGTTGCAGTAATTTGGAATGACCAAAAGCAAATTTTAATCGATCGCCGTCGTCCAGAAGGAGCAATGGGCGGTTTGTGGGAATTCCCTGGTGGTAAAATCGAGCCTGGTGAAACTATTCAAGAGTGTATTCAACGGGAAATTTCCGAAGAACTAGGAATAGTAATTGAAGTGGGAGAGCATCTGATTACTATTGACCACACCTATACAAATTTGCGCGTTAGCCTCACAGTGCATCACTGCTGCCATGTTACAGGTGTTCCTCAACCTTTAGAATCGGATGAAATTCGTTGGGTAACTTTGGAAGAACTGGATCAGTTTACTTTTCCGAAAGCAAATACTCAAATTATTGCTGCTTTAAAAGGGAATTGAGAATGGGGAATGGGGAATGGGGAAGAGTTTTTTAATACTTAATGCCCAATGCTTCTCTAAAAGAGGCTGCACCCTAAGCGTAGCTATGCCGCAGGCTTTACGGCTTCTCCATAAGACACTAGGTGAACACTCAGTACAATTCCCAATTCCCAATGCCCAATGCCCAATACCGTAACAATCTATTAATTGCATCAGGTTGAGTCCCGCAATTTTCTACAATAGGCGCAGAGACTTTGATAAAAGGTATCAACAAATAAATGCCTAAAACTGTTGCCGATGTGATGAGCCGCGATCCTATTGTCGTTCGTGCGGAAACTCCACTGAAGGAAGCTATCCAAATTCTCGCAGAACGCCACATCAGTGGACTACCTGTTGTGGATGATGTCGGGAAATTGGTGGGCATTATCTCAGAAACCGATTTGATGTGGCAAGAAACTGGTGTTACTCCACCTGCGTACATTATGTTTCTTGATAGCGTTATCTATTTAAAAAATCCTGCTACTTATGAACGTGACTTACATAAAGCATTAGGGCAAACCGTTGGGGAGGTGATGAGTAAAAACCCGATCGCAATTTCCCCTGATAAAACTTTAAAAGAAGCCGCTACAATCATGCACGATCGCAGCGTTCACCGCTTACCAGTACTTGATGGTACAGATCAAGTAATTGGTATCCTCACTCGTGGTGATATTATTCGGGCAATGGCAGCAAGTCAAGAATAATCAGTTAACAGTTAACAGCCTGATAACTGTTAACTGTTAAGTATTTTTTACACTTTTGAAAATCAAGGATAACTAAATGAGTATTACTTCGGAGTCTGTTAAGCAATTGCTAAGTTCTGAAGATTTAGGCGATCGCTTACGTGCAGTAAATCAAATCCGCCAACTGGAACCTACGGTTGGCTTTGAATTGATTCAAACTGCCATTAGCGATCGCAATTCCCGTGTCCGTTACTCAGCAGTGAGTCAAATGGATACACTAGGAACACAAGATTTACAATTATCTTTGGATATCTTGCGCGATCGCTTGCTTCATGACTCTGAAGTAGATGTACAAGCAGCAGCAGCAGACTGTATAGGCGCACTCCAACTACATGACGCTTTTGAAGACTTAAAGGAGGTTTACTACAAGACTGATGAATGGTTAATACAATTTAGTATCATCGCTACATTAGGAGCATTGGGCGATCCACGAGCCTTTGAATTGCTCAAAGAGGCACTCTCATCAGAAACCGAATTAGTGCAAACTGCTGCTATTAGTTCTTTCGGTGAATTGGGAAATCTAGAAGCAGTTCCCCTCTTAGCTCCTTATGCTACCAATCCAGACTGGCAAATGCGTTACAGAGTTGTACAAGCGCTGACTCTTCTAGGTGGTGCAGAAGCCAAATCTATATTAGAAACACTGGCTAATGATGAAGTCGAAGCGATCGCAACTGAAGCCAAAAATTCTTTGCAATCAGTCTGAAAGTAGAAAAAATTCGATCTGGTTGGTAAAATTTTCATTCCAGCCAGATCGAATAGATAATAAATGAGAGTGACTTTCAGTTCCTAAAAATCACTTGTTCATACTAAACAACACTTTTGCGGCGGCGAGACATCACCATTACAGCACCTACTGTACCCAAGCCTAGTAATGCAGCAGGTTCAGGAACGGAAGTGGTGAAGGTAGAACCAGAAAAAGTCAAATTAGCCAATGAACCGCCAGTAGTATTGAGAATTGCATTTGCCTGAGCAACAGTAGTATCATTTCTTTGGAAAGATAAGCTTCCTGCTCCTTTAGTTATCTCACCAGTAGCGCTGGTAAAGTATCCAAACAGATCAACTGCTATAGTAATATTTGCACCAGTCTGGGTTATTTTATAGCCAGAAGATGTCAAGGTAAAAATATTACTACCATCAGCTAGAGAAGCTGTACTTTCCCCATTCAGAACTATACCAGGAAGGGTAAGATTACCAAGGTCTAGAAATGGGTTTTGCACAGTATTACCTGTGAAAGAAATGATATCACGTATACTTGCGGAATTGAAACCTAAGAAACTTCCTGTCTGAGCAGCAATAGCAACTGGGGTACTCTTTACTCCATTAGCATCTGCGATAACGCTATCTGGAGTAAAGGTTAGTGAATCTTTTTTCAATGTTACTAAACTGCTAGCAAATGGATTCTGAGTTAGACCACCGTTAAAACTGAACTCACCTTTCAGTGCAGCAGCTTGAGCAGAACCAGCAGAGGTAAATAACCCAGCAACAGCTAAAGGAAGTGCAGCAGTAGCAACCAGAGTAGCGTTTAGTAATTTAGATTTTAAACTAATCATGCTTGTTTGAGAATCCTAATAATAAATTTGATGGAAACAATTGATTGTTTTACTGGTACTATCAGTAATTTATTTAAAATACTGTCAGTGAAAGCGACACTTGTGTGACGCATTTCTTATTTCCATAAAATCACATAGATTCTGAGTATGCAAGATTTACTTAGTGGTCTTCATTACATCTTCAATTGCTGAGTAGTCTTCATAAAATTTTTATTTCTGGTATATCTATCCTTTGTATCTTTATCATTTAATCGGGTTGAAGCCGAGCTATTTAACTTACGTATACTGAACAGATTTTGTGCTTTTTATTGTTGTATATTACTCAACTATTTTTGAGGTAAATAGAGTAAGCAATATTTTTTATTCAGCCATTGGAGATTTCCCAAATTTTTTTAAGGGTGTCAATTTACCTTTTATCCAGACTATAAGAGGGATAAAGAATGTTTATCCGAGAAATGTTGAAACAAAGGAGATTTATCCAACGCGCAATACACTAAATAGCGGTTCCTCCTAATCCATAGATGAAATGGGAGAAACCGCTCTTTTGGTGTAAGCTAGAAAATTTTAGTCAGCTAGTTGAATGTCTGTAATAATTAGCCTGACTAGTAGCTATTACTGCTATTCTCAAATGTTGAAATGCTAAGAACCAAATACCTGTGGCCAAGTTGTTACAACGAAAACTACAACTGCTGCGATCGCTAACAACCCTTGAATTAAATTTCCCACCAAAGAGCCGACTACGATTCCTATACCTGCTTTAACCGCCAATCCAAATTCACGTCGGTAAATGTACTCACCAATAATTGCTCCCAAAAGCGGGCCTAGTAAAATTCCTAACAGTGGCCCCCCAAAAGGCAATGTTGGCAATAATCCCAAAAATCCCACCACCAAACCGACAATTGCGCCGATTTGCCCCCATTTGCTAGCTCCAGCTTGTCTTGCTCCCACATAGCTAGCTAAAAAATCCACTCCGACACTGAGCAGTAAAACAATAATTGTCACAATTAAAGGAATTTTGATAGCCGCGAAGGAACTACTAACAATTCCCCAAACGATAATTGCAATTAAAATTAAGCTGCTACCGGGTATGGCTGGAACTACAGCACCGATGATACCCACAACCATTACGGCAATTAATAGCCAATAAATAATTTGCATAGATAAATTTCTAAATTTCCGAGCGGCCCTACTTTATATTGTATCTGGGCAAAATGCTGATAAATGCTGAGATTTCACCGACAGCAAATATGATTTTCTAGTTCAATCTGCTAAAATCTCTCTGCGATCGCTCAAGGCTTGTCTTAATAATTGTGGGTTGTAGGAATATACCCCTAGCCACAGGCGCACTGAAAGCACTAGCCGTTCGTACTGACTAACTGAACTTCCCAAATACTCAAAAATAAAGCTCAAAACTTATGACGAGAAAAATATTAACTGGACTGAGTTCAGAAGCCTACGAACATCCTTTTGATCGCAAAGCCTTGGCTTCTTTGCAAAATATGCCTGGTGTTTCCTTACTACTCAAGAAAGTTAACGAATACGGCATCGATCGCTTACTCAGACTGCAAAGCCTAGGTAGTGAAATCAGAATTTCGCCCCGTAATTTTCCCCAATTACATCAAGCATTTGTAGAAACTTGTGAAATTCTTGATGTTGCTCCCCTTCCTGAACTGTATCTGTTTCAAGGCACAGGACACATTGAAACCTATATTGTTGGGGTGGAAAAACCCCTTGTTGGTATCAATTTAGATGGAATGGAGTGGCTTGGCCCGGATGAGTTACTTTACGTTTTCGGACACGAAATTGCTCGCATCAAGAGTCAGCACATGGTTTATCACCAAATGGCAATTGTGATGCCAACTTTGAAAAATTTGTTAAGCAGTACAACGCTGGGTGTGGGTGGTTTGATAGCTGGTGGTATGGAATTGGGTTTGTATAATTGGCGGATGATGGCTAGGTTCACTGCCGATCGAGCAGCTTTGCTTGCTTGTCAAGATATTGATGTAGCAACTACTACACTGATTAAACTCGCAGGTTTGCCAGATGAGTACTTGACTACTGCTGTAATGGAAGATTTTCTTGTCCAAGCCCGTGAGTTTGCATCTAATAACTTTGATAGTGTCGATAAAGTCACTAAAATATTAAGCTATACAGAGTC
Organism: Nostoc punctiforme PCC 73102; assembly: GCF_000020025.1. Lineage (GTDB taxonomy): Bacteria > Cyanobacteriota > Cyanobacteriia > Cyanobacteriales > Nostocaceae > Nostoc > Nostoc punctiforme. The sequence goes on along the minus strand of NC_010628.1, from coordinate 7,157,110 downwards.
TGGGCTTTCTTGGGTAGTTATGCGGGCTGGCGAATTATTAAGATGGGTTGATTCTGGAGCTTATGATAATTTAATTCAACAGACAAATTTAAATACACCAGAAGAACTAGAAGCAAAAGAAGAAAAGACACCAGAAGAAAAGGAAGGGTGGAATTTTTTGACTTCTTGGTGAACGAATTTTAGATTTTAGATTTTAGATTGCCTGATAGCGTAGCGTTAGCCCATGTACCCCTACGGGGAAGTAAGCTACGTGCAGCGTCTCGTAGAGAGCCTCTTTTAGATGAAATTTTTTTATCGAAAATGCACTTGTGGCGCTCAATAGCTTGGGTTAATATCTACATGCTTAAAGCACTTATCATTTAAGCTGACGCGAGGACGTGGAGACACGGGGAGATTTTAATGATAAGTGATTAACCAAATTTGATATCAATCTAAAATCTAAAATCCAAAATTAGCTGACTTTTAAACTAGGGAATAATCTAAGTACTAAGAGTAACGGCTAATTTATCAGCAATTCCGGCAATCCAATTTTCATCTTGTTTGGTATAACTGCGAGGAGCATTCGCTCCCAAAATTAACGCACCTTGGTTGCCAATAGGTTGACAAATTACACCTTGAGTATTCTCTGGTAAATAATCAAATTCAAGCCTACCTGGATATATTTTTAGAGCAACTAGATAAATCGGCTTTTGTTTTTCGAGTACCTGTTTTAAGATTACTCCTGGTACAACTTCAGATTTAGTACCCAAAATACCACGACGTAACAAAACCTTACCTTGGTAATAAACCACAAGCGATCGCGTTACTGTATTAGTCAACAATAAATGAGATGCCCAGGCTAGCTCTGTTTTCACGGTTTCGGGTAAATCTGCTGCCAGTACAAAACCTTCTTCTCCAATTAGTTCTACAATATCAGGCGATCGCGGCTGAACTTGCTGCCAAATTAAACCCGTCAAAATTAACACCGCACTCAAAATCACGCCCACCACATCACCACGCGATTGAGACTGGGTTAATTCCGGTGTCAATAAACGGTTAATCAATAAAAGTACAGCGCCTAGCCCACCCACAACAATGGGTAGACGCCGCAAAACTCGATTAGGATCAGGTTTATTCATTGGAATTGAGAATTGAGAATTGGGAATTGGGCATTGGACAATAATTAATAGTTCTTCTCCCCCTGCTCCCCTTCCCCCTGCTCCCCTGCCTCATCTCCTCACTCCTCTCCTGGTTCAATAATCCGCTGGAAAAGATAACCAGTACCCCGTGCAGTGAGAATCAATTCTGGGTTGCTAGGATCGTCTTCTAATTTTGCCCGCAAACGTGATATATGCACATCTACTACGCGGGTATCTACATGACGTTCTGGTGTATAACCCCAAACTTCCTGCAAAATTTCCGAACGAGAAAAAGCTTCTCCAGAGCGACTGACTAACAACTCTAACAAGCTGAACTCCATACCTGTCAATCGAATGCGCTCATCGCCTTTGTAGACTTGTCGCTTATTCGTATCGATTTTAATATTAGCGACATGGATTACCCCAGAACTGGGAATGCCAGAAGCACCGTTTTTATCTACCCGCCGTAGCACGGAGCGAATCCGGGCTTCTAACTCCTTGGGGGAAAATGGTTTAACTACATAGTCATCAGCACCCAATTCTAATCCGGTGATGCGATCGGCGACATCACCCAAGGCTGTTAGCATAATAATAGGGACATCTGATTCTTTTCGTAATTCTTGACATACACCATAGCCATCTAGCTTTGGCATCATTACATCTAAAACTACCAGGTCAGGCTCAGTTTTGCGAAAAGTTTCCAAAGCTTCTTCCCCGTCGCCAGCCGTCACTACATCGTAGCCAATCATGGAAAGGCGTGTTTCCAAAATCCGGCGAATGCTGGCTTCGTCGTCTACCACCAAGATTTTTTCTTTATGGCTTTCCAAGTTTCTCTAGGCTCCTTGACTAAAAATTTACATGATTAATTTTTAATACCATAATATTAAGATATCATTCCATGAATTGATTTGGAAAAAGCTCTAAATACTACTATTATTGGTTTTTAGTTTTTTTCAAGAATTAAGTAAATATTAAGATTATTTAATAAGATTTTAAGAATGGCAAAGCCAAAAACCTTTTTTACTTGTAATGAATGTGGAGCAGAATCGCCCCAGTGGTTTGGTAAGTGTCCAGCTTGCGGTACTTACAACTCTCTAGAAGAACAAATTTCTATTCAATCCTCAGTAGATGTACCCAGCCGAGGGGGAGTGAGTAGTTGGCAATCAGCTCAAGGTAATGGCAAATCCCACAATAAACCAGCTAAAGCGCGAGCCTCTTTAACATTCGATCAAATTACCGATCGCCAAATCGCTCGCTGGGAGTCTGGTTATGGAGAATTAGATCGAGTGCTTGGAGGTGGGGTTGTCCCTGGCTCTATGGTGCTGATTGGTGGCGATCCGGGTATTGGTAAATCGACTTTATTGTTGCAAGTATCAAATCAACTAGCACAGAAATATCGCATCCTTTACGTAACTGGTGAAGAATCAGGGCAGCAGGTAAAATTACGAGCTTCTCGTTTAGGAGTATCAAAACCCCTAAGTGTGGTTAATGAGGAGAAGGTAACAGTAGTAGATCCTACATTACCCATAGACCCTGACAGTATAGGTGCAGATTTATATGTACTGCCAGAAACAGATTTAGAAGAAATTTTACGGGAAATAGATTCTCTCAAACCAAACGTGGCGGTGATTGACAGTATCCAAACGGTGTTTTTTCCAGCGCTGACTTCTGCACCCGGTTCAGTAGCTCAGGTCCGGGAGTGTACAGCAGCACTGATGAAGGTGGCGAAACATGAAGATGTCACCATGCTGATTGTGGGACATGTCACCAAAGAAGGAGCGATCGCTGGGCCAAAAGTTTTAGAACATTTAGTAGATACAGTGTTGTACTTTGAAGGCGATCGCTTTGCCTCCCATCGATTATTACGCACAGTCAAAAACCGCTTCGGCGCAACTCACGAAATCGGCATTTTTGAAATGGTGACAGATGGATTGCGAGAAGTCTCCAATCCCTCAGAGTTATTTTTAGGTAATCGTGACGATCCAGCGCCAGGTACTGCCATTGTCGTGGCTTGCGAAGGTACTCGCCCCATTGTTGTTGAATTGCAAGCCCTTGTCAGTCCCACCAGCTACCCTTCCCCCCGGCGTGCTGGAACTGGTGTAGACTACAACCGTCTAGTGCAGATTCTCGCCGTCTTAGAAAAACGGGTGGGAATTCCCATGTCGAAGTTAGATTCCTACGTTGCTTCTGCCGGTGGGTTGAATGTGGAAGAACCGGCGGTAGATTTAGGAATTGCGATCGCAATTGTTGCCAGTTTCCGCGATCGCATCGTCGATCCAGGTACAGTATTAATCGGTGAAGTTGGGCTAGGTGGACAAGTGCGATCGGTTTCCCAAATGGAACTGCGGTTAAAAGAAGCTGCTAAGTTGGGATTTAAAAGAGCGATCGTGCCAAAAGGAACAAAATTCCCCGACTTAAATATTGAAATATTACCCGTCTCTAAAGTAATAGATGCGATTATCGCTGCCATCCCGCATCAAGAATTGACAGCCGACGATTTAGAACCCGATGAAGATGAGTAGCTACTGCGTACTGGGAAATTGTTTCAAAATTTGGGAAGGGTCAAAGTAAATTCCATATTTTTACAAGTGAAAATCCAGTACCCAATCCCTTTTACAGACCAAAGGAAAAGCCATCATGACAACCCTCACCCAAGACTACCAAATCACTTGGGAAAAACTACCCGATGATTACAAACTCCCAGATGATCCAGTGGACAACATCAACCAACCAGCCTTAGCTGCTGCACTCACGGAAAGCCTACAATTAGCCGGAAAAATTTCAGTTAACACCCTAACAACAACTAATTATGGCATTTGTGCCACTCTAAACAACAAAATAGTCATTAAAGCGCCTGATTGGGCTTTCATTGCCAAAATTAATGTTAGTAGAGAAGAAGTAACACGCAGTTACACACCTGAATTACAGGGAGATATTCCCGTAATTGTAATGGAATTTATTTCCGATACACAGGAAACAGAATATTCTATCAAAGCGACATATCCCCCAGGAAAATGGTTTTTCTACGAGCGCATCTTAAAAGTGCCAAACTACATCATCTTTGAGCCAGATAGCGGCAGTATCGAAATGTATCGCTTACACAACACAGAACAGTACATTTTGCAAGAGCCTGATGAAAATCAACGCTACTGGATAGCAGAAATGAATCTTTACCTTGGGGTGTGGCAAGGTACTCGTGAAAACCGCACAGGAAAGTGGTTACGGTGGTGGGATGAACAAGGAAACCTTTTGCCTTGGGGTGGAGAATTAGCTGAACAGGAACGTCAACGTGCCGAACAAGAACGCCAACGCGCCGAACAGGAACGCCAACGTGCTGAACGACTAGCAGCACAATTGCGGGCGGCGGGGATTGAGCCAGAAGTGTGATGGGCAAATATTGGCTAGTAGTAGTTTAGACGACACTATCAAAGTGTGGTCAGTGACAACAGGCAGAGAAATTCGCACCCTTAGTGGTCATTCCAACGAGGTTAAATATGTCGCCATCAGTAGTGATGGGCAAATATTGGCTAGTCATACTTGGGACAAGACTATCAAACTGTGGGAAGTCGCAACAGGAAGAGAAATTTGCACCCTCAGTCTTTTCGACCCAGCTCATTCCGTCGCCTTTAGCCCCGATGGAAGTTGGCTGGCTGCTGGTGATGTCAGCGGAAATATCAAAATTTGGCGACGCAGCTAGTTGTGGAATAACAGCGTCAAAATAGTAAGTAAAACTGACAAACATTAAAAACAACATGAAAGCATACGAATTTCCAGCGAATGTCACTACCGAAGGCAAAATAGAATTACCAGATGCGATTTTGCAACAGTTAGTAAATAAACAGCAAGTAAAAGTAATTATTCTTGTTACTGAACCCACAGAAGAAGCAGCTTTGCATCGTCTTGCAGCCGAACAATTATTAAAAGGCTACAGCGAAGACGATGCTATCTACAACACAATTTAATCTTAGGACTTGCAAACAATCAGATGTCATAAAAATGCTATAAATAACCAAAAATTACGTCATAGATGAAAATCAGCAACTTATCGCTGTACAAATTTCCATCGCTGACTTTGAAAAAATTGAAGAAATATTGTAAAACTACGGCTTGATACAGCTAATGGAAGAATCGGAAGATAATGAACGCCTCTCTAAAGACGAAGGATGGAAATATTACCAATCATTAAAACAAAAGAATATTAAATAATCAAAAATATGACTACCTATTTTAACTATATTCCTCAATCTGATCCGCCGCTTCCTCCTTGGGAAACGCTACCAACGATGTATGATTTACCAAGTGACAACCCAGAGGAACCAGGCTTGCCAGACGATTTTCACTTTTTACAACCTTTACTTTTATACTTAACTTTTCAGCCCATTAACTGGAATCCCGAACTAGTTTACAGTGCTGCTGACCTTAATCTCTACTATGATTTGCAGCATCCTTTGTGGTATAAACGCCCAGATTGGTTTGGTGTAGTAGGAGTAGGAAAATTATACAAAGGGCAAGACTTCAGGTTAAGTTATGTAACTTGGCAAGAGCCAGCAAATCCCTTCGTGGTTGTTGAGTTATTATCTCCAGGTACGGAAGACGAAGATTTAGGCAGAAGAATAGAAAGTGCAGCAGATAAACCTCCTAGCAAATGGGAAGTTTATGAACGAATTTTGCGGATTCCCTACTATATTGTTTTTAGTCGCTACACAAATAAACTCCAGGCATTTCAGTTAGTCGGCGGTCACTATGAACCGATGAATTTAACCGAAGGGCGCTTACTAATGCCAGAAATAGATTTAAGTTTAGGCTTATGGCAGGGTTCATTTCGAGACATTGAAAGGTTGTGGTTGAGGTGGTTCACCTTGGCAGGAGAATTAATTCCCGCACCCACAGAGGAAGCCTCTGCTGCAACTCAACGAGCTATCATTGCAGAACAACAAGCTATAGAAGCTAAACAAGAAGCTGCTCAAAGTAAACGAAAAGTGGAACAATTAGCAGAACGTTTGCGTCAACTAGGCCTGAATGCTGATGAACTAGATGAATTATTGTAGCTTCAAGAGTCTTTTTTGATACGGGGGATAATTTTCTGCTTTTGAGGAATCACCTATACTGGAAACTTTGATAGTCGATGCCGAAGTAGCTATCAAATAACAATACTGGCTCCCATAAAGATTAATTTTTGAGAGTGATCGCATATTCAGCACTTGAAATACATATAATATTTTCTTTGGAGAAGTCTATAGCAACTTTAGTTTTTTCTCAAAAACCATGATGTCACGCTATATCCTTACTGTTCCAAAACTCAGTCCTAATTGAGTTGCTAGGGATGAGATGTGGTTCAGCTACAACTCCAAAAGGTGATAATCTGAACATCCGCAGATATTACCGCAGACACTGGTTATATCCCATCTGCTAAAATACGTAAGTATAAGTAGTATAATTAAGTCACAATGTCAAAATTGTCTATTTGATTACACAAGACCATTAAAAGATTGTAGAAAAGTGTATTTCCTTGTGTTGATAGTGGTGCTAACCTCAATTTGAAGGATGTTATCAGCCCTTATCTGCTAGAGTTTCTGACTTTCAGTAAACTAGATAATTTATCAACAATAAAATCGCGAGGAGTGCGATGAGATGTCACAGTCCCATACCACAAGACCAGAAATAGCTGCTGGAACTCTAATTGATAACCGCTATATTATCCAAAAACTTCTGGGACAGGGAGGATTGGGGCGAACTTACTTGGCATTTGACACTCGGCGGTTTAATGAAGCTTGTGTACTCAAGGAGTTTGCACCCATTGGCACAGGGGAAAGTGGACTGGAACAATATCGCAACTTATTTAAAAGAGAGGCAAAAATCCTTCATCAATTACAACACCCTCAAATTCCCAAGTTTTTAGCTTGCTTTGAAGGAGATGGTCGGTTATTCCTAGTACAAGAGTATGTTGACGGCAAAACATATTCTAGGCTGCTGGGAGAACTTCAACGTCAAGGAAGAAACTTTTCTGAAGACGAGGTTATCCAGTGGCTAAAGAATCTACTACCTGTTTTGGAATATGTTCACCAGCACAACATCATCCATCGAGATATTTCTCCTGACAACATCATGTTACCTGATGGCAAGCATCTGCCAGTACTGATTGATTTCGGTGTAGGGAAGCAAATTGCTGACATGAACGAGGGGAGAAATTCTAATCACCAAGTAACATTTGTTGGCAAAATGTCCCTTGTAGGCAAAGTGGGATATGCACCCCGCGAACAGATTAGCCTAGGTTTATGCTCCGCTTCTAGCGACCTATACGCCTTGGGGGTAACAGCTATTGTACTACTCACAGGTAGAGATCCATCTTTACTAATGGATCAGTACTCACTGGAATGGAACTGGCGTTATTATACTTACGTTAGTGATGAGTTCGCTCAAGTACTTGATTGCATGTTGGCAGATAGACCCAACAAGCGATACCAGACAGCCAGGGAAGTTATCAAAGATTTAGAGCGGATTGGAGAACCAGAAGTAGCAATGTCTCCTCCAGCCATACTTGATGATTTGCCTGCTACGGTATTTAATCCTGAATTTCAGGCTATGTCAGCAATATCGCAGTCATACAACCAACCTGGAGAAACAATTTTTAGTCCACCTAGTTTACCTGCTAATGCACAAACTGGGCGAATTGAACAACAACAACCTTCACTTCAACCAGGATTTATTAAACATTGCCAACAAGAATTAGCCTACCACATCGGGCCAATGGCAAATCTGATTATAGAAGAAATATTAGATGAGAATCCTTACATTTCACCTGACCAATTTGTTGAACTTATAGCCAACCAAATTCCTAACTTTCAAGCAGCTTTTGAATTCAAAAAAAGCTTATTTTCATAGATATCTAGACTACTCTAGCAATCCGATTTGATTTCTGTTGGCGCAGCGTGGCGTAGCCATAATTATTTTGGTAGAAAGGCAATAGGCAATAGGCAAAAAGCCTCTTTGAGCTATACTAAATTTTTTCAAAAATCAAATATGAGTCCTATATCAATTTAGAAATAAGTTAGAATTCCTCAACTATTTCTATAAGAATCAATTATGTCAGCGTAGCGCGTACTCTTACAGGGAAGCAAGGTACGCGCAGCATTTTGTAGAGAATGTCATTACTAATTACTTTAATCCCCTGTGCCCCCCTGAGTGCGTTTGATTCTTTTCATTGCCATTTCTAAACTTAACTGCATCCGTTTAAAGGCTTTAGCTAAATTACCGATTTCATCATTAGACATCTGCTCGAATTCAACTTCCATGTGTCCCGTACTAACTTCTTCAGCTATGCGAGTCATGCGTTTGAGAGGAACAACAACCTGTCGATTCAAGAATAAGTTAACTAATAGGATAGTCGCTATAAATATAGTTGATACAATTAAGATAATTAGTAAGGAAGACTGATTTGCTTTGCTGATTACATTCTTTGCCGGTACTGATATAATTTGAGCGCCGACAATCTCATTCAGCTTCCACCCAAATCCATTAGCTGTGCCATAAAGAGTAATCATACTTTGAGGAGCAGCCTCTGGTACGCTATGACACTTCAGACAACTTTCTTCAGAAACTTTTAAGGGACGAGCAATATAAAAAATATCCCCACTAGGAATTGAGCGAAATCCACTCACTTCTTTAAGATCCGATTTATTTCTGAACCTTTCGACAATTTCTGTCTCAAAACCGTCAGCCTTATCTCGCAGATTTGTGGGATTGAGAGTTGCTTCTTTATAAAAGAAATCACGATATTCTGTTGTTTTCCGTAAAATCTCAAATACCTCCCGTGCTGAGTATCCAGGTACGGTTTGCGGCAAAAACTCAGTAGCCAATTTATCAACTAGCTCTGGATTCACTTGGGTACTGGTGTATTTACGGACAGAACTCATTGTTTGGATGAGGATGAGACCGGTAGAGCTAATATCTTGTTTAGCATTCTCCCTAAGCAAAGAAGAAAGAGCAAATCCACTCAAGCTCAAACCGAATGTCAGAATTACCAATAGCAAAATTGTAAACTTTTGTTTCAGATTCAGATTTTTTAGCATAATTACAGATTACCTACAAGTCAAATTATTATGAACAAATATAGCGAAAGTCATCGTTTACTCTAACATAAGCAATCAACTCTCATACTTTGATCTAAAGGCAAAGTTTCGCTAAAGCTATTAGGGTATACACAACTTTATACTATTAATAATTATCGAGGTTAATGAAAATGTTCTCTAAGTAAGTAACGTCCAAAAATCTACAACAGCAATTCAAAAGGAATTCCCAAAAATTCGGATTGGCTGTTTTGATACCGTGCCAAAATAAATACCAGCAATTGTCAAATATTACTAATGGTGTGGAATGCAGGAAAGTCTTTATTCGGGGGACGCTACATTATCGAAAGCCAACTAGGTGAAGGCGGACTTGGCATTACTTATCTTGCCAGAAATCAACGGAATCAACTGCGAGTGATTAAAACCCTTAAAGAAGAAATCCTGAACCACCCCGCCTGGATACTCCACCGAAACAAGTTACGGCAAGACTTTCGTGATGAAGCAGTTAGGCTGGCTGTGTGTCACCATCCCCATATAGTAGAAATAGAAACCATCTTCGATGATGGAAATTTGCCCTGCATGGTGATGGAATACATCGAAGGCGAAGACTTAGGACAGTATCTCAGACGGGTTGGAGTGCTATCAGAAGCAGAAGCGCTGCTCTACATCAGACAAATTGGCGACGCTTTGACACTAATCCATTCTAAAGGATTGCTGCATCGGGATCTCAAACCACGCAACATTATGATCCGCATTGATAAATCAGAAGCAGTGCTGATAGACTTTGGCATCGCTAGAGAATTTATTCCTAATGTAATTCAAAGACATACAGTGTATCGTACTCCTGGTTTTGCCCCGCCTGAGCAGTATGAATCAGAAGCGCCACGAGGAGAGTACATTGATATCTATGCTTTAGCTGCTACTCTGTATAATTTGCTTACCGCAGTGATACCGACAAGTGCAGATGATAGACGGCACAATATTAATTTAGAACCACCACAATATTTTAATCCCAACATCAGCAATAGGGTAAATCAAGCTATTATGTGCGGCATGGATTTGGAGTCAACCTATCGTCCCCAATCTGTGCAGGAGTGGTTGGATTTATTGGGCCCTGAAAACGAGAAAAAGATAGCACCAGCAACATCCACCTTAGTGATAACGCCCAGAGTAAAATTACCTCCACCTGTTGTATTAGACCAGCAAAACTGGCAATGCTTACAGACCCTCAGAGGTCATTCTAGTATGGTTCATGCGATCGCTATTAGTCCAGATGGGCAATTCATTGCTAGTGGCAGTAATGACCATACTATTAAACTTTGGCAACTGGGTACTGGCAAACTAGTGCGTCAAATGGGTCGTTGGTCTTCTGGTCATTCTAGTATGGTTAATTCCGTCGCCTTTAGCCCAATCTCAGCAAAGCTTTCTTATCAAGGAGAGTCAGGCAAATCTACCGGAAGCGCAGATTTGAACTGGGGAATGTTGGCTAGCGGTAGTTGGGATAATACGATCAAATTGTGGGATATAAACACCGGAAAAGAAATTCGCACTCTCACTGGTCATACTAACTGGGTGAATTCTGTTGCCTTCAGTCCAGATGGCAAGTTTCTTGTTAGTGGCAGTGCTGACTGCACAATTAAACTATGGCAAGTAAACACTGGTATAGAAATTCAAACTCTCACTGGCCATTCCGACTCAGTTTCATCAATTGCCTATTCTCCAAGAACGGCGACAACGACGAACAGCCAGGATAGACAGCTTGTCGCTAGTGGCAGTAATGACTACACTATCAAACTGTGGCAAGTATACACGGGCAGAAACATCTACACACTTACAGGTCATTCCTTCTTCATCAACTGTATAGCCTTCAGCCACGATGCAGAAATGATTGCTAGTGGCAGTGGTGACAACACAATTAAATTGTGGCATGTAAACACAGGCAAAGAAATTCGCACTCTCATTGGTCATTCTGATTCAGTTTGGTCAGTTGCCTTTAGCCAGGATAGGCAATTTCTCGCTAGTGCCAGTTGGGACAACACTATCAAACTGTGGCATTTACACAGTGGTAGAGAAATTAGCACACTTACAGGACATTCCAGCTATGTTCGATGTGTCGCTTTCAGTCCTGATGGTCAAACCCTAGTGAGCGGTAGTGATGACGATACTATCAAGATTTGGCGACGGGGGAGATGAAGAAGTAGGGGAATAGAGAGCAAAATCTACCTTATCCCCCTCTACATCTTCTAGCCCACGATAGAACTGCGATCGCCCAAAAATTGTCACAATAATGACGACAATCGTTATTTTTGAACAAGAATTAATTTTTTATGGGCTTTGGTATTGGTGATTTATTCTGGATTTTTCTCCTTTTAACTTCTTTGCAACCCCTTTGGCAAAAACGTCAAATAGAATATCGCCGCTTGCGTGCTTTACAAGAATTCCAACAAGAACGCAAAAGTCGGGTGATTTTGTTGATTCACCGCCAAGAGTCTATTAGCTTTCTGGGAATTCCCATATCTCGCTACATTACTATCGAAGACTCAGAACAAATATTACGAGCTATTCGCCTCACACCCCCAGATGTGCCAATTGACTTAATTTTGCACACTCCTGGTGGTTTAGTTTTGGCAACAGAACAAATTGCTAGAGCATTAATTCGCCATCAGGCAAAAGTCACAGTCTTTGTCCCGCACTACGCGATGAGTGGCGGTACAATGCTTGCCCTGGCCTCTGATGAAATTATTATGGATGCTAACGCTGTTTTGGGGCCAGTTGATCCCCAATTGGGTAATTACCCCGCAGCAAGTATCCTAAAAGTAATTGAAGATAAACCCATCAGTGAGATTGACGATCAAACTTTAATTATGGCCGACCTCTCACGCAAAGCAATTGGGCAGGTACAGAGGTTTGTACGAACTTTGCTTAAAGACAGTATACCCAAACAAAAAGTTCTACCAGAAAATATTGAATCGATTATCGAAGCCTTGACAACCGGGCGCGTCACCCACGATTATCCCATAACTATTGAAGAAGCAACAGAAATGGGGCTGCCCGTAACTGTCGGACTGCCCCATTCTATTTATGATCTCATGGACTTGTACCCACAGGCGCAAGGAGGGCGACCCAGCGTGCAGTACATTCCTATGCCTTACAATGACCCCCGTCCAATTCTACCTATACCCAAGGGTAGACCCTTAGAAGAACCAAATCAGATGACTTGAGGATCTTTGGGTAGGGGTTTTTGTGGCGACTAGGGTGTAGATGTTGGCGTAGCTGTCGGTGTAGCCGTTGGCGTAGCTGTCGGTGTAGCAGTTGGTGTAGCTGTCGGTGTAGCTGTTGGTGTAGCTGTTGGCGTAGCTGTCGGTGTAGCCGTTGGCGTAGCTGTCGGTGTAGCCGTTGGTTTAGCCGTTGGTTTAGCTGTTGGTTTAGCCGTTGGTTTCGTTGTTGGTTGACTCAAGACTGTCTTTGCTTCTTCATTCAGCTTTTGGCGGAGTGCTAAATTAGCAATTCCAGTTTCTTGCAACTGATATTTCTTTTGATACTCCTTCACCACTTCTTCCGTGCGGGAACCGTAAAAATGATCGCGCGGTAGGGGAGGATTAGGCTTGACTACTGCATTCAAATTTGTGTGCAGAATTTGAACAATGTTAGCAGCAAAATCTTGGGTTTTTGGCCCTGCTATCCCATCAACTGGTTTTAGCTTATAACCTGTCTGAAATTCACGAATTGCCTTTTTGGTTTCCTCATCTGTCAAAGGACCATTTGTTACCTTGACGTTATAGCCTAGACCTCGCAACACAGAACGGAATTGCTGGGGCGTATAGCTACGTTGAGGTGCTGCGAAACCTGTGTCTGCAATTACCACACTAGCGCTTATCAGGCAAGTAACAGCAAAAGTCGCGCTTGATTTTCCAAAACCACACCACATATTTAAAACTCCTTTGGATTAAATCAGCAGGATTATAAATGTTAACAGCTGCATTTTAAGTTTGTTTAATAACTTTTTTCGCGATTTTTTAATGATTTTTGAATAATTTATGAATAATTTTTGCCAAAGTTAACGAGATGTATATAAGCTAATTCATGTCATCCATCAAAAGACGTATCTTATATTAGCAGAGATGCAGAGGTTATCATTTGAAGCGAATACACGCTTTGAACACTCAATTTCCATATAGATGCATTTATGTGGATCGGTGTCAACTTAAGCCTTTTGTCTCTAAGCATTTTTTTAACCTTAAGTTGACATAAATACATATACATACATTTATACTGAGGTCTACTTAACTGCAAATTGCTGTATTTGGTTGGAAAAAAACGAAAATTAATAAATGGAAGAGCTGATATTCCAAATATCCCAAAAATGTATAATATGCAACAAAAAAAGAAAGAGATAAAATCTTCTAAGCAGAGGAATCTTTGGTTTGAAAGATTTATGGCTATTACTGCCACTGTAAATTTAGGTTTAGTTTTGTTTAATTTAAGTTACGTACCTTGGCGAGATTTTTACTTACGGAAACTTCCCCAAGTTATTCAGATTTATGACCCAATAAAAGGTATTGAACCCCACCGAGACACAAAAATTTATCTAGAAACAGTAGACGCATTAGAAGAACAAGTCAGCCAAACAGGATTAGAGTCTTCTGAGGTAAAAAGCAGACTAGAGCAAATAAAGCGTCTTAGCAACGAGATGATTGACAGTAACCCCTTTGCTGGAGTTAATAAAAGTGGGACTTTGGAAAAAATCAAAAAGCGGATGCGATCGCACATCGGTAACGAATCTGCAAAACAGTCCTTTGCCACTTTTTGGAGTCAGCCTTACCTCTTGCAAAATGGCTGGATTAAAGAAATTAATTTTTTTAACGAGAGCATCCGCCCTTTGATTGCCACTAACTACTACCGCCAAATCGGTGAAAGTGGTGAATTTGTAGATAATTTTTGGATTATTGACTTACCCTTCGTGATTTTATTTGGCGTAGAATTGCTGGGGCGTACCTTCTTAATCAAACGCCGACATCTTGGTTTAAGCTGGTTTGAAGCACTATTGTGGCGTTGGTATGACATATTTTTGCTCCTACCATTTTGGCGTTGGCTGCGAATCTTACCTGTATTAGTCCGCCTCGATCAAGCGCATTTATTGGATCTCCAGCCAGTGCGAAAGCAAATTCATCAGGGGGTTGTCGCCAATTTTGCTGAAGAACTCACAGAAGTAGTGGTAGTAAGAGTAATTAACCAGGTTCAGGGTTCAATTCAACGGGGTGAGTTAACGCATTGGCTCTCACAACAAGAAAATTTACGTCCCTACATAGATATTAATAATGTGAATGAAGTTGAAGCGATCGCAGGTCTTCTGGTAAAAACAATTGTTTACCAAGTCTTACCTGATATTCAACCTGCGATCGTTGCCATTTTGCGTCACAACATCGAAACCGTCTTCCATCAAGTCCCCGTCTACCGCAATCTCCAGAATTTGCCTGGCGTGGGAAAAGCTCAAACCCAGTTAAGCGAACAACTGGCGACGCAAATCACAACTAATCTTTACAAAACTTTAGTTAGCGCTGTTGAAGACCCTGTTGGCGCAAAACTCACCAGTCAACTCGTAGAAAGGTTTAGCGAAGCTTTGGGATCTGAAATGAAGGAAAAACACGTACTTTCCGAAATTCAGAGTTTAGTTTTTGACTTCTTAGAGGAAATCAAAATCAACTACGTCCAGCGTTTATCCCAAGAAGACATAGACCAAATTATCGAGCAAACCAGGCAGCTACGCACACAAGCATCAGTTCCAACAGTCGTTGAGAAAAGCACCACTCTCCCAAAAATACGCGAAGGGTAGAGAGAGTGGGGAGTGGGGAGTGGGGAGTAGGGAGTAGGAAATGGGGGAGATGAGGAAGATGGGGAGCAGGGGGCAGGGGAGCAGGAAAGGATTAGGGGACAAGGGGGACAAGGAGGACAAGGGGAAATTATTGAACAAGTCTCTTCCTTGTCTCCTCCCTCTTCCTTGTCTCCCTTGTCTCTTCTCTATGCCCAATGCCTAATGCCCCATACTCGACTATCCATTAAATGCGCTAAACTCGAATGAGGGCGAACCATCATTGATTCGTCACAAGACTTCTTGGAAGATATACCTATCGCAGGAAGTGGGTCAGTGCCCACTTTTTTTATTGAATTCTCTCATGGCTCATCCTTTAGTTCCACAAATTATTGATTTGGCGACACCAGTAGCAGAAGAACTGGGATTGGAAGTGGTTGGCGTGGTTTTTCACACTCACCAAAGTCCACCAGTATTGCGGGTAGACATTCGCAATCCTCAGCAAGACACCGGATTGAATGATTGTGAGAGGATGAGCCGTGCTTTAGAAGCCTCCTTAGATGCTGCGGAAATCGTTCCAGATACATACGTCTTGGAAGTGTCTAGTCCTGGTATTTCGCGGCAACTGGTAACAGACAGGGAGTTTATTTCCTTTAAAGGATTCCCTGTCATTATCTCCACAACGCCCCCCTACGACGGACAACAAGAGTGGATTGGTCAGTTGATTCGCCGGGATGAGATAACACTTTACTTAAACCAAAAAGGTCGTGTAGTCGAAATTCCCCGCTCCCTAATTACTAAGGTGCAGCTAGACGAGCGCCGATAAACAAAGGGCTAGGGCTTAGGAATTACAGGCTAGAGTGCCATTCGCTCAAGGCTAGAGTTTCGGGCCTAGAGTTTCGGGACTAAGGGCTAGAGATTAGGGGCTAGTGTAAAGCTATTCTCTAATCGCTGGTTCTATTTAATGCGTAGTTTTCAGCCCCCACTCCCTGCTTTTTAAAGGAGATTGCTTATGTCAATGGTTACTTTACCTGGATTAAAAGAATTAATTGAAAGTATAAGTCGTGAGCGGAATTTACCCCGTCTTGCAGTTCAATCAGCTATTAGAGAAGCACTATTAAAAGGCTACGAACGTTATCGTCGCGCCCAAAATTTAGAGCGAAAACAGTTTGACGAAGATTATTTTGAAAATTTTGAAGTAGAACTCGATATTGACGGAGAGGGATTTCGCGTTCTTTCCACCAAAACCATCGTTGAAGAAGTAAATAACACAGACCATCAGATTTCTCTAGACGAAGTTCAACAAGTAGCTCCCGAAGCGCAGTTAGGGGACTCTGTTGTGCTAGATGTGACTCCCGATCAAGGAGAATTTGGTCGGATGGCGGCAATGCAAACCAAGCAAGTATTGGCGCAAAAATTACGGGATCAACAGCGCCAGATGGTGCAAGAAGAGTTCCAAGATTTAGAAGGAACTGTTTTGCAAGCAAGAGTCCTACGGTTTGAGCGGCAATCTGTGGTTTTGGCAGTTAGCAGTGGCTTTGGTCAGCCAGAAGTAGAAGCCGAATTACCGAAGCGGGAACAGTTGCCTAACGATAATTATCGGGCAAATGCCACCTTCAAGGTATATCTGAAAAAAGTTTCCCAAGGTCAACAACGAGGGCCACAGTTGCTGGTGTCTCGTGCTGATGCAGGTTTAGTGGTTTACCTGTTTGCCAACGAAGTCCCAGAAATCGAAGATGAAGTGGTACGGATTGTTGCCGTAGCAAGGGAGGCAAACCCCCCCTCCCGTTATGTCGGTCCCCGGACTAAAATAGCAGTAGATACCCTCGATCGCGATGTCGATCCAGTTGGTGCTTGTATCGGAGCCAGGGGATCGCGAATTCAAGTGGTAGTCAACGAATTACGCGGTGAAAAAATAGATGTAATTCGCTGGTCGCCAGACCCAGCAACATACATCGCTAATGCTTTAAGTCCAGCACGGGTGGATGAAGTACGCCTCATGGACCCAGAATCCCGGCAAACTCACGTACTCGTGGCTGAAGATCAATTAAGTTTAGCTATTGGGAAAGAAGGACAAAACGTCCGTTTGGCAGCCCGCCTGACTGGTTGGAAAATAGACATCAAAGACAAAGCTAAATACGACTATGCCGGAGAAGATGAGAAATTTACCGCCGTCAGAGCAAAATATCAGACAGAGGAAGATGATCTTGAATTAGACGAAGAATTAGAAGATGAAAATCAGGACGAATTAGAAGAGGAGGATAGTTTTGACAATAACGATGACGAATAATTGATTAACCTTGTAAAGTTTTGATAATGTTGATTGTAGTCCGAGTCTTAAGGATTATTTCCTGAAAGACACCTTGGTATAAGTAAAAAATAGTGATAAAAAACTCATTTTTACACCCAGAATGCTGGACTGAGATCGCAGAAAACTGATGAAACCAAATTATCGGCGCTGTATTAGTTGCCGGAAAGTAGGCTCAAAAGATGAGTTTTGGCGGATTGTCCGCGTCTTTCCATCGGGAAAGGTACAATTAGATCGGGGCATGGGGCGTTCTGCCTACATTTGTCCGCAAACGAGTTGCTTACAAGCGGCTCAAAAAAAAAATCGACTAGGGCGATCGCTACATGCATCAGTGCCAGAAACACTGTACCAAAGCTTGTCGCAACGTCTAGCCAGCAGCAATACCCAAAACCAAATTTAATTGGAACAACTTTGTGACATCATCACCAGAGGAATTGTGCGAAAGCCGAAGTCGTGCTTTCATCACACCCGCTGTTGATCGTTAAGGTTAGTGCCAAAATAGTAAATGGGTGTAAAAAGCATTCGACTCTCCAATAATTTAAGAGAGGCGAGGCAAGATTCCCAGAACAAGATGTAATCGATTGTGTTGTGGAAGATTCAGAATCAACAAAACAAGAAACTACAAAATGGCAACCTGGTAGCGCTCAGGCGCAGTTCGGCGTCAAGGATTCCTATAAAAATCTTTTATTTAAAAAATTTTTATGGGTGTCCCTCAACCATCATTCCTGGTGGGGATGCCATTATTAAACCGAAACATCTCTCTTTCCTGATTGGAGGCACCGGCAAAAACTAAACGGCGGTCTAAAAACAGTAATCCAAGGATGGAGATGTCGCAAACCAGGCAACCATCCGCTAAAACTGTAAATTAAAGGGGAAGAGTGGATGACCAACGGCAAAGTTAGAATCTATGAATTATCAAAGGAATTGAATTTGGATAACAAAGAGCTACTAGCAATTTGCGACCAGCTCAGTATCGCGGTCAAAAGTCATAGCAGCACGATTTCAGAATCCGAGGCAGAAAACATCCGCACGGCAGCAGAAAAGCTCGCAGCTACGAATGTTTCAGCCAAAAAGGAACTAGGTACAACCAGCCATAAGCCAAATTCACCACCAAACGGCGGACGTAACCGACCTGCTGCACCCCACAAACAGCAAATTTTGGAAATACGCAAACCCAAAATATTGAGAAATACTACCTCCAACGCCCCAGAGGCGTCAGTTGCCAACAATACCCAAGCTGCCTTGTCTGAAGCTAATCCTCCCTCACCTCCACGGCCTTTTGCTACACCAGCCTCACCCATGAAGCCGGCGGCACCAACTCGACCTGTGCCCCGGACTCAATCTGAGACTCAAGAGCAACCTCCTGTCACCGACTTGGAACAAACACCTAATCCAAGTCAGGCACCGGAAAAAGTAGCATCCCAAAAACCGGAAAAAGTAGTTCCACCGAGACCGAAATCGGAAAAACCTCAAAAACCGCAATTAGTTGCCCCTCCGGCAAGACCGGCGGCAGAAGTAGCCCAAGCAGAAGTAGCCCAAGTGTCAGATGAGCCGGTATCTCAAGCAGATAAACCGATTCTTAAACGCGACCAACGGCTACGGCCCGTTGAAGGCGATCGCGAACAGATTAAACCCAGAGTTGCTAAACTGCCAACTGACCAGTCTCCACAATCTGCGCCACAAAGACAGGCCAGGCCTACCCCTGCACCCACCAGACCAGAGCAGAGAGGCAATCGACCATCTGCACCATCACAACTAGGAGAGGGGCAAAGACCCAGACCAGCGCGTCCTGGTGAATCTGTAGCAGCCGCAATGCCGATCGCTACTCCACCTAGACAAATGTCAGGAATAGCGGGCAAATCTCAAGGACTGGGTGATGAGCCAGTTACACCCGATCTCCTCGACTTAAAACGCCCAAGTCCGCCTCGCCCGACCAAAGGCGGCAAAAAGTGGGTAGAAGAGGAAATAATCGACGAAGTTAAAGAGAAGGCTAAAGCTGGCGTAAAAGGCAAGCGGATCAAGCCGATATTGGATGATGAATTTGAAGAAGATTTGTTGGATGATGACGATATCGACTCACCAGCAACCGTCCAAGTCAGCCTTTCCATCGCTCGTCCTCCCAAACCAAAAGCGACTCGACCTGTACAGATGCCGGGTGCAAGCCTTGCTAGCGCCCCAACTGCTAGAGGAAGTAGAAAACCTGGTTCTAAGTCTGGTTCTAACCGCGACCATCATAATAACCGTCGCCAACAAGAAGCTGATACAAAGCGCGATCGTCCCGAAAAGGTGACGATCACAGGGCCGTTAACTGTACAAGAACTGTCCGACGTTTTAGCCGTTCCTGATACAGAGATTGTCAAAATCCTGTTCCTCAAAGGCATGGCGGTGAGTATCACCCAAAATCTGGATATTCCCACAATTACCCTGGTAGGAAAAGAACTAGAAATAGAAGTCGAAACCGTCGAGCGAGAAGCTGAAGCTCGGAAAATTACGGAAATGGTCGGCGCAGAAGACCAAGAATATCTTCATCGCCGTCCGCCTGTCGTGACAATTATGGGTCACGTAGACCACGGTAAAACAACCCTGCTCGACTCAATCCGCAAAACCAAAGTGGCTGCTGGCGAAGCTGGCGGTATCACTCAGCACATTGGTGCGTACCATGTGGATGTGGTACATGAGGGCAAACCACAGCAGATAGTCTTCCTGGATACCCCTGGTCACGAAGCCTTTACAGCAATGCGGGCTAGAGGAGCTCGGGTAACAGACATTGCCGTGTTAGTAGTGGCTGCTGATGATGGTGTCCGTCCCCAAACCATTGAAGCTATTAGCCACGCTCAAGCTGCGGGAGTGCCAATTGTTGTTGCAATCAACAAGATTGATAAAGAAGGGGCACAGCCAGAGCGGGTGAAACAAGAACTGACCCAGTATGGTCTGACCGCAGAAGATTGGGGTGGTGAGACAATTATGGTTCCCGTGAGCGCCATCAGAGGTGAAAATCTGGATACGCTCTTAGAAATGATTCTCTTGGTAGCAGAAGTTGGAGAACTATCTGCTAACCCAGATCGTACCGCCAAAGGAACTGTCATTGAAGCACATCTGGATAAAGCCAAGGGAGCAGTTGCTACCCTGCTAATTCAGAATGGCACCCTGCATGTGGGAGATATCTTAGTAGCTGGCTCGGCCTTCGGTAAAGTCCGGGCGATGGTAGATGACAGAGGCAAGAGAGTGGATATCGCTTCTCCTTCCTTTGCTGTCGAGGTATTGGGGTTAAGTGATGTGCCAGCAGCAGGCGACGAGTTCGAGGTCTTCCAGAACGAGAAAGAAGCCAGATCCCTCGCTAGCGATCGCGCAGACAGACAACGCCTATCCCGCCTGTTACAGGGTCGTGTTACACTCACAACCCTATCGGCTCAAGCACAAGAAGGCGAGTTGAAAGAACTCAACTTGATCTTGAAGGGAGACGTACAAGGTTCCGTAGAAGCCATTGTGGGAGCGCTTAAGCAAATCCCCCAAAACGAAGTCCAAATTCGGATGCTGTTGGCTACTGCTGGGGAAATCACCGAGACAGATATCGACTTGGCAGCTGCCAGTAACGCTGTAATTATTGGCTTCAACACCACCTTCGCTAGTGGCGCTAGACAAGCCGCCGATGAAGCGGGCGTAGATGTCCGGGAATACAACGTCATCTACAAACTCCTAGAAGATATTCAAGATGCCTTGGAAGGTCTTTTGGAACCAGAGTTGGTGGAAGAACCCTTGGGTCAAACCGAAGTGCGTGCCGTCTTCCCAGTCGGCCGTGGTGCTGTTGCCGGTTGCTACGTTCAATCTGGCAAACTAGTTCGCAACTGCAAAGTCAGGGTACGACGCGGCGGTAAGGTGATTTATGAAGGTGTCCTTGATTCCCTAAAACGGATGAAAGAAGATGCCCGTGAAGTCAACGCCGGTTATGAATGCGGTGTCGGTATGGATAAATTCAATGATTGGGTCGAAGGTGACATCATCGAATCCTATCAGATGGTTACGAAGCGCCGCACTCTCACCTTAACGAGATAGTGTTAAGGGTAAAATGGTTAGAAGTTAGGAGTAATAAATTAGGAGTTAGGAGTTAAAGACTGCTAATTCCAAGCTCCTAACTCTTAACTCATAACTTTTTATTATGCATTCATTTCGCTCTGAACCTATTTTGTGGATTCACGTCGCTGGATTGGCGACGTTGCCTGTTTTTTTAGTACTCTGCTTAATATTTTTGTCTGTAGGCGAGCCGTTTTTGCCAGTCTGGATGGAGCTATTTTTAGTTTCCGCCATTGGTATTCTCCCCCTGCTATGGATGCAGTTACGTCGCCCTTTTTATATATTCGCTCTTTTAGGAATAGCCCTAAAACCAGAAAATCTGACTGAGCGGCAGCGAAAAATTCTCTGTTTAATTAATACAAAGTTAAATCGTATCCTGGCATTAGTGGCAGCAGTATTGTCGATTTTGGTGCTGTGGCATCTTTACCAATTTGCCCCATTAATAGCAGATTCAGCCAAATTCCTTCCACAATGGCGCAGCCTTGCACTAGTGCTTGCGGGATTAGCCTTTTTAGGCAGCAATCTATTTTTACAAATACCTGTGAGTGTAATGCGAGTTTTAGTGACTAATGACACAGAATTCGCTGGCATAGAGCCATTATCTTTAGAAAAGATTAAGCAGGATTTCACAATTTTAGGGGTGCGGGTTAATCAAATCGTGCCCCGATTGTTGCAATCCTTGTTTAGGATTAATACAGATTCATAACAGCCCTCAAAGTAATATTATTTACTTTAAAAGGCTAGAAATAAGCAGTAGGGAAGCAGAGGGGCAGAAAAAAGTCGGTGGAAAAATTACCCATGCCCAATGCCCAATTAACCTTGAAGTTAAACAAAGGAATGAGGAACTATGGCTCAAATTCCAGCTTCTAGCGATCGCCAATTTTCTGCTGATACTGAAATTTGGTATAGCCTCAAATGTGCGATCTCCACTAGTTCCGGTTTTCAACGCTGGCAACTAGAACGTGATGCTCAATTACACGGAATTCGCTTGGAACAGCAGGTACAAAGGTATTTAAGGGAAACTTTAGAAACTTTAGCTTACTAAAAATTGAGTAAATCTTGTAGGCTTGTTTGCAAGCGACGAAGTTGACGGTATGCACCCTCCAAGCGTTTGCCATCAACTTCCACTTCATTAGTGGGATAATTTTGAATAATTTCGATTAGCGACACCTGTCCATCTTGACTTGCAGAAAGTACCAAAGCAGATCGCAAAGCCTGCCGATCTGCTCTCCGAGACGGTGTATAAATAACTTGACTAATTTGATCCAAAATAATATTACCAATCTGGCTATTCAGAACTCTATCTAAAAATACTAGGTTTACTTTCACAGGCTCCGTTAAATACTGACGAATGGCTTTAGGATCTTGTCGTGCTAACGCAAAATCAACTCGTAATGAACGTGAAAGTTCACCTGTTTGGGCAAAGGTAGATAGTTCGCCTACTGAAAGCGATTCACGGAAGATACCATAGTTCAGCACTACTCGTTCCGCAGCCAAGGCAGGAGTAGACAAAAGTACAAGACAGGTACTACCTAGTAAAACCAAGGTGCGACGCAACCCCAAAAATTTAAAACGCATTTTTTCCAATTTCTAATAGGTTTGCTTTTTCTGTGATGATATTCCAGCAGAATTAGTTGCGGCATCTGGCTTTAGGAAATACCAAAAAATAAATAATTCAGTAATCGTAGCAAAGACAGGATGAGCGCTTAGATAAGACAACGATAGAAATAGCTTCATTGTGAAAGCCTACAGCTTGGCAAAAATCCAGCTACCATCTGGATTAAGTAGACTTGGGGCTTAACAAGGGGCAAAATCCCTTTGTTAAAGATAGGCAAACTTCCGCCGTCTTGTACTAGTAAAATTTTCTGAATAAAATAATATAACTAATGTATAAGTTCTGTGATGTATCTCAGGAAATTAGCTGAATCAGTGCTAATCATCCAGTATAGTTTTGCATGGGTTTGACAGCAGCTACAAGACTGCTAGTTTCAACCTTGTTCGACATACCGTAATTCAGCACATCACAGACGGAAAAAATGAAATATCGGGGTTTTCACATTTCTATAGCGAAAAATTTTCGCCTTCTTTCTAGCAGTCATCTCAGATATACTTTACGCGGGGGAGCCGGACTAACGGCAATGCTTGCGGTTTACTGCGGTTCAATATTACTACCCGGTGCGGTTAATGCTGGTGCGACTCACCCACAAGGTATTGCCCCAACTCTCACAGCACAAGTTCCGACAACCGCCGCAGCAATTTATGTTAATCCCGCAACTGGTGTAGATAGTGCTAGTGCTGGTACAACCTCAGCTGCACCTTACAAAAGCATCAGTTTCGCTCTCAGTCAAGCCCAAGCAGGTGCAGTTATTCAATTAGCACCTGGGAACTATAACCAGGAAAGTGGCGAAACCTTCCCATTGTTGCTTAAACCAGGAGTGACACTGCGGGGTGATGAAGCTAGTAAAGGTCAGGCAATATTAATTACAGGTGGAGGTTTCTACACTAGTCGTACCTTTGCTAGACAAGACATTACCATCCTTGCCGAACAAGATACCACTATTACCGGTGTCACCGTCACCAACCCAAATAGCCGGGGTACGGCTGTGTGGGTGGAATCAACTAATCCTACTATCAAAAATAGTACTTTTACTAACAGTGTCAGAGAGGGTGTTTTTGTCACGGGTACAGGCAATCCTAAAATTGAAAGTAACATCTTTGTGCAAAACAAAGGCAATGGGATTTCAATTGCTAAAGCTGCTCAAGGAGAAATTCGGGGTAACTTATTTCAGGATACTGGTTTTGGTCTAGCGATCGGTGGTACTTCCACACCCCTAATTGTGGAAAACCAAATCGTCGAAAACCAAGATGGTCTTTTTATCTCAGAGTCAGCGAAGCCTGTATTGCGTAAGAATGTCATTCAGAACAATAAGCGGGATGGTGTAGTAGCAACTGTTAGTGCTTTACCTGACCTTGGTACCAACGAAAATCCTGGTGGTAATCTTATCCGCAATAACACTCGTTATGATGTAAACAATGCCACTAAAACCAGTAAAATTGTCGCTGTTGGCAACGATATCGATCAGAAAAAGATTTTTGGCTCAGTAGATTTTGTTGCCGCAGCTGTTGATGTACCACCTGGTGGGCCTGTTGCCTTTAAAGATGTGCCAGCAAATTACTGGGCAAAAACCTACATCGAAGCTTTGGCTTCTCAAAATATTATTGCTGGCTTTCCTGATGGCAGCTTTAAACCCAATGAACCTGTAACCCGCGCTCAATTTGCCACTATTGTCACTAAAGCTTTAACACCACCAGCCAAACGCGCAGGTATTAAGTTTAAAGATGTAGCAACAAATTTCTGGGCTTACGCTGCAATTCAATCTGCTTACCAGAGCCAATTTGTTTCTGGTTATCCCGATGGCACTTTTAAACCACAGCAGCAAATTCCCAGAGTGCAGGCGCTAGTCTCTTTAGCTAATGGTTTGGGCTTAACTGCGAATAATCAGAACGTCCTTTCTTTTTATACCGATGCTGCCCAGATTCCTAATTATGCGATCGCTCCTGTTGCGGCTGCAACTGCGCGGCAACTAGTAATCAACTATCCCACAGCGAAGCAACTCAATCCTAATCGTCAAGCGACTAGAGCCGAGGTTGCTGCCTTTGTTTACCAGGCACTCGTCAGTGCTGGACGTGCCCAACCAATTCCTTCATCTTATTTGGTAACAGCCCAGTAAATGCCTAGTTAGCAAATTGAAAGCGCCAAGACTAACAAATTATTAGTCTGGCGCTTCCAAGATTGCGATTTTTATTAATTTTGGGGTTTTTTAAACATAAAATTTGGGGTCTTTAAATATAACTGACCCCATTTGAATGTGATTTGTTTTATGGTCAGGGTCTTTATATATGGCTGACCCCGTTTCAACGATTTCTAGTTTCTCAGAAATTTTTGCTTTTTGGGATTTCCTAATAATTTTTTTATTTTTTCTTTCTTTATATTTTAATCTTCATAAAAGCATCAATCCATATAAAGATATATAGAAACAAACCAGTAAAAAAGTCATCAGCTAAAATTTTTCTCTTCAAGAATTAGGACTTTTGCCTGATTGAGGACGTTGTTGCCGACGCTGTTCCCAACGCCAAAGGAAGACCATTAGGGCAACTATTCCTACTTGGAGAGCTAAACTAGGCAAAGCACTCTCAACATCCCGTCCGGCAAGCACTTGGAAAAAAAACACGAATGCGCCAATGGAGCCAGAAGCACCAAAAGCGATATAGATAAATTGTCTTAAGCCGCGATAAGGAGCGGCTATTTCTGCTTTGAGGCTGGCATACTGTTCGGGGTTAAGGCGATTTTTGAGATTTTGATCTACCATGATTAAATCGTGTTATACTCTTAGATTGTGTACGCCGATGTGGCTCAGTGGTAGAGCAGCTGATTCGTAATCAGCAGGCCGTGGGTTCAAATCCCATCATCGGCTTTTGTGAAAGTGTTCCTCAATACTAAAGTTTGACATAAATCAAGCATCTAGCCAAAGGGTTGTAAAAACTATGCTTACGGCGGCAAACTACGCACTCTAATTTTACCGAGTAAATTAGTTTTAAACCTTTACTAGAACTCAGTTTCACAAAAAGCTTTTAACAAATCAATACAGTTAGCGATCGCTCCTAAATGAGCAATTTCATAGCCATGTGTATTTTGGGTAGGAAACGCCAAACACGCAGCACGGGCTACATGTCCAAATTTCATGGCAATGGAAGCATCACTACCAAACTGGCTCAATATCGTTAGCTGCACTGGTATATCAAGTTGCTTGGCAGATTGGCGTACTTGTCCATTTAATCCCTCATCATATATCCCATAAGCATCTTGAGATAAAAGTATAGGACTTTCCCCATCTTTAATCGGATATTCTTCGGATAATGGACAAACTTCTAAAGCAATTAACGCATCCAAGGGTTGATTTTGGGTAAAAAATAGCGCTCCAATTGCTCCTACTTCTTCTTTGGCTGAAGCTACCAAATAAACATCAACAACTGGCTGTTTCAAGTTTTCAGCCAAAGCTAGCAAAATGGCAACAGAGGCTTTGTTATCCAAAGTGTAACTGGCAATATGATCCTTTAACCTAATTGGATGCTTGCGATGCTTGCCAATTACCATTCTAGTTCCAGGTCGAACGCCAGCTGCTTCGAGTTCATCTGTAGTTCGTTTCGTTTCAATCCAGGCATTTTCCCACTTAACAGTAGTATCTTCCTGCTGGACTTTTTGGGGCGATTCATGGGAAACGTGGCGGGAACCAAAGCTGAGAATACCGCTAATGGTTTCCCGATCTCCCAATAAATCAACAACCCCTTCGCCGTAAACCCACGGGAAAGAACCGCCGAGTTTACGGACTTCCACACGACCTTCATCACCGAGACTTTTAACAATTGCGCCAATTTCATCTTTATGTGCTGTGATCGCGTAGGCGCGTTGGCGTAGCCTCTCGTAGAGAAGCGGCTTGTCGTTAGACATCGCTCGGTCTGGATTTTTCCCTGGAATCTTGGCGATAATATTATCGGCGCGATCGCACCACACTTCTACACCCAGCGCCGCAAATCGTTGCATCAACAACTGGTTAATCTCAGCTTCTGCACCACTAGGAGAGTGGTGCATCACTAATTCTTCAATAATTTCAAATAAGCGATCGTAATCCCACATCAAGACAGTTAGCTCAGTTTTCAACTGTTATATGAGATAATTGTGCATCAACAACCCGAACTGGTGTCATAAATGCTGCTTTTTTTTGTTGACGCTTCAGGATTCCTAAAGCACCAAAAGCACCAAGAGCTAAAATCCCCAAATTTATCGCAGGTTCAGGAACAGACTTAGCCTCAATCGCCGCCAGCGCAGCATCTGCAACTAACTTATGAACCCCTGTTGTTGGATGTACGGAGTCATAGAATAAATAATCGTTTGGTTGAGAACAAACACTGAGGATTGTCTGGAAATTTCCTACTACGCAAGGGTTAGTCACATTTTGAAATCCAAACTCTCCTGGATTTGCTTCTACTTGATTAAATAGGGAAAACACATCGACAGAGATGAGATTCAGATCAGAGTTATTGCTAAATTTGCCTAGTTCCTGTGCTAATTCCTGGTTATGCTCATTTGTCAAAGCAGCCAAGTTGCTAGATGAACCTGTAGCGAATGCCAATGGAATCTTGCCCAAATCAGGCAAGTTAAAGACTAAAATATTTTTCGCGCCAGCTGATGCAAGTAACCATACTGCATTTGATAAATTCTGAACTGTTTGAGTCGTATTAGTAGCTTGACCAAACACATAATCATTTGCACCTCCCCACACAGCATAGAGGGCATTTGGATCGAGCTTCTGATTGGCTTGTAAGATGGGTTGCGTCAGCAAGCCGACTTGCTCCAGTACTCCTGGTAACGGTGCATTAGGAACAACAGCATTACCTTGACCAGAACTAGCACCACCCACAGCAAAGTTAATCCCTTGGTTAGGAATAGCAGGATTTAAAGTAATGTATGGAGAGGGTGTTAATCCTAGCTGATCTCCAAGATAGTCTACCCAAACCTGCCCATTAGAAAAACGTCCTTGAAAGTATTGTGGATCTTGGGGAATGGCTGTTGTCGGAGCGGCTAAACCACCAGTAGCAGCGAAGACATTTCCAGTATCAGAAAGGCTGTCGCCAAACACGTAAAAGTTGCTAAAACTCGCTGCACTCGCCTTGAGCGGTAACATGAAAGATAAGAGAACAAATCCTGCGGCTACAGCTTGTTTTTTCATATTTATTTTACCTGTGGTATTTTTAGTTTGTTTCAAAGTAATGAAAAGGCGATCGCTGGCAATTTGTTTTTTGAGTTAATTCAAACTAAGTACGTATATTGAGTTAATTTACGTTGTTTTACCTAACTATGCCTCAAAAATTCATCAAATACAGGTAAAAACGCTGAAAACACTTAGATTTACATTTTCTTGATAAAAAATCAGTGTATTACAAAGAAATCGCAAATTTTCTATGCTAAAGCCTGGGCATTGCCACTTTTCTGCTACGGATAAACTAACCGCAACAGAATGGCGTAACCCTTCATAGACATCGCTTTAACTTCGTTTTAACTTCAAAGCTTCAGTTGCTGACACCCCTTCACTCTGACTGCCGAAATACCACAAAGTCATAGCAGCCTCAGCACGAGTTACTGGTTTTTTGGGCTGAAACAGAGTCGTATAGCCAAACACCCGCCGAATATTCGATTGCTCGCCATTTTGATAATCAGCCAGCACTGCTCTTAAAGCCTTGGGGTCAATTCGCGCTGCGTCTTGGAAACCCCAGGTCTGTTTAACCGTATCTAAGTTAGCAGAAGGTAAAGCTTGGCGAGTATCTAGAGGTGATTTCCACAACAGTAATTGTTCCCGCGTTAGGGGTGCATCAGGACGAAACAAAACAGCTGTGGAATCTCCAGACAAAGGACTGGGAATTAGCCCAGCTTCGGCTAATCCCTGAATTGCTGGAAAATCAGGGTCTTTTGCGGTAACATCACTAAAAATTGGTTGAGTGCTTTCTGATGCCAAGCGAATTTGTTTAGCTGGATTGCTGGCATACATAGCATTGTTAGCAGCAATTAGCCAACGAGCATATTCCCGATGTGTAACAATTTTACCGGGTTCAAACTGATTATTTGTAGTAGTAGAATTACTCTTAGTTACCTTTGGTTCTAGGGATAAAACACCTAATGCGGCTAAGTCTTGGATGTGTTGCCGCCATTCTTGAGGTACTTTATTCAGATCGCTGAATTCTTGAGATTCGGCTGTGGCTGTAGGAGTTATTTGGTTATTAGCCGTACTTTGTGGCTGTGCTGCCAAGTTTGCAGGTGGTACTGGCCCAATGAACTGTGGATTTCCTGGTTGAGGAACGACGTTAGTAGTTTCGCTAGAATTTGTATTTGGGGTAGTTTGTGCTGTAGCAATACTATTCGGTACGTAATCAATTAGTAATTCTGTGGCGGTTTGCGGTTGATTAGGTGTAGCGTTAGTAACTGATTTAGGCTGAATAGAAATCTTCAACAGTAAATCGTTACGACGTACCTCAAAAGTACCTCCCGCATCATCTGTTGGCTGTTGCAAAATCTGCCAGTTATTTGTTTTAAACTGGTTGCCATAAAAGCTAGCGATAAAGTTGCTAGGGTCAGAACTCAACCAACGAGTTGAGGTTTTATTTTCTGAACCGCTAGCAGGTATAACTTCCTCCAGTTTGGCATTGGCATATAGGGGGATATCTTTGGGAAAATCAGCTGGTAATTGAACTGTTGAATCGTTTGGCTGTGCTTGTGGTTGCTTACTCTGAGATTCTCCAAACACAACTGGATTGCTTTGCAGCTTCGGATCTGCCGCCAAAGATTCTTCAAGGTTTTTGGCGACTGGACTGTTAGCACAGGCTGTTAAGGAAGTCAGTAGAACAGCCCAAATTAGAAATACAGCTGGACGTTTACAGGGAAGCACAGGAAATCACAAATGAGTTTCAATTCCTACCCTAGCGCAGACTGTTCATTAATTGAGCATTGGGCACAAGAGGCAGAGGGGAAAAGAGCAGGGAGCAGAGGGGAAAGAGCTAATTTTTATTCTGCCCCTATCCCTTACCCCTTGCCCCCTACTGCCTACTCTCCGGCTTCTTCTGCTCACTGCCTCTCAGTATCACCAAAAGACACTACCGACTCAGCGCGTTGTCTTGGTAAATGTCTCTATTGGTGAAGATGATAATATCTCTAAAAATGAGTAAACGGTAGCAAAAGCTACCGTATTGTCTTCGTTTTACAGCCATTAGGTTTTTATAATTCCCATGCTTATTTATAGAGTTCCCAAAAATTCTGGCAAACTAACATTTTTGGAAAAAAACAGAAATAAATTTGAAATACTTGCTATACAACAAGAGTTTTATAATTTTGAGGCTCTAAGCTCACTGGGATTAGGACAGCTTAAGGGAGTTTGTAGTCAGCAGTTTAGTCCTGCTCAAAATTAATATGGCAAGACTACTACATTGAGAATCCATTTTTTAGATATTTCTCTGAATATTCAATTGGCAGAGCAGATAACTGATTGGTAACTCGCTAAAGAACATTTTAGCTACCAAAAGCTTTAATCTGCTTCCAGATGCACGAACTTAATGCGATCGCTAAACACCTAAAGTGATAGACTAGGAATAAAGCCCCCTTAGCCTCACCCAAAGAGGGAAATCAATAAAGTTCGCTAACACTGGGTTGCAATCGATTCTGGAAATTATTCATCTGACGATGGTAAGCTGAATAAGGCAATAGCCGGAAAATGCCAGTGTTTACAAATTCCAGGAACTTAGCGTAAGTTCGTTATTCTTGGCGACTGGGGTCATAAGTAAAGCAGTCAAGTGTCGCAGCAGTTTCCCTAATTTCTCTAAATAGATTTTATGGGGAAAGTGCTACTTGTGCTGTAGTCAAGAGTTTCTTGGCAGCTTCGAAAGCAGTAAGTACTGACTCTAAAAGTGCGTAGTTTACCGCCGTAGGCATCGCCCCGATGTTATCCAAAAGGTTGTCTTAGGGCAACCCATCCCCTATTCTCAAGAGAATAGGTAGGTCTTCTTTGAGGAAGGCTGGGCACAGAGTACGCTTAGTAAGTTATAGGCAGTATATAGTTATTAGCTATGGCTGTTTTCCTAATCAGAATAATGATTAGGTTGAGGCAAACAAGACACTTCATTGGATGCACTGGTGTTTAAAAAACCCTCTCTCCACAAACTTGGTCTAAACAGTTAACAGCTTCCTGATAGATTAGATACAATTAGCATCTGCGTTTAGTTCGGCGATCGCTTGTTCAAAGCGAGTAGTCAAATTGACATGCTGCTCCACTAGCTGATTTGACATAGTATTAAACCTTTCACCTGCTAACTCTAGCGACAACTTTCGATTCAGGGCAAATTAAGGCTTATATTCAAGAGGATTGGGTGTTTCTTGGAGATAAAGTTAGTCAAAAAGGGACAAAAGGCTGAAAAAGATATCTTTAGTGTCAAAGATGCAGAACTAAGAGCAGTATGAAAATCTAAAATAGATATTAAATTGAAGACCAAAACAACGACCATCGACAACCGTCAGTCCATTTTACTTTCTGTAAAGCGTCACCGGGTTGTTACCAGTGCTGAAACACGATTACATGCAAGTTTCCCAGGATCAGCCTATTTATTCTGAGGCCCCACTCCAACTGTTACTTTTTGTCGATGGACGACCTAAGTCCCGCCAACAGGTGCAGCGAATACGTGCTTACTTAAAAGAATTGCAGGCTGAGTATACTTTTGAAGTTCAAACTATCGATGTTGGACAACAACCTTACTTAGCAGAACACTTTAAGTTGGTAGCAACGCCAGCTTTAATCAAAATCCATCCTGAACCACGACAGGTTCTGGCTGGGAGTAATATCATAGCGCAATTGAAAAACTGGTGGCCTCGCTGGCAAGTCGCTGTAGACGCTTACTTAAAATTACAGGAAGACTTGCAAGAACACATGGATGACAATGGTCGGGGTACATTACCCAAATCCACTATCCATTCAGTTGCTGTTTCTGCTGAACTAATCCGACTCTCAGACGAAATTTTTCGCTTGAAACAGGAAAAAGATAACCTTCAAGAGCAGCTACAGTTTAAAGATCGGGTGATTGCTATGCTGGCGCACGATCTCCGCAATCCCCTAACTGCTGCCGCGATCGCAATAGAAACTCTCCAATCTAACTACAATCTAGAGACAGGGGAATTTCAGCGCCTCAAGCCATCGATGACGGCACATTTATTAAAACAAGCCCGCAATCAAACTAAGGTCATTGACCGAATGATTACTGACCTTTTGCAGGTAGGGCGTGGAAAAGATACAGAGTTTCCTCTATCACCACAAAAAGTACAACTAGGTAAAGTCTTTTTAGATGTACTCGAAGAATTGTGCGATCGCTACACCGCTAAATCCCAAGAGGTTGAAACAGATATTCCTAGTGACTTACCTTATGTATATGCCGATCCAGAACGCATCCGCCAAGTGCTAGTGAATCTGTTAGATAACGCCATCAAATATACCCCAGAAGGTGGCAAGATTAGCGTTTCGGGATTGCACCGCACTACTCAAAAAGTTCAGTTTAGTATTGGCGATACTGGGCCTGGTATTCCTGTAGAAAATCGCGATCGCATCTTTGAAAACCACTTCCGCCTACAACGGGATGAAGGTAAAGAAGGTTACGGCATTGGTCTTTGTTTATGCCAGCGTATTATCGTGGCACACTATGGCCAAATTTGGGTAGATTCCGCCCCCAATAATGGAGCATGGTTCCACTTCACGCTGCCAGTTTATCCTTCTTAGGCAATAGGCATTTACAAATAACTAATAACTAATCACAATTAAAAACTTGAGACAAAGCGATCGCGCCCCCCTGCCTTTGCTTGGTAGAGTGCTTTATCTGCCCGTACAATCAAATCTGAAGGTGAGGATTCCCAAGTAGGTACAACAGTTGCTACGCCCATACTTAGCGTGACATGCTGACTCACCGCAGACCCGGCGTGAGCAATTTGTAAATCTTTGATTCCCGCTTGTATCGTTGCGGCCACGTGAATTGCACCAGATGCATGGGTGTATGGCATAATCACAGCAAATTCTTCGCCACCATAACGCGCTACTAAGTCTTGATGTTTTTGCGCCTTCAGATTTAAGACAGCACCCACCTTTTGTAAACAGACATCTCCAGCAGGATGGCCATATTTATCGTTATAAAATTTAAAATAGTCGATATCACACAAAATCATTGACAAAGGAGATTCCTCTTGGGCGAGATTAATCCACTGAGTATTGAGATAATCGTCAAAGCGACGACGATTAGCCAACTCAGTTAAGCCATCTACATTGGCAAGGTGCTGCAAAGCTTGGTTTGCTGCCTCTAATTGTTTGTATACTTGTCCTTGCTGTAGCAGTCGGCGCAACCGTTGACGCAATACAGGCCAGTGAATTGGCTTAGTAACATAATCAGTCGCTCCTGCATCAAAAGCACGGTTTACGGATTCCTCATCGTCCAAGCATGTGATCATCAATATGGGAGTGCGCTCCCATATTTTGGAGATGACAGTATTGTTAAGAGCCGAGTCAGTATCAAAGGTTGCAAGGGCTGAGATTAAATTATTCCTGGCAATTTGGAGCAATTGCTTACAGCAGGTAAAGCCATCCATCACAGGCATTACAGCATCTAGCAAAACTATATCCGGTTTGATAGTCTCGTAAGCATCTAAACATTGCTTACCATCATTGACCTCGACCACTCGATAACCTTCTTGTTCCATAGCTTTACGCAACAACACTCGGATAGTCTTGTCATCATCAGCCACTAGAATCAGTGGTGGTTGTTTAGAAACAGAAAATGAGCTTATGCCTGACATGAGTTGCCTTCCACTTGCAAGATTATTCTGAAAAAGGCTGTGCAACTCAATCGCATAGGAGCGATCGCTCTTTTCATCAATGCCAGAATTTGCGGCAAAGGTGTGTCTGGCTTCACAATCAACTGTTTTTTGACAATAGACTGCTCAATGTTCTTGAGCCAAGCAAGCGGTAGATAACTAAGTTGCATAGACAATCTATAATTGGAACGCGAAGGCAATTTTTACCTTTTTGTTCGGCTATGGTTATGGGAGGAAGTGTTGCTTTTATATTTCCCCATTGTTAAAGTTAAATTGCAATTTTTTTGAAAATTGCAAATAGGCACCTTAATTAGTTAGTTTATAAACTTAGCGAAACAGGGAAAAGCAATTGTCAAAGTACGTTCATAAAATATAGCAATCCTAAATCATTCGTGAGAGATAACATTTCTGAAAGGCTTTAAAATACGTATTTTTAATCTACGTATTTTCTTAACTTTAAATTTGGATTGCTATAGCTAATATTAAATACTAATATCATTTGACTTAAATGTCTTTAGTCTATTGGGCAGTAGGGATAAAAATACGGTATAATTACATAAGATTAAGATTCAACTAAGTTCAATATTTTATTGTTGAATCACTTTGAGTTGATAAATCAAGTAAAAGTTCTTATTTAATTGATTAACTATATTTACTTAAGTTAAAAATAGATTTTTTATTCTAAAAAACAGTAATTTAATAATTAAATTTATATGAATCTAGATATACTAAATTAAGTAATATTTATGTCTTAAACAACTAAATCCTATGAGTACTGCACAGACAGCAGATCAAATAGATAGAATCTCCATTTTTTGACTACAAAAATAACCAGACGCGATCGAAAAAACCATTTGCATTCACTAAATCTTTAAAATGCCAGACTCATTAATGTATCAGCAAGATCACTTTGTTCTTTTAGAAACAGATAAACCAGAGCAATTTCTGACACAATCAGAGTTATTAGAAAAGCTCAAAACAACTCTTCAGCAACTTATAATTCAAGATTTACCGCCTGACTTGCAAAAGTTTGATACTGTGGAAGCTCAAGCACAATATTTACTCGACACTGGCTGTGAATTAGATATTGGCCCTGGGCAATATTTACAATGGTATGCAGTTCGTTTAGAAAAGTAACTTTTTGGTTAGTGGTAAAAAAACGAGTCAATGCTGTATGTAGCAATACAATTGACTTAAGATCATGCGTGGGAATTTTTAGGCGTGTAGAGACGCAAAGTTTCGCGCCTCTACTTAGGTTGATGCTATCCCCTGTGAAAGTGAAAATTTCAGTTAAGTTGAGTACAGAGAGAGTTTCTTTATCCAGAACTTAAGTTCTGGGAGAGATGTCCATTAGTGCAGCACATTGAGTTGTTACAAAAATGTGGGTAAGAACAAGCCATTAAAGTTTTGGTAACAATAACTTTTGTTCCTAA
Source organism: Nostoc punctiforme PCC 73102 (assembly GCF_000020025.1). Classification (GTDB taxonomy): domain Bacteria; phylum Cyanobacteriota; class Cyanobacteriia; order Cyanobacteriales; family Nostocaceae; genus Nostoc; species Nostoc punctiforme. Next base: position 7,121,860 of record NC_010628.1, on the reverse strand, counting down.
CTATTGAGTACTGACTAGTGACTCTTTTGGAGTATTAATCAGCGCTAACTCAATTGTATTTTCAGATGGCTGTGTTATTTGAACCTCCAATCCCGGTCCAAAATAATTAGTCATTTTTTCCTGCTTTTTTTGCCATACATCAATTGGTATTAGCGGTGAATCAAATTCTAAAATTAGGGCATAGTTCCCATTCACTTCTACTTCTCGTAACCCTGTGACTGTTGGTCGTTCCTGGTCTGTGGGACTCAAACCCAGAAAAGAAAGTGTTGTATCTAAATGAGCATCTTGACCGTAACAATATCGGGTGATATCTTTGCGAATTTTATTTTGAGTATCAGTTGCTTGCTGTTCCCGCAGTATCAATGCTGACGGAGATGTCTTTTGGGTAAAGGGTACTGGCTTAAGTTCATTAGCTTTCAGCGCCAGTCCTCCCAACAATAGAGGAATACCGTAAAAAAATCCGACAAGATTGAGTGTGGCATTATTACCAGCATAGGCGACGAAGCCCATAATGGTTAATATGCCACCGATAGTTAAACCGAGTGTTCCCAAAGAGATTTGGCGTAGCATGAGCTTAAATTAGTATAAATTCTTAATACCTCAGTTTTATTATCATCGGCTATGAGTAACAAATTAGGGAAGAACATCATCTCTAGAGACTAGTAATTCAACCAACTCAAAATTGCCAGGTTAAGACTCACACAAAGAGAAGTCAAAAGCTTCCAGCTTACTTAGTTTAAAACTTTTCATATCAAAGACGCTACACGTAGCCTGCTTTTGAGTAGAGGTACGGGAGACATGAGGAGTTTCTAGAGAGGAAAGTTAGTGTAGTGGACTACTAAGAGTATAGTGCCCCAAAATATTGGATTTTGAGTTAACTTAAAATTTAAAGGTAGTTAAAAATGGAAAAAAATAATGGATCTACAGACTATAAAAGAACGAATTGTTGCAGTTCAAAGTAAACGCGAGTACCTATTAGGCCTGCTAGAGCAACCAAACCTGGGAACATTGAGAGTTGACGTAAATCAGGCTTTGGAAGAACTAGATGAATTAATTGATGAATTTAAACGCACCATTCCGGTAGAGTAGAAAACAGCACAAATGCGTCGGTTTAACTGTCAACTTCAGCTAATACCGACGCTCCACACTACTATAATATTCTCAAATCCCCAGAATTTAACTAAGCCTGAGCTGGCGAAGCAACATAGTTGTATCATTTATCCTGCAACTGAATCATCTCCTGCACGCTGACCTAACCGCCTAACTAAAGCAATCAGTTCGCTTGTCGGTACATCTTTCTTGCAAACGTCATCAAAGCTAGACATTGCCTTAGTTCCTTGAAAATTTGCGTCTTCTACTGAGGAGTAAGCAAGGATCTGGGTGTTCGGAGATATAGCTTTAATTTGGCTAGACGCGCTCCAGCCATCCATGACTGGCATTTGTAAATCTAGAACAATTACGTCAGGATGACAACGTTTAACCATTTCTATAGCTTCTTCACCATTACTGGCTAAACCTACTACTTGAATATTCTCCTGACAGGAAAAAACCAATTGTAAGGTTAGACGAGTCAGTTCATGGTCATCAACTACTAGAACACGCAAGGTAGAAAGCTCACAGGATAACATTAACATTGAGGGGAATGACGAATTTATTCAGAATAACCTCTCTAGTCTATGGGAACACGTAGCAGCACTAACTCTATCCAATGGTTGATTGAAGAAGAATTCAGAATATAGAAATCAGCAATTTGATGCTCTTTACGAGGCACTTTTGCTAGGAAGATCGCCGCAGGGGTAAGCCGACTCGCTATCCCTGTGCTATCTGCTTTTTGATCGGAATTCATTCTGAATTTGGAATCCTGATTCATGAATTCTGTATGAACCTATGAAAAATAACTTAGATAACTTTTAAAAGTTATCTAAGTTTAGCTAGTTGTCAAAGTCAAAGTAACTTATCTTTTAATCAATCAAGTTTGAGGTTACGCCAGTTGAGCGTAATGCCATATTCATAAGAATTTTTTGTGAATTGGCTTCTGGAGAATCATCATAAGGACGGCGTTGAATGTAAGTGCCATCGGCTTGTAATTCCCAAGCTTGGCGATTATCCGCAAGCATAATTCCCATGATTTCTTGCAAATCCTTGGCAATATCTGGGTCTTTTACTGGGGTAATTACTTCGACTCGACGATCTAGGTTGCGGCGCATCCAGTCGGCACTACCGATAAAGATTTCCTCCTGTGTATTGTTATGAAAATAATAAATCCGAGAGTGTTCTAAAAAGCGACCAACAATGCTGATGATGCGAATATTTTCACTAATGTCTTTGAGTCCTGGACGCAAACAGCAAACGCCCCTAATAATTAAGTCTATTTGTACTCCGGCGCGGGAAGCTTCATATAATGTGGCGATAATTTCTGGATCGACTAAGGAATTCATTTTGGCAACAATGCGTCCAGAAAATCCATTTTGAACATTTTCAATTTCGCGATGAATTAGTGCCAAAAAGCGATCGCGCATATTCACAGGTGCAACCAACAATTCTCGATAAGACTTTTGCAGGGAGTATCCTGTCAAGAAATTAAATAAATCTGTGATGTCAGCACCTAATTCTTCACGGCAACTAAACAATCCCAAATCTGTATATAGCCGTGCTGTTTTGGGATTATAGTTACCAGTGCCAATATGTACGTAGCGGCGGATTCGATCTTTTTCGCGCCGTACCACCATAACGGTTTTACTGTGAGTTTTCAGCCCTACTAAACCATAGACTACATGAACTCCAACTCTTTCTAGCCGTTTTGCCCAATAAATATTATTCTCCTCATCAAATCGCGCCTTTAATTCCACTAGCACGGATACTTGCTTGCCATTTTCAGCAGCGGCAATTAAGGCGTTGACGATGGGCGAATCGCCAGAAGTCCGGTAAAGGGTCATCTTGATGGCTAACACATTCGGATCATAGGCAGCATGGGTGATAAAGCGCACCACCGTAGCCGAAAAGGATTGATAGGGATGGTGTACTAGCAAATCCTTTTCCCGAATCACAGCAAAAAAATCTTTTCCCTCGTCCGTCTCTAGCGCATCTGGGTCTAAACTCGGTTCTCTCAGCCTTTGCAAGCGTGATGGTACAACAGATTGGCGTGGTGGATCTTTGAGTTCTGGCAATGGCAAGGACATAAAATACATCAAATCCCGCAGGCCCAAAAGACCGTCTACTTCGTAGAGATCGCTTTCTGTTAATTCCAAATCGTGCAATAATCGCGATCGCACTATTTCAGGAGTCTGGGATTGAATTTCTAGCCGGACTGGACTCCCACCTAGCCGCCGTTTTCGCAATTCCTGTTCAATCGCTAATAACAAATCATCTGCTTCATCTTCTTCCAATACCAAATCGGCATCACGGGTAATGCGGAACGGATGATATTCTTGAATATTCATCCCTGGAAATAGAGATTCTAAGTTATGAGCGATCGCTTGTTCTAAAGGTACTCCAGTCCAGTGAGCAGGTTTGCCGTTATTTTGATCTCCCAACTCAGGTGGTATCGGTAAAAATCGTGGGAGAACACTGGGGACTTTAACTCTGGCAAAGAATTCTTCTTCGGTATCTGGGTTTTTGACCACAACAGCCAGATTCAGACTGAGATTAGAAATAAATGGAAAAGGATGACTAGGATCGACAGCCAGAGGTGTCAAGACTGGAAAGACTTGTTCCTCAAAATAATTATTGAGATGAGTTCGCTGTTTTTGATTCAAATTTATGTAATCCAGAATATGGATGCCATGATTTGCTAGTAGAGGACGAAGTACTTGTTCAAAATGTTGATGCTCTTTCTTGACATGAGGAATCAGGGTAGACCTAATATCATCTAGCTGTTGTTGTGGTGTCCGACCATCAGGAGTTAATAGGCTGACTTTCGCCTCTACTTGTTGCTTTAAACCAGCAACTCGCACCATGAAAAACTCATCCAAATTAGAGTTGAAGATTGCTAAAAACTTCAGGCGTTCAAGAAGAGGAGTGCGATCGTCACAGGCTTCATGTAATACCCTGCCATTAAATTCTAACCAGCTTAACTCTCGGTTAAGATAATATTGTGGATCGCTGAGATTGGTGGGGGTAGCGCTTTTCTTAGATTTTGCCATAATCACCTAAGGGCAGGCAGATGTAGCCTATTGAACTGGGGACAATAAACATAGTAAGTTAAATGGTGCTTGAGCAGAACGCTGAAGCATCATTTAACTATATTGATTCTCTACCTCGCTACTGGTAAAGAACGGACATCAGGCTTAAATGAAAAATCTATTTGTATTTAAATAACTTCAGTCAAAGACTCAAAAATCAACTTGTGTAGGCATGAAAGCAAACATTACTAAGAGATTTTTGGTTTTTTTGACGTAGGCATAGCCGTCATAGACATCGCCTCTGGGAGGTGTTTTGCACTATCGCCTAGCGTATCTATTAAATTAAGGGAAACTCTCACGAGTCCCGCTCGTCTTCAGAACCAGACGTGAGACTTTCACCTCATCCGGCTCCTCAATGACTTGGCTCAAATCATGAGTACCTCTACTACCATCGTTGGCAGTTTTACTGTCATGGCAGTGACGATGTAATGCTTGGAGGTTGCCGTATTTATCCTTTGCGCCAAGGGATTTGGGGATGATATGGTCAACTTCGATTAAATCGTCTTCCCTAAAGTACAATCCGCAGTGAGCGCACTTACCCTTTTGTTCTTTCAAAAGTTTTGCCACTCTCGTAGTCACTAGGGGATGTTCTCCTCTTCTAGAACTCCAGTATTTCAGGTTTCCATAGAATGGCGATGCTGTCCCCTTAACTTTACCGCTTCTCATTCTGGTTCAAGAGCCAGTTTGGCAAGTGCTTGGGTCGCTCTGTCCTGCATTGTAGGAATACCTAGTGGACGCTTGTCACCGTTAGACTTGGGAATCCAAACACGACGGGTAGCATTAACATGAAGATTAATGTTCAAACTCAGTACTAAATTTTGCCGAGCCTTGGGGGTAAGCGACTTGATGCCGTCTACACCTGCGGTTTTCTTACCCTGGTTATCCTGGGTTACTTGGCGGACAGATAAGGCTTTTCCAGACCAAGACCTCATCAAGGTTTTTTGGAGTCTGCGTACTGCTGATTTATCACCACGTAGAGAGGCTTGGAATATTCTTTTCTGAAGCTTATAAACAGCACGTTCTAGCTTTCGCCAGTTAATGCTATTCCATTCCACCATCTGATTGCTCAGTGTTTTAGACATATATACTTCCTAATGTGACCATTCCTACCAAATCATCGTGGGTACGTCAGCCTATCTTGACCATTACAGCCAAGCGTTCGCTTCTTACTCAATCTTGCCCGTCAAGGCATCCGGTTAGCACCTACTCAGGTATTCGACCACCTGAGAGCGTTTGACGGGTTACTTCGTTCCGAATAACAATACTGATACCTTTAGAGTGACACTATTCACCGGGTTTGTTGGGGGTGCTTATTAGTCGGTCTGGAAACCGCTAATCCCTTATCCTTTACCTTTTGGCGCAGCGTTTCAGCCTGATTGCGCTACTTGAGATTAACGATGATTCAAACGTGTCTTTCGTACTCATGGATATCTTGCTTGGCTCCTTACCGGGTTTAGGCTCCTAGTAAGAGCGCTGTTCATTCCCGCTTTACCGATTGATGGCTAGTCTCTACAGTAGGGAAAGGGCTTTCACCGCAGCACTTGCGGGGTAGGATTCACACCTACATTATTATTCAGTTCTCTAGGCTTGAACTTAGGCAGTCGTCTCTAAGTATTTATATTTATTTAGACTGAACAAATCGCACTCCAAACATCCTCTCAGCTTGCCTAAAAATATTGGATTAGTCAAAACTAGGCGTAAGCGCCATTGAGAGATTGAGGCTTACACCCAACAAATATGGGCTTTATCTTCTTAAGTTGACACCAATGGACAATGCCGTACCCCCACGAGAAATCTATATGTATCAGGATTTTCGTGAATTGGTCTAAATCCCCGGCTGAAACTTTCTTTAATTACGAATTAAAAAGTGCTTTAATTTGCAGCTGGCTGCTGACCGGGTATTGCCTCTACGCCCACTTCTGGTAAAGGTGGACGCACACACAAATAAATCAATGGGCCGAATAGCGGTATCAACGCTATTAACCAGAATATCTGTGGATTTTTCCAACCGCGACGCGCCATATCATCCCCTAGTAATGCGGGAAATAAGAGGCTAAGTAGGGAAAAATCTAAACTCATTACATTGATAAAGCGGTTTGTTTGCCACTGTTGCACAAAATTGCCCCAATCTCCTCCTTTTAAACCGTAGGCAACTAGAAGAACTGTAGCTACAGTCAACACAATCCCAGTTACACGAGAATCTAGCAGCTTGAGTAAGATATTCTTTTTACCAACAAACTGATTATTTGGTTCTCTAAGGGCTAAGTAGGGTAACAAGGCAAATATGCCGACTCCGAAAGAGGCAGTAACAAATAGCCAAGCAGGTATTTTTTGCCCTTTACCATCAATAAACACTACTGCGCTGTAGACGAGAGGCCAGATGCCCATGAGGTTGAATAGTGCTATGACTAATGGGTTAACTCCTTGCCACTGGCCAGTAGAAAGGTTTTTAATTAACTCGAATGTACCGGGTTGCTCAGGAGGAGCGAGAAAAAAAGCATAGATAGTGAATCCTAACCACAGGAAACCAAAGGCGATTTTTCTAACCATGAAAGATTTAAGTAGGATTGATTATTAATTTTGCCACTACAAATTAGGCTATCTATCTGCGATCGCATTATTCATTCGTCTAGACTCGTAGCAGCTTATCCCTAAACTTTACGGATTGAAATAACTGAAGGCTTCTGAGAGGTAATCAGCAGCAGATGCTACAACTGCGATCGCACTTTCATAATCTAAGCGCGTTGGCCCCAAAACTCCCACACTTCCTACTGGTATTGAACCTCGGCGATAGTTCGAAGAAATCAAAGTACAGGTGCGTATCGGTTCTAATGGATTTTCTGCGCCAATGCGAACCGTTACCCTTGACTTACCAATATCCTCCGGTTCTGGTTCCTCAAATATTAATCGCCATAGTTGGTCTTGTTCTTCTTCCAGCAGGTGGATAATCGTTTGTACTTGCTGTAACTGGGAAAATTCTGGCTGGCGCAAAACTTCTGACACGCCCCGAACCATAATTTGTGTGGCAGTCGGCGCAAGAGTGCGACGAGTCAATTCGGCAACTGAATTTTTCAAAAATTCTCCGTAGCGTTGGAATTCCTGATCTAGTTCGCTCCAGTTGAGGTTGGCTAATTCCAACAGACTTCGCCCTCGCAAGTGGGTATTCAAAAAGTTAGAAACAATCTGCAACTCGCGATCGATTACCTCTGAATCTCGTTGTGTCTCTTCTGGTATTGGCGACAAATCCATTAACTTAGAATGTGTCTCATAACCATCGGTAACAACAATTAACATGATCCGCCCAGCTTCAATTTGCACTAATTGCAGATGTCGCAATAGTGCTGTTGTAGTTTGCGGCATAGTTATCAAGCTAATGCAACCACTCAAGGTTGCTAAAATTTGCGCGGCTCCTTGCAGTAGGGTTTCTAAACTCCGATCTTCCCACTGGAGATGTTTTTGCAATGCCACCTCTATTTCTCGCCCTAAAGTTTCTGTCCGCGTAGCGTCTGTCTGCGACACGCTGCGCGAACGCAGAGAAGGTGTAATTAGCTGGTCAACATAAATGCGATAGCCTGAATCTGAAGGTACACGTCCAGCAGAAGCGTGTGGTTGGTAGAGTAATCCAGACTTTTCTAAAACGCCCATCACATTGCGAATTGTGGCTGAACTTACACCCAGGTCGTACTCTTCGACCAAAGCCTTTGAACCAACAGGCTCTGCCGTAGCAATGTAGTGACGTACCGTTGCCCAAAGTATATGCTGTTGCCGATTTGTTAACTGGACTTCCATAGGATATGTTTTGCTAGAGGCAAATTTTAATCAAAGTCTGGAGAAATTTCTGGATTTGATTTAAACAAGGAATATTAATAATTTATTAAGATAACAAATTATACAATTTTATTGTGATAATTAATTTTAAGGTTCATGTATACCATTCTTTAAAAGTGCGCTCTAAATAGAATCTAGGCTTTGCATCAAAAGCTAAGAGTTTGAATTTACAACACTAGTTTCTGGCTTATTTTTGCATAATTCTACACTTAGAAAAGTATTGTTGTATACGTATTTTTGCGGCTATTGCAGCTAAGATTTGAGTCGAAAAGTTGCGTAAGTTATGTAGCTATTGGAGAAAGTTACAAACTTTCCTGGCGAGTCCCCAAGCTAATTTAGTGCTATTTTCACAATAGCAAAAGCCAGATGGAATTAAGTTCCATCTGAGTAATGCACCTAAACAAAAGCTAATACTGGGGAATTGAATGGTCTACTAAGATGGAGTAAGCATCAATACCACCGGAAATATTTTGCACATTTGTAAAACCTTGAGCAATTAACCACTGACACATTTGGGCAGAGCGAATACCGTGATGGCATAGCACAAGGGTTTCAGCTTGAGGATTGAAGAGGGTAGGTATTTCATGTCCCCATTCGGCAAATTGACTCAAGGGTAGGTTGACAAAGCCCTCAATGTTAGCGATCGCCAATTCTTCTGGTTCTCGGACATCCACTAGCTGTATACTTCCATCACCAGAGGAAAGACGTTGTGCCAGTTCTTCTACACTAATCTGGTTCATGGGTTGACTAAAAGAATTCCCTATAAACAGTCCTAATCTTATTTATGGTGACAGAAAATCTCTGCCTTTGCATGAGTATCGATTCTCAAGAAGGCTGATAAATTCTGGTAGGCTTTCTGCTTAAATGGCTGTAAACCGTCTTTTTTAAAGGTTTAATGTGAATAGGCAACGCTCATTTATTGGTTTTATCGTAGCAGGTGCGATCGCATTGCTAATTGCGATCGCTGGCTTTTACTGGTTTTTCGCCAAAAATCCGGCTAACCTCATTGCTTCTACCTCTGAGCCTGGTGCAGCCATATTCGTATCAAAACTTTCGCCAGCAATGGTTTCACTGCTGACGAATCCCGATCGGTTGCAGGTGTTGGAACGTGAAGAGGAACTATCTAAACTCAAAACCAGTTTATTAGCCAAAAGTGGCATAGATTATAAACAAGACGTTCAACCCTGGTTAGGGAATGAAATTACATTAGCTATCACCACCTTAGATATCGATCGCGATCCAGAAAACGGACAGCAGCCAGGGTATCTGTTAGCACTAGCAACCAAGCAATCTGAGAAAAGCCGCGAGTTTGTTGAATTGTTGTTTTCCAAACGAGCCTTATCTGGGGCAACCTTAGCTGTTGAAGAATATAAAGGCATAAAGCTGATTTATGACAATTCTCAACCAGAGCAGGATTTACTTGCAGGTGCGGTTGTTGGTGAAGGCTTTGTGTTGTTTGCCAACGATCCGAAAGTCTTGAAAGACGCGATTAATAACGTCCAAGCGCCCGATCTGAATTTAACTAGCTCCCCCGAATACCAAAAAGCTACCAAAGAACTGCCCAAAGGGGGTTTAGCTGTAGCGTTCTTAAATCTTCCCGTTGTGGCAAAATGGCAAGGCTTAGAACTTTCAGAACAACTTTATAACAGTGAAATTATTTCTCTGGCGTTGAATCCCAAAGGATTGCTAGCAGAAACTACATTTTTGACTTCATCAGAAATTCTTACTCCATCTGCACCACTATCTAAACCTGTAGGAGCATTGCAGTATGTTCCAGCGTCGGCAGGTTTGGCGATTTCTGGCTCAAATTTAAGTAATTTGGGCGAGAGCGATTTAGCTAAACTTTGGAAACAAGCAACAGCTACTATATATGGTTCTGGGGAAGATGTGGTTTCTCGGTTAGCCAAACCTTTAGTGGATGTTCAAAAACGCTGGGGAATAAACTTACCAGAGGATATTTTTAGTTGGGTACAGGGAGAATATGCCATAGCATTGTTACCTGAGAAAGAGCAAACAACCCCTCATTGGATTTTTGTGGTGGAAAAATCCGAGAGTGTAGAACAAGGTATTGCTCGTTTGGATGCGATCGCATCATCCAATGGACTCAGCATTAATCCTCTGACTATAGATAAGCAAAAAGTCTCCGCTTGGACAGAGTTAACTACGGCGGCTAAAAAAAGTGATGCTAAAGAAGGAGCATCTTTCAGTATTGAAACAAAAGTGCGGGGATTGTATACAACTTTAGGAAATTACGAAATTTTCACTTCTGACTTAGAAACGATGAATGAAATTCTCACAACTAAGGATAATTCCTTAATTGACAATCCCAATTTCCAAGATAGTATTGCTGCAATTCCCTTACCAAACCAAGGCTATATATATCTTGACTGGACAAAGAGCCAGAATTTATTAGAGCGTCAAGTACCGATTCTCAAGCTAGCGGAAGTTTTAGGGAAACCGTTTTTTGATAATTTGCGATCGCTCACAGTTAGCAGTTATGGAACTGACACGCGATCGGTCAAAGGTGGCGTTTTCTTCCAACTCAAGAATTCATGAGATTTTCATAAAAGCTCAAGTGCAGAAGGTTAAAAATTATTTTATCTTCTGCCTTTTTCTGTACCGTAAGATTTTCGTAAATTTACTGTATTATTTGCTATTTAAATCGTCCGTTAAGGGTTTTCTTTAGGAGGCAAGATCCTGCGTCCAACAGAGGTAATCACATCCAAATCATCAGTTGAAGAATGGTCGCTGCTGCTTATATCAAGAGACAGCCTAGCAATTAGCTGTTTGCTTTAAAAACCCTTTATTGTGGTACATTTTAATGTGGCACAACCAACGAAAATTTCACTGGAATTTTTTCATTAGAATATGTATATATCATTACTAATTTAACAGCCTGTTGGAGGGCTACTATGAAATTTTGTCGCCCCCGACTTCAGTTTAGCGGCGGCTGGTTGTTGGCTATACTTGCCACCATCACCGCTACACCTGTAATTGCAGAGACAGCAGCGAATTTTGGTACTTTTACCGTGTCAACATCTAATCCAGCACAAGGAACAGTGCAGGGGTTTACAGGTGGTTCTTACTCATTGTCTGCCATAAGTAACCGCGATCGCGACCAAAAAGCCTGTATTGGTTTTGCCGATCCTAATCCAGATCACATTATGGTTTTGGAAAATGACTTTTCCCAGCTAACAATCAAAGTCGATAGCAACAATACCGACACAACTTTACTCATTCAAGGCCCAGATCAAAATACGATTCGCTGCGGCGATGATACTGGCAAAAGAAAAGATGCTAGCGTTAGCGATCGCAACTGGAAAAGAGGTACTTATCGGATTTGGGTAGGTACATTTAATTCTGGGGTCAAGCGTGATTATACTCTGGCAGTGGAGCAGCAGTAATAGGGAGTGGGAAGTTAGGAGTGAAGAATGAATAACTAATTCCCAATTCCCAATTCCTCATTCCCAATTTTTATGTGTAACACCTGAGACGATAATATGGGAGAGTAGCTTGTTGTGCTTTCCGAGGGTGCTATCTCGTGCTATCTATACTGCGTGCTGACTTTCGTATCATATTTGAACGTGACCCAGCTGCCCGTAACTGGTTGGAAGTTTTATTTTGTTACCCTGGTTTGCAAGCCCTGCTATTCCATAGGCTGGCTCACTGGCTGTATACGGTTGGTCTTCCCTTTATTCCTCGTTTAATTTCTCACTTGGCTCGGTTTTTGACTGGAATTGAAATCCACCCTGGTGCAGTAATTGGAAAAAGTGTGTTTATTGACCACGGTATGGGTGTAGTAATTGGTGAAACTACGATCGTGGGAGACTATGCCCTAATTTATCAAGGTGTTACCCTTGGAGGTACTGGTAAAGAATGTGGCAAACGCCATCCAACTGTTGGTGAAAACGTCGTAGTTGGGGCTGGAGCAAAGGTACTGGGCAATATCCAAATTGGTAATAATGTTCGTATTGGCGCTGGGTCTGTTGTTCTAAGGGATGTACCTTCAGACTGTACTGTGGTAGGGGTGCCTGGGCGCATCATGTATCGTTCTGGAGTTCGGGTTTCACCTCTTGAACACAATAACTTACCAGATTCAGAAGCTCAAGTAATTCGTGCTTTAGTAGACCGGATTGAGGCGTTGGAAGAACAAATACAAACTCTTCAGCGCACCAATTCTTCAGAAAAAACTCCTGTTTTAGTGGGTTGTTTAGCCACCAAAGAGGATGAGCCAACCCACGATCCTCGCTGGTGCAACCTCAAAGATAAGACCATCCAGCAATTTCTAGATGGTGCTGGCATTTAGTTAAAAGTCAAGGGTTAAGGGTCAATGTTTAGCCCTTTCAAAGTGACTCGTAAAATCTCTTATTTTTTCTCAGCGATCTCTGTGCCTCTGTGGTTTAAAAGTATTTTTTCTAACCACAGAGGCACAGAGTACACAGAGTATAGAGCTTATAGAGGAATCTATTTAGCAAAATTTTTACGCACCTTGGAAGGCGTAGGGTCAATCTTTTGACTCTTGACTAAATCACGGATTAATTGCTTCGCTAGACCACTCTTGCTGGTCATTACGGTGGTAAAGCCATCTATTTTGTGGTTCGCCGCGTAATTCTAAATGGTCTACTTGCACCGGATCGAGTAGCAGGAGACAAAAATTAGGTACTGGCTCAATAGGATCGGGTGGTGATGGCTCAAAGGCCCCTGATTCTTTGATTCTGGGTTTACCAGGATAGGGCCAACCAAACTGTAAACGCGCCGCATCACTTAATTCTTGCCACATTGCGATCCGGGCTGGCTGTAAATCCTGGTGAGAATCATCACTGCTGATTAGGGTCAAATCGCCAGCCATGCGGAATTGTTCTCGTGTATTGGGAAAGTACCAGCAAATTTCTGCCCAAGGTTGTTGCTGTATCTGGTCGGCTTTGGCGCTACGAGTATCGGTGATAAATCTTAGCTGGTTTGTATCTTCCAGGAAGCCGCGAAAGACTAGGGTACGATTAGCGGGACGGCCATTAGGTTGCACTGTTGCTAGTTGCAGGTAACGGGCATAAACAAGGCTGCGGTTGCGATGGAGCGCATGAGCGATCGCACCTCGCCAAGGAGCAAGAGACATATCAATTAAAAATTAAAAAAGTCAGATTTAATCTGGGTTTCCAGGTTTGGGTCTGTTGTTTTATTTTAGACAATTGGTACAACACTAAGTAAATATTTTGCAATTCTCTCTGTGTATGAGCGGGAATGTTATCCCCAATTCAACGGATAATATACAGAATCTTGTATAAATTCGTAGGTATTTAATGGCAGGAATTCAAGTCGGTATTGAGGGTGAAGGCGCACCAGCAGCAGCCGAGGCTTTGTTAGAAATTCCTGAAATATCGGGAAGCTATGAAGTTCCGACGCAAAGAGAGGGAACTCTCGCCGCCATTGCTACTATTATTGGCATTGTCGGTGGTGCTGCGGCTTTAGCTGAACAAATTCGCAAATGGTATCAAGAATGGCATAAATCTCATCCAGGTAAGCAATTTGATGTGGTAATTCTTGACCCTGATACTGGAAACAGGATTTTACTCGAAGATGCTACTCTAGAGGAAATCACGGAAATCCTCAAATCTCTCAGCAAATAAGTGCAAACTATCCGCATTCAACTTCGGGAAAGTACGCAGGAAACAGTTGAACTCAGGTATTGGCTACCTCAAAAAAATCACTATGAATCACGTCGTCTGAAATTGGCAGAAATCGCTAATTTCCTCAAGCAAGGAGAACGAGATTACTATAAACTGCTGCCTAATTTACCAGGAATCGGGCACCAGTTATTTTTTTGGTTAGATAGCGATGGACGCTGGTTGAGTCGGGGAATTGCTGACTGTCGCGGTGAGGGGTTGGTAATTGCCATTGATACTGATAAAAAATTGGCACATCTACCTTGGGAAGTTCTGCATGATGGTGAGGATTTTTTGGTCAAGCGGGTTAATCCGGTGGTTTTGCCTCTGCGCTGGATTGAGAAAGAAACGGCAGGGTTTCTCGTGGAACCACGACAATTGCGAGTATTGTTTATGGCAACCGACCCGGAAGACGTGGAACCAAAGTTAGAGTTTGAACAGGAAGAGGCGAGAATTCTGGCTGATACGCGAGATTTTGCTGTAGATTTGCGGGTGGAAGAAAGCGGTTGCGTTAGCGAGTTGGGTAAGGTGTGGAGTCGGTATTTTAATGACTTTGATGTGTTTCACCTCACAGGACACGCCTCAATTAAAAGTGAAGCACCTTACACGCCTTACTTTATCACTGAGACGGAAGTTGGAGAACGCCACGAAACCACAGCCGCAGAACTCGCCGAAGTCTTCCGGTTTCGGTTTCCCAAGTTGGTGTTTTTGTCTGGGTGTCGGACTGGACAAGCACCAGATAAAGGCGCTGTCCCTTCTATGGCTGAGGCACTTATTGAACAAGGGGCGATCGCTGTTTTAAGTTGGGGGCGACCTGTGGAAGACCGGACTGCTACAGCCGCCGCCGCGCATCTCTACGGCAAATTGGCAGCCGGATATCAATTAGCCCAAGCACTCGCTAGCACTTACCAGCAGTTGTTTAAACAGAAAGTGCGTGACTGGCATTTATTACGGTTATATATTCAGGGAGAATGTCCGGGTGCGTTCGTGGAAGTGTGGGGAGATTTGCCACCCTCAGCGCCGGAACCTGCATACCAACAGTTTTTAGATCCCGATACCCAACAGGTGCGGGTGGCGAAACCGTATGAATTTGTTGGCAGACGGCGGACTTTGCAACGTTGTCTCAAAGCTATTCGCACTTCATTGGGGGTACTCATCCACGGAATGGGGGGTGTGGGTAAGAGTACTGTGACGGCGCGACTTCTAGAAAGGATGGTTGGCTATCACAGGCTGGTGAACTTTCGGCAACTAGATGAGGACAAATTGCTCAAAACCCTTGCTGAACAATGTACCTCGGAACGGGGGCATGAAATTCTCAATGGCAAATTACCGTTGATGCAGCGCCTCACCAAGTTTTTCACTGAAGGACTCAATACCAAAGAACAGCGCTTTGTTTTTGTGCTGGATGACTTTGAGGCGAATTTGGAATTACGCAATGGGGTTTATTTGTTGCAACCACAAGTTGTAGATGTACTGCTGGCGTTGCTGAAGGCGATGCAAAATTCCCAACTTCCCCACAAGGTAATTATTACCTGTCGCTACGATTTCACATTGTCGGAACTGAATCATCGTCTGTACCGCGAACCTCTGGGGGCTTTGGGTGGGGCAGATTTAATTAAAAAGTGTAATCGTCTGGATTCGTTTAATGGCAGTTGGCAATTTCAGCCAGATTTGCCGGAACGTGCCAAACAAGCAGCAAATGGAAATCCTCGGCTGTTGGAATGGTTAGATAAGATTTTGCAAAATTCCCCGAAGTCGGCAGAAGCGGAGAGGGGAGTTGAGATGATTCTGCAAAAGATGGCAGATAAGGAAAAGGAATTTCGTGAGGATATTTTGGCACAGGAATTGCTGAAGCAGCAAACTCCAGCTTTGCGTCTTATGCTGGGGAAGTTGTTGGTGTATGAGTTACCTGTTCCTCAAGCTGCTATTAAGCCGATTTGTGAGGATATCTCAAGTTGGGAAAGTCATATTCAACGCGCTGAAATTTTGGGTTTGTTGGAAGTTACGCTGACTAACAACACAGAGAGGTTGTATCGTGTTCCCCGGATTTTGTCACCGTTGCTAGAGTTTCCAGAAAACCCCAAGGGTGAAGAGTTGTATAAACAAGCTGCACAAATTTTGTATCGTCTGTGGTGGGAAGAGGAAACTGCTACGGAGTCACAAAAGTTAGAAATTCATCGCTTGGCTTTGTTGGGGAAGGATGAAGAAATTGTGGGGAAAATAGCTAGTTCATTGGCGAACCACTTGTTGCATCAAAGCCGTTTTCGGGAAGCAATACATCTGTGCAAATCAACATTAGAAATTACTAAAAATCATAGTGTTCTCAAAGAAATGGCTTATTCTAAACACCAAATGGGTGAGGTTGATCAAGCATTAAGCTATTACCAACAAGCTTTAAATTTTTGTCCCGCAGAAGACGAAAGAGAATTAGCATCAATTTATCAACATTTATGTATGCTTAAAGACGACAAAGGGGATGTGGATGAAGCGCTCGCACTCTGCAATCAGTCTTTAGAAATATTTGAACGCATTGGAAATGTCCAATGCAAAGCGGAAGCGTTGGGCTGTCTGGGAAATATCTACGCCGGCAAAGGGGAAGTGGATGAAGCGCTCGCACTCTACAATCAGTCTTTGGAAATAAGTGAACGCATTGGAGATGTCCAAAGCAAAGCGGTGACGTTGAGCTGTCTGGGAAATATCTACGCCGGCAAAGGGGAAGTGGATGAAGCGATCGCACTTTTCAATCAGTCTTTGGAAATAAATGAACGCATTGGTAATGTCCAAAGCAAAGCAGCGACGTTGATCCAACTGGGAAATATCTACGCCGACAAAGGGGAAGTGGATGAAGCGCTCGCACTCTATAATCAGTCTTTGGAAATATTTGAACGCATTGGAAATGTCTGAGGCAAAGCGGTAACCTTGCAAGAACTGGGATCTATCTACGCGAACAAAGGGGAAGTGGAGCAAGCGATCGCACTTTTCAATCAGTCTTTGGAAATAAATGAACGCATTGGTAATGTCCAAGGCAAAGCAGCGACGTTGCACTGTCTGGGACTGATCTACGTCAACAAAGGGGAAGTGGATGAAGCGATCGCACTCTACAATCAGTCTTTAGAAATAGAAGAACGCATTGGGGATGTCCAAGGCAAAGCGGCGACGTTGAACAATCTGGCAGGTATCTACGCGAACAAAGGGGAAGTGGAGCAAGCGATCGCACTTTTCAATCAGTCTTTGGAAATAAATGAACGCATTGGTGATGTCCAAGGTAAAGCAATAACTCTGTGGTGCTTAGGAGATTTGGCAGAACAGCAGGGTGAATATACTAAAGCGATATCCTATTTGCAACCAGCTTTAAAGATTTTGCAGCGATTGAAGTCACCGTATGCTGAAAGTGTGAGTGCAAGTCTTGATAGAGTAATGCATAATTCGTAATTCGTAATTCGTAATTACAGCACCAAAAGATTTTTTATCTCACGCAAAGACGCAAAGAAGAACGCGAGAGTGTTTTCTAAATCAATGAAATATTGCTGTAATGAGTCTTTAATACTCGTGGACGAGTCTTTTATACTCGCGCGAGAGTCTTTGATACTCGTGGATGAGTCTTTGATACTCGTGAATGAGTCTTTGATACTCGCGGACGAGTCTTTGATACTCGCGGACGAGCCTTTGATACTCGCGGACGAGTCTTTTATACTCATGGACGAGTCTTTGATACTCGTGGACGAGTCTTTGATACTGATTAATGTACTGTGCAACTTCTTTCTCTCAAACTTAACCCCCAATCTCTTACCTACAAGGGACGCTATCGTGTACACACATCTAGATGCTGTGTAGAATGTGGTTTGATCCCCCTAAATCCCCCTTAAAAAGGGGGACTTTAAGAACTTTTTCCCACCTTTTCAAGGAGTGTAAAGGGATAAACACTAGAAACTATGATGAACAACCTCAACAGTAGCAATTTCCATTTACCTTACAATCCAAAGCTTGTAGAAAGAGCAAAAGAACTTCGCAAAAATATGACCCCAGCAGAAAAAAAGCTGTGGTGTGAATATCTGAGTGATTTTCAATTTCGGGTTTTAAGACAAAGACCAATTAATCATTTTATAGTTGATTTCTACTGTCCTACTTTACAAGTAGTTAAAATTGATGGGGATAGCCATTTTACAGATGAAGGTCAAGATTATGACATAGAGAGAACACATATTCTAGAAGGCTATGGTTTAAAGATTATTAGGTTTACAAATAGTCAAGTTTTAAATCAATTTGATAGTGTGTGTGAGCAGATACAGGGTTTAATCCCTCCTAAACTCCCTTTTAAGGGGAAAAATTCTTAAAGTCCCCCTTTTTAAGGGGGATTTAGGGGGATCTAAAACGTTTTGCTACCGACCAGAGGACTTTTAAAACATCCTCTTAGGTTAAATCAGGATCTATGCCGAGCGATCGCAACATGTTGTTTGTTTTGCTGGGGTTGTTGAGCGTATTTCATCTTTGCTTCTGGTGTTAAAAACCAACACCTGCTCCCTGTTCTTTTGCCTACTGTCTCAGTTCTTTGATGTTTTTCATCACTTGTTGGTATAAGTCGTTGTTACCCTGACTTTGAAAAATGCTCGCTGCTTTTTCTAAATCTTTGAGTGCCCCCTGTCTATCTCCATTGGTGGCGCGGGCATTTCCTCGGTTATTGTAGGCAGGGGCAAAGTTAGGGTTGAGGCGAATGGCTTGATTGTAATCTGCGATCGCACCCTTTGGATCTCCATTGGCAGCACGAGCATTTCCTCGGTTATTGTAAGCGATCGCATATCTGGGATTCAGGCGAATCGCTTGACCGAGATCGTCTATTGCCCCTTTTCTGTCTCCATTGGCGGCGCGGGCATTTCCTCGGTTGTTGTAGGCTTCGGCGTAGTTGGGATTCAGGCGAATCGCTTCACTGTAATCTTTAACTGCTTCTCTGTTACCTTCTAGTGAGGCGCGGGCATTGCCCAGGTTATTGTAAGCTTCAGCGTCGTTAGGGTTAATGCGGAGGGCTTGATTGTAATCTGCGATCGCTTTTTCTTTGTCTCCCAAATCAAAGTAGGCTAATCCCCGTCCGTTGTAAGCTGCGCCATATTGAGAGTTTTGACTAATTGCCTTACTATAGGAAGCGATCGCAGCTTGTAAATCGCCGTTTAAATGCTGATTCTTTCCTTGAAGATAGAATTCCCCACCTCTGGATGCTGTAGCTGAACGACGGCTAGGTGTACTAACTCCTATTTCTGTTACCAAAACACTGTCATTCTTGCTACAAGAAACACTGCTAATTGCTGTCAATGTAGTAAAAATAGCTATAGTAAATACTTGATTTACCCTTGTTCGCTTTTGTCTAAATAAACGCCGTCTCATAATTTAATATAAACTGCCATAACACCTGAACGCAATTAGTACCAAAATCTAGATTTTAATTCTTTAACTCAATGGTTATTCTAACTTTGGATAGACGTTTCAAGCCAATTAACAAATTTACCAGATATTTAATATATTTATTTAATAGTTATATTAAGGGAAAAACATCAATTATAAAGTATAAAAATTGTCAATTCTGCTCTTTGTTATTGTCATCTCTCTACTTCTTGACAATGGATTTCTGAGTAGAAAGCTACTGTGTCTCATGTTTTTTAAGATACTTTTTGAAAAAAATATATTTGAAATCTTAAGATTTGCTATAAACGATAACTCCATAAATTCTGACATTTGTAGCCTTATGGATAATTTACTCATCTTCTGTTTCAGTCTCTTGAGCTTTGGGAGTTAGCCGCCAAGAAGTAGTTTTTTCAATATCTACAGACAATTGTTCTAGATTTGGGCCTAAATCTTTTTGGAGTTTCTGAGTTAGCGTGATGGGAAAATCTAAATCAATATCTTGGGTTTGTGCTAGCCTAGCCAATTCTGAAAAAGTCGCTTTGACTGTAGTGCGATCGTAACTAGTAAGCTTATGATAAGAAGTTTCAGATATATTCTGAGCTTGCATCGCTTTTTTCATACGTTCTTGCAAATGCTCAAATTCTGAATTCAACAACTTCCATTGTTGTTCAAGTTGTGAGTATCGAGTACTTAGTGATGTTAAATCTTCCGTTGCGGGTTCGGGGTTGGCTTTGGCTTGTAAACTTAATAAATTTGAGTGGATTTGAGCAAGATAAATACAATCTAGATAAGCATACTCTATCTGTTCTTCAGTCAGGGGGCGTTTTCCCCAATCGCTGGTTTGCTCTTGTTTATCGATATTGTTAAAGCTACAAAGTGCTGTAGCTATGGTTTTGAGTTGATAGTTAGGTAATGGCAAAATATGGTAGGGAATTTTTTTTACCATTTCTAAAGTGCAGGTAATATTTTTAGCTTTCTTGTTACCGAGAAATTTTAGATCGTAACTGGCATTGTGAAAAACTTTTTCAATGGCAGAATTTATCATAATTTTTTCAATAAACTCAGCTATGATATTAGGTTGGTCTAGCACATCTAAAAGATAGACGCGATCGCCACTCATATCTTGAGGATTATCTAACACCTGAATCAGCGATAGTCTAGGATTACGACTTTTATAGTCAGCTACTTCTGTATCGATCCACAGTGTTTTGATATTGGTGTATTCAGCGACAATAGCACTAATTTCGCTGGCAGAAGTGAGGTAGGGCATTGGCTGATATTTCCTGAATATTTAGGGCATTGTAAGTAAGCCATAGTTTTCTAAAGTAACATTTTGTTGGTAATTTTGCTGGCACAGTATTGCAAAAACATGAAGTTTTGAGCTGCATAGGCGTAGACATCGCCAAACTGACCCAAATCTGATAACATCGATTCACTACTTTAAGGTTGCATAGTTTATCATTGGAAAAGTTCCTCAGCATCTACATTAAATTCATAGGAGCTATAGTCCGTATATACAGGTATCTTGGTTAGCAACCGTCAATAAAATTGAATTGGTGCTTCTCAAAGATGGCTGCAAAATCTTAGCCTAAACAAATCGTTCAAGTTTCAATTTCCAGTAATCTGAGTAATTGCTTGGACACTTTTGCTACTTCACATTTAATTGCTTTTTAACATCTGCTCCTCACCATGACACACAAATTAATTGCTTTCAGTAATCAATTCGGAGATAGATAATGAAAAAGCTAATTCTATTAATCGTTAGTAGCATTTTGGTAGTTGGTACTTTTGGCTGCCAAGAGGCTCCTAAAACTGGTTCGGAAACTCCTAGTACTACTAACGAAGCTGCTCAAGTACCAGCAAAACCTGCTTCTCAGACAAATGAAACTGCCAAAGTTCCAGGAATACAAACAACTCCTTTAGCAACTAGCACAGATACTAAAGTTAAAACCGGTTCTGAAAAAACGGCAGCAACAAAAGTTAAAAGCGACTTAAAAACTGAAGTTAGCGCCAAGTTGAACAAAGGCTTACCAGGCAATAAGTTACAGGTTGAGAACAAAGAGGGTGAAATTATCCTCAAAGGCACAGCGACTTCTGCTGAAGAACTCAAGAAAGCTGAAACTTTGGCTAAGGAAGTTCAAGGTGTGAAGACTGTGAAGGTGGAAGCAAAAGTTGAAGCTGTGAAAAAGCCATAAAAGAATAACTGAAGTTCTCAGTTAACATCGGCATGAAAGCCAAACAGGGACTTACATCTGTGTAAGTTCCTGTTTTTTATTTGCTCAATTTTAAGTCACACCACTCTATTAGTTTGTCAAGGAAGTTCGTAGTAAAGACTAAACTCCTTCGAATATTGTGCTTTTCTTTGAAATAAGATTTTCCTTACCCCCTCTGCGTTCTTTGCGCCTCTGTGGTAGCTTGCGACAAGCTGCTCGTTTACGATAATCCTGAATTCTTTCCCCTACCCTCTTGCGAATTTTTAATTAGTTGATACACTTGTTCTTCATTAGCCCAGTTAACCAGCGCCTATGGTTCATATCAAGCGCGTGGAACTTACCAACTTCAAATCCTTCGGCGGTACTACTTCAGTCCCTTTGCTGCCGGGGTGTACTGTCATATCTGGGCCAAATGGTTCGGGTAAATCTAATATTCTCGATGCACTGCTATTTTGCCTCGGACTCTCCAGTTCTAAGGGAATGCGAGCCGATCGCTTACCAGATTTGGTAAATAACACCCAAACGTCTAAAGGACGCGCTTCTATTGAAGCTAGCGTCACTGTGACGTTTGATTTGTCAGATGAAATCTCACACAAAGACACAAAGGCGCAAAAGGAGGAAGTAGAGGAGGCAGGGGATGCAGGGGATGCAGGGGAAGCGGAGGAAGAACCAAAATCCAAAATCGTTCGACTGAGCGAAGCCGAAGTCCAAAAGCCAAAATCGGCAGAGTGGAGTGTTACTAGAAGGCTGCGAGTCACTCACCAAGGAAGTTACACGTCGAATTACTATATAAATGGTGAAGCTTGCACGCTGACGGAGTTGCATCAGCAACTAAGTAATCTGCGGGTTTATCCTGAAGGCTACAACGTGGTGCTGCAAGGGGATGTCACCAGCATTATCTCGATGAATGCGCGGGAACGGCGGGAAATTATTGATGAATTGGCTGGGGTGGCGGCGTTCGATCGCAAAATCATTCAAGCCAAATCAACTTTAGATGAGGTGAAGGAGAAGGAAGATAGCTGTCGGATTATTGAAACGGAATTAACTGCACAACGCGATCGCCTTTCTCAAGATCGTGCTAAAGCTGAGAGATATCAAAAACTTCGCACGGAATTTCTGGCTAAACAATCCTGGGAAGCGGTTTTATCATGGCGATCGCTACAAGCACAACAAGAAAAGTTAGTTCACGAAATTCAAACAGGCGATCGCAATTCTAGTGAACTCTCAACTCAACTCACAAATCTAAATTCCGAAATCGTCCAAAAAACTGCTGAACTTGAACAACTCAATGCCCATGTCAAAGCATTGGGAGAAGATGAACTTTTGGCGGTACAATCTACCCTCGCCACCCAAGAAGCAGAACGTAAACAACTCCAGCGTCAGCTAACGGAATTACAAACAGCTTCCCAAGAAACTGCTAAACGTCTCACTCAAACTCAGCAAGAAATTCAAAAACATCGTCATTCCCTAGAAGAAATTGACGAAACCCAAATTGTAGAGACGCGATTCATCGCGTCTTCCCAACACCAAAGGAATGAAGCCCACCAATCTCTAGAAACCTCCCGCGAAGCAGCCGCAGAAATCGCCTCAGCTTCGGAAGCATGGGTACAGCAACAAACGGCATTCAATCGTCAAATTGAAACTCTGTTGCAAACTCTAGAACCGCAACGCACAGAAAAAGCACAACTCACAGAACGGAATAATCAATTACAGCAATTAATTTCAGAACAAACCCAGTTAATTGAACGCGACGAACCGCTATTAGCCCAAAAACAAACTGACTGTAATCAAGTTGAAACGGAATTTAACGCCTCTAGCGAACCCATCCAGAATTTAGCCCAAAATCTCTCAGCTACAGAACAAGAACTGCAAATCCAACAGGAAACCCAAAAGCGGTTACTTTTTGAACAACGGGAAAAACAACGCCAGTTGGATAAAATAGAGGCGCAAACGCAAGCACAGCAAGAAGTCCAAGGAACCCAAGCGAGTAAAGTTATTTTACAATCGGGAATGCCTGGACTTTGTGGCTTGGTTGTGCAGTTGGGAAAGGTGGAACCCCGCCATCAGCTAGCTTTGGAAATGGCTGCCGGTGGACGATTGGGACATATTGTGGTGGAAGATGATGGTGTAGCCGCAGCCGGGATTGAATTGCTCAAACAGAAACGTGCCGGGAGAGCGACTTTTTTACCACTAAATAAAATTCATGCTCCTAAATTTACTCAAGATGCAACGCTGCGTTTCGCTAGCGGCTTCGTTAACTATGCTGTTAACTTAGTCGATTGCGATCGCCGTTACAAAGATGTATTTAGCTACGTTTTTGGTAACACAGTAGTATTTGCCAACCTGGAGGCGGCGCGGAAAAATTTAGGTTTATATCGCATCGTCACCTTAGACGGGGAGTTGTTAGAAACTAGCGGTGCAATGACTGGTGGTAGTAACAGCAATCGTTCAGCGTTGCGGTTTGGTACGGGTGAAGCGGCAGAATCTGATGAAGCGATCGCTTTAAAAACTCGTTTGGTGGATATTGAGCGAGTTTTAGAGCGTTGTACAGAAGCGATCGCAACTTTGTCAGCCAGAAGTAAAAAACTCACCCAAGAACTCACAGAAACGCGTCAGGCGCGGCGCGAACAGCAGTTGCAATTGGAACAGTTGCAAAAAGACATTAAGAATTTAACAGCGCAATTAGAGGGGACGCGATCGCAACTAGCCCAAAACAGCGAAAAGTTAGCCACTGCTCAATCCCGATTAGAAATTTTGGAGCGGGAATTACCTGGGAAAGAAAATGAATTGCAACAATTGCGACACGCTTTAGCAGAGTTGGAAGCATCTCAAACCCCCAGTGAATGGCAGCAAATCCAGGCGACAATTAAAATTCAAGAGCAACACTTGCAACAACGAGAGACAGCATTACGCGAAGCTGAACAAAGATTAAAAAATTTAGAAAATCAGCAACAACGTTTGCAAGAAAAAATCCAAGAAGCAGAAACGCGAATCACCGAATACGAAACCCAACAAATCTCTTGTAAAGACGCGATTCATCACGTCTTTTCACAAATCACAACGATAAACGAGCAAATTACCCAAACCCGTTTATCGTTGGCTCAAATGGAGCAAAATTTGGGAGAAGAGAAACAAAAACGCGACGCTACAGAATTGGAAGTGCGATCGCACCTTTTGCGCCAACAACAATTGCAATGGGAAATCGAAAAACTCAAAGAAACTCAAGAGAAGCGGCGGGAGGAACTAATTGCACTGCAAAGCCAGTTGCGAGATATGGGAGCAGAATTACCAAATCCCTTGCCGGAAGTTCCAGATAAGGTAGATTTGGAGGAATTACAGAAAGAATTGCGATCGCTCACCAAACGCTTACAAGCAATGGAACCTGTTAATATGCTGGCGTTGGAAGAATACGAACGCACCCAAAACCGTCTCCAAGAACTGACGCAAAAATTAGAGACACTAGAAGGGGAACGCACCGAGCTACTTTTGCGGATCGAAAACTTTACCACATTGCGGCAACTTGCCTTTAAAGAAGCGTTTGATGCTGTCAACGAAAACTTTCAATCAATTTTTGCCATTCTTTCAGACGGTGACGGCTACCTACAACTCGAAAATCCCGAAGATCCCTTTAGCAGTGGACTTAATTTAGTTGCACATCCCAAAGGTAAACCCGTACAGCGCCTAGCTTCCATGTCTGGGGGAGAAAAATCACTTACAGCTTTGAGCTTTATCTTTGCCCTGCAACGCTACCGTCCATCGCCATTTTACGCCTTTGACGAAGTAGATATGTTCCTAGATGGAGCAAACGTAGAACGATTAGCTAAAATGATTAAGCAACAGTCACAACAAGCGCAATTTATAGTTGTGAGTTTGCGTCGTCCGATGATAGAATCAGCCGAACGCACAATCGGCGTTACTCAAGCACGGGGAGCTTACACTCAAGTTTTGGGGATTAAATTACAATCATCCAATACATCTGCTTGAGTTTTTGTTAATAATAGTGTATAGACAAACCGGATTCGAGATCAGGACTCGGTATAGAATGACCTCCGAACAGATAATTAGACGTTCCGATATATTAAACACTCAGGTGATTACCCGCGACAACGGCAAGCGGCTAGGCATCATCAGTCAAGTCTGGGTTGATATTGATCAACGAGAGGTTGTGGCTCTTGGTTTGCGAGACAGCCTGATCTCCATTTCGGGCATACCGCGCTACATGTACCTCAACAACATCAGCCAGATTGGTGATGTCATCCTGGTTGATAACGAAGATGTCATTGAAGATATCGAAGTTGAATCTCTCAGCAATCTGATTAACTGGGAAGTAATTACAGAAACAGGTGAAGTATTAGGCAAAGTCCGGGGCTTCAAGTTCAACGGCGAAACCGGGAAGCTTAACTCTATAGTCATCGCTTCTTTAGGATTACCCCAAATTCCCGATCAATTTCTGAGTACTTACGAGTTCTCGGTAGATGAAATTGTCAGCACTGGCCCCAATCGGTTGATTGTGTTTGAAGGAGCCGAAGAACGTGTGAACCAGTTGACAACCGGTTTACTAGAGCGTTTGGGTATTGGCAAAGCACCTTGGGAAAGGGATGCAGAAGAAGAATACGGCTATACTCCACCACGCCAAGTTGCACCAGGTAATCAACTGCCTAGTGGAGTGCCATTGCAGCCACCCAGGCAAAAAGTTCGCGCCCCCGAACCCGTAGCGCGGGAAGAGGAATGGAATGAAGACTATGTGGAAGAGGAAAGGCCACAGCGTCAGGTAATGAAGGCGCGACAGTATGAATCTATTCAATACGAAGAAGACGAAGAAGAAGATAACTGGAGTGAAGCAACAGGCAACGACAGGTATCAACAACCGCAGCCGCTAAAGTATGAAGCCAAGCCTTACAGCAAGCCTTATGTTGATGAATACGATGATTATGATGATGTAGAAGGTGATGCTTGGGAAGATGAGCCGAAGCCTGTGAATATTCCGAAAAAAGTAAAGGAAAGACAGCCGGAATACGAAGAAGAAGGCGGATATTAATTAATTCGTAGTTCGTAATTAAATTTCAAGATTAGTCTAGCTCTTTCCTTACAAGTAAGGAGGGGGCTAATTTTTTAGGATAAGTCAGGGGTGGAAGCAATACGTTGGTTCAGCTAAGATTTTTTGATGAAAATTCTAGATCGCAAAGACGCGATAAATCGCCGTCTCTACAAACGGACTGACTATTGTAGAGACTGCGATTCATCGTGTCTCTTGTCTTAACCTATTGGCTTAGAGGTAGATATTCAATTCGATCCTGGTATTCATCCTCAAACGAAGCTTCAACTATGAAGATTAATTCTTCAACAGTTTGTCCAATGCTTTGGTTTGCATCGATGGTGAAAATTCCAGGAATATGGCGACCTGAAGCTAAATGGTCAGCCAAATGTCTGGGCATCGATTTACGGTTATTTGTAACCAAAATAAATCCATTGGTTTCGCACCAAATCAAAATCTCTGGATCTGAAGTACCCTTGGGTGGCACATCTAAATCCCCAATGATTCGCACGACCAATTCAGGGTTGCGCCGCACAAGTTGAGAACGATATGTAGGACTCAAATGTTCATCCAACAGATACTGAATTGCCATTAGCTTTCCTGTAACTGTTTTCCAGCGTTTTCTTCCTGCATCTGCCGAAACCTCATCCTAGCAGGAGACGGATTTCGCTGTTGTTCTTCGCGTATGGTTCGGGAAAATTTCAACCAATTTACCAGATAGGCATCAACCTCTGAACGATTATGCAAGTAATACAAAATCGTGGCGTAAACCTGTTCTAACGTCACTGTATGAAATTGTTCGGCAATTTCTTCTGGTGTTTTAGAGCGATAGATATACTCGTAAAGAATGCTCTCAATCCCAATCCGGGTTCCTTTGAGCCGGATATCATCTGGTGCAAGGGCGTTGAAATACTCTTCCAATTTCATAAAGCAATACCCCTCGAATGAATATTCCATTTCAATCATAGAAGAACACCGGGAAACTCTATTATGAACGCTAAAACAGGTTGTAACTAATTAGTGAACTGTTCAGAAACTCCCCAAAAGCTGCTAGCGTCAAACAAAGGAAAAATATCGTTGTGGACTTTCGAGCTTGAAAACGCGTTCTAATTACTGGCAACTACTGCCTTATATCCGACTCCAGTGGAAAACCATCACCAAGGGACTTATTGGTATCTTGGGATACGTTCTGGCGACATTAGTGTTGATAAATCTTGCCGGTAAATTGGCAATTCCCTTTGCACAGGGTAATGTAGTAGCGATCGCTCAAATAACTGGCAGCTGTGCCTTAGTCTTTCTTGTCAGAGGCTTGTTTCAGTCTATACAAGATATGTACATGGCCAAGGCTTCTTTGAGAGTTGCTTTTTATCTCCGTCAGCAAGTCTACGCCCATCTGCAAAAGCTAAATCTCAGCTATTTTGAAACCGCAAAAGCAGGTGATTTATCTTACCGCCTCACCGAAGATGTTGACCGGGTTGGCGAAGTTGTAAATAAAGGATTTCACGACTTTATCCCCTGCATTTTGCAGTTGTTGGCAATTCCGATTTACATGATTTATCTGAATTGGCAACTGACATTAGCAACGGTGATTGTTGCGCCACTGATGGGTATTTTAGTTGGCTGGTTTGGTGAACGTTTACGCAAATATTCCTTAAAAAGTCAAAATCGCGTGTCGGGTTTATCAGCCATCCTTGCGGAAGTTTTCAATGGTATTCGTTTAGTACAGGCTTTTGCTGCTGAAAATTATGAAATCGCCCGCTTTGGCCATGAAGCAGAACGCAGTCTGAAAGCAAAATACTCAGCCGAACGCCTGAAAGCGATTCAGATTCCCATTGTGGGATTTCTAGAAGCTTTAAGTGCGTTATCGTTACTGATTGTGGGAGCGTGGCAAATTTCCCAGAATAACTTGACAGTGGCGAATTTTTTCAGCTATCTGGCGGCGGCGGCACTGTTAATTGATCCCATTGGTCATACTACTAACAACTACAACGAATTTAAGCAGGGTGAAGCATCTGTTGACCGCGTTTTTGAATTGATGGCAATTCAGCCGACGGTAATCGAAAAGATCAATGCGATCGCTCTGGCTCCAGTCAAAGGCAAAATAGAATATCGTCATATTTCCTTTGCCTATAAGCCTGGTGAACCCGTATTGAAAAATATCAGTTTATTGGTATCACCAGGTGAAGCGATCGCTCTTGTGGGTGCTTCTGGTGCTGGTAAAACCACATTTGTCAATCTCCTCCCCCGTTTTTACGACCCCGAAGTTGGTCAAATTTTCATTGACGATGTTGATATTCGGGATGTGAAACTGCATAGTCTGCGGCGGCAAATTGGGATCGTTCCTCAAGAAACCATCATGTTTTCGGGGACAATTGCCCAAAATATCGCCTTTGGACAAGATGTTTTTGACATGGAAGCAGTTAAAGAGGCGGCGAAGATTGCTAATGCTCATCAGTTCATTAGCCAACTGCCAGAGGGTTATCAGACCTGGGTGGGCGAACGTGGGGTAAACTTATCAGGAGGACAAAGACAAAGAATTGCGATCGCTCGTGCGGTTCTCCTCAATCCCCAAATATTGATTCTTGATGAGGCGACATCAGCATTAGACTCGGAATCAGAAGCACTGGTACAGGAAGCGCTAGAAAGACTGATGCAAAAACGCACAGTATTTATTATTGCTCACCGTTTATCAACCGTGAGACGGTGCGATCGCATTTTAGTTCTCGAACAGGGACAAATTGTTGAATCAGGAACCCATGAAGAATTATTAGCCCTAGAGCATCGCTACGCGCGGTTTTATGCCCAGCAATTTAGTTAGCAGTGGAAAAGACACAGAGAGTTAGAGAAAAGGAGAACTTTTCAAAAGTCTGTGTTGGATTGACTTTTTTGGTTGATTACTTTGTCCTGGTGTCACATAATCGATTCCGAGATTGATGGTACTTTGTTTTTGCACCAACTCCTTTATCCCAATCGTGATATAAGCTATGACACTCAATTTATATTTACTGCGACATGGAGAAACTACTTTTAGTCAAAGTGGTAATTTCTGCGGTGAAACTGATGCGGAGTTGACAACAGAGGGGATGCAGATGGCATCCGGTTTTGCCGATGTTTATCAAAAATTGAAGTGGGAAGCTGTTTACGTTAGCCCGATGAAGCGCACAATTGCAACTGCCAAGCCATTTTGTGATGCTATCGGTATGGATATGCAGTTGCGTGACGGACTTAGAGAAGGTAGTTACGGCGAATGGGAAAGGAAGAGTAAATCGTTTGCCCAAGAGAATTACGCCCAAAACTATGTAAATTGGATGACAGAACCCGCTTGGAATGCTCCCAAAGGTGGAGAAACTGCGGTAGATATTGCTAACCGTTCTATGCCTGTAATTGCTGAAATTCAAGAAAAACATCACCAAGGTAATGTTTTAGTGGTTTCCCATAAAGCCACGATTCGGATTATGCTTTGCAGTTTACTGGGTATTGATTTGGGACGCTATCGCTATCGGGTGAATATTTTGGTCGCGTCGGTAAGTATGGTTAAATTTGACGTTAATGGCCCTTTGTTAGAAATATTAGGCGATCGTCATCATATACCCGATCATATTCGCTCTCGTCCGGGAACATAATTGGCAAAAAGTTTTGTTATGATGCCTCCCTATCTTCTTTGATTTTTCAAGTTAAGTTTAGGGAATTGCGTGAAAATAAAGTACCAGTAAACCGAGTTTCGACACTTCGACTGCGCTCAGTGCATCGCTGCGCTCAACTCTCGATGGCTGAGGGTTGGGATACTATTAACTCGCAGATGCCTTATACCAAATTAGATGAGCTGACCCTGGGTATTTAGCATGGTTTTTGCAAAAATAATTTCGTTAACGATATCCATAACATCATTGACTACATCTTCTGCTGTTGATTCGTCATTGATATATTGATTCAGTGATTTAAATTTTTCCGGTGAGATATTTCCCATTAATTTACTATCCCAATTTGCCAGCATTTCGTCGAATACTTTTTTGGCATCGCCATTAGTACAGACAATAGGAATCACCGGAATTTTCTCTTGTTTAGCATATAGATAAGTTTCATAAGTTCCACCAACGCCTCCCACAAGAATCACCAAATCTGAATGTCGCAAACAATCAAGCCACTCATTAATACCTGACTCGGTGTATTCGACTTTTCCACCCTTAAATACAGGTTGTTTTCCTCGCGGAACAACGTGAGTTAACTTATCAGTTAGGCGTATATCTTTTTGCGCGATTTTTTCGGCAAAATTATCAGCGACAACATAATCTACTCCTTCCCATCCACCTGTTATCAAGTTATAGTTATATTCTGCTATTTTTTCACCAAGTTGTTGAGCGCACCAATTGATTTCATTAGGAATTTCAAAAAATCCTGTTCCTGCAACTAAAATACTCTTTTTGCTTCTGAGTTTAACAGCATCATTTTTAATAGCATCAGTAAGCTGATTGATAAATCCATTAAAGTTTTGAGACGGATCAATGCTTAATTTATCTGAGATAAAAAACATGAATTCGTCAATCTTCTGGGAAATTTCCATAATTTTTTCAGCAACATTATACATTGCAGAATCTTGATGAGCAGATAGTTCTGAACCCATAAGTTGTTTTAGTTTTTCACTCTGTTGCTTCCAATATTTTATATACTCAGTCTTGCCTTCTTTGGTATAGACATTAGCATCCTGTAAAACCACAGGAAAAACTTTTTGTTCATAATCCTTGCGCTTCATGATTTCAATAGCTTCAAACATACAGTATTCCGATCGCAAATATTTGTCGCTGACAACGACAATTACATAGTTTCCGCGCCCGATTTCCTGCATGAAGTCGTGTATACTCTTACCTAGCGTTAAATAGTTGCGATCGCGAATTAAGTTGTAACGTTCAGAAATAAGTGCGGTGCAAATTTTATCGACTAATTCTTCGCGTTGACTACCTAATTCACTCTTGTTATCTTTCCATGCGTATGATATATATATCTGATTCATTTTTTTAAGGTTTTCTAAGATGCGATAGAGAAATTTGGAACCAATAGGTGAAAAAAATTCGTTGCTACATAAACTATCGTCCATGTACGTGGATTGAAAAAATAACCCACGCAGGCAAAAATAATTCTGAGGTAGGTTTTAGAGCATCAGAACTTTGGGTTTAGTCTGTGTAGCCGTGATTTCTAATTAGCAAGGCTGAATAAAATTTTACTTTTATATTTGATAACCGACCTAGGTATTTTCTCGCAATTCAATTCAACTCGGATTGCTATATCTATACAATTTAGTTAAAAATTTTTGTAGAGACGTTGCAATGCAACGTCTCTTATTAGATTACTCGTCGTGTAAATTACACCAGATATAATCTCAATAAGTCTGTCTACATGAAAAAGAAAATAGGTGTGATTTTACTATTTTCTAGACTGAATTGCCTGGATTAACTCATAAAAAGGTTGCCAATTATCTTCTTGAGCAATTGCTTTCCAAGTAGACTCAATCACAGGTCTTAATAGTGCCGTTTTAGGATTATGAACAGCTAGTGTTTGGGCAATTACATCGATGCGGTCGCTATCAAAATCATTCAAGATTTTATGGTATAGTATGCACCAATCATCAAAAATTCCTGACGCACCCGGTACTGGCACAATATCTGAATTATTCATCACAAAACCTGGCTCATCTCGCCATTTTGATGAAAAAGTTCGAGCCATCTCATAAAAAAACTGGTGATAACCAACTTGGCTATCCTTCAAAAATTCAACCGTTAGATTCAACAGTTCCGCAGCTTGTGGGTATGACAATTCCACAAAACCTAACCTTTTCAACATCAAAGAACTGTATTCAGCTTGATAATATTCATCAAACCTTTCTAATGCCGCTTCCATTTCGTCTTTATCGAGAATCGCCTTTAAAGGTTCTTGGAGCATTTGTAAATTCAACTTACAAATACTTGGTTGATTACCGTAACAATAGCGTCCATAATAATCAAAATATGCAGCTATAAAGGATGGGTTATAAGTTGGGATAAACGCGTAAGGGCCATAGTCAAAACTCTCTCCAGTAATCGACATATTGTCAGTATTCAGGACTGCATGACAAAAGCCCGCCGCCATCCACTGCGCTACTAGTTCTGCAACTCGTTTAACTAATTCGGCGTAAAACAAGACATATTTATCTTGTTCACTACTTAAGTGTCGATAATACTGCTCAATTACGTGGTCTAACAGCTTCTTAGTTAAATCTGGACGCTGAAAATAGTGCAGTCGCTCAAAAGTGCCAAACCGAATATGAGAACTGCTCATTCTAATCATCACAGATGAGCGGGTAGGTGAAGGTTCATCGCCCCGCCAAAGTGGTAAACCTGTTTCAATCATGGTCAAACAGCGCGAGGTACGTACACCCAAGTGGTGTAGTGCTTCCGCAGCTAGAACTTCCCGCACCCCACCTTTGAGCGTGAGCATACCATCGCCCCCACGGGAGTAGGGCGTTCTCCCAGAGCCTTTTGTGCCAAAATCGTATAATTCGCCATCAGTGGCGCGGACTTGTCCATAGAGAAAGCCTCTACCATCACCCAACTGTCCGTTATATTCACCAAATTGATAGCCGTGGTAACGTAGTGCTAACAAGGGTTTGCGCCCCTGAAACTGGCCAAAAGCTGTGATGAAATCTTCGTCTTTGACTACTTGGGGGTCTAAACCCAAACGAGGTAGTAGTGCATCGTTACGCCAACGCAAGATGTGTTGGGGAAATTCAGCAGCTGCCACCTCATCATAGTAGTCATCACCTAGAGATTCTAAGGCGCTTTCGTAGTTGAGGGAGAGAAGAGGATTGCTAGAATTTTTGTAGTTTGGAGTTTCAGCCAGAGTCATTACGAGCAAAGCTTAATTCATTCTTCCCTTAATACTACCTCTGGCTTCAACATCAGCATAGACGCAAAAAGCGACCATATCTAAAATATGGCAGCGCCACCATCAAAATCTAGAGTGCATAATGAATAAAGTTTTGCAATTAAAGAAAAAATTAACTCAATTAGCTATTTTAGATGCTACATTTGAGGTTTTTGGCTCAGAATCACACCAATATCAATTAAAACCTTGCTTGAGTAACAAAGATATTCAAGTTTTTGAATCTAGATACAATATTAGTTTACCAAGTGAATATAAAAACTTTCTGTTAGAAATTGGCAATGGTGGTGCGGGGCCAGGATACGGCTTATTTGGACTATCAGGAATTGAAGATGAAGATGTCATCGCAGAAAAACTATACCAAGAGAAGTACGAAATTCTCTCTAAACCATTTCCTTTAACGGAAGCATGGAATGATTTAGATTTAATTGTCAACAATAGAAATGATGCTTACTTTGACAATAAGTTTATCCAGGGTACTCTCACTATTACAACTTATGGTTGTGGAATTGATGCGATATTAGTCATTACCGGGGAGCAGTCAGGAAAAATCTGGATAGATGACCGTACTAATGATAATGGAATATATCCTGCTTCTTTGGATTTTTGTAGTTTTTTCCATGATACCGACCCTGATGATTCTCATCCAAATAGCGACCAGGGGCAGCCTTTAAGTTTTTATGATTGGTATGAAGACTGGCTTAACCGAAGTTTGCATCAAATCCGCCAGTCTTCGGAAACTTAACCTTAACTAAATCAAACTGAGTTTTTTACTTTTTAATTGGTTGCGATACTGGTTGAGTAGTTCCTACTGGATTTGATGTTGGTGAAGTAACTCCTACTGAGTTTGGTGTTGGTTGTGATGCCTGTGGAGATAGAATTTGTTTTACTTGTTGATTATAAGTTTGCAAAATTGATTGAACCTGTTTTTGTTGATCTTGATTCAGATCCAAAGATTTTAACACTATTCTAATTCTCTGACGGGATTGCAACGCTGCCTTAAATTTAGTGGCTTGAGACGGGTTTAATAAAGCTTCAATATCCTTATCTCTTTGCTGGCGAGCCACTTGGATTTGTTGACGCTGTTGGTTTGTAAGTTTGATTTTTTGGTGTGTGGCAGGACTATTCTGAGTTGTTAAACCTGGTGTAGCCGGAGAAGTTGGAACTGGTGCTGCCAAAACCACTCCGTGCAATATGGTAGCAAAAGCGAAGATAGTAGAAAATACAGATAAGCGCTTTATGGAATTAATAGGCATTTTGAAAAACTCCTCAATCATCTAAAAGAAATTCACCTATTGGCTGATTAGTCAGATGGTGAACAAATATTACTCTTGCATTTGCTTGTGGAGTTGTTGTGTATTTATTATGGATTTACTATGAATTTATATATATTGCAAGTTAATATCTCGGTTTTGTTAGTTAGCTGTGTATAAATAAACCTAATACAAAGATATCGAACTTATTTAATAAGTTCGATATCTCTACACTGCTAGAAAATAGCTGCTTAAAATTTTGGTGCTT
Source organism: Nostoc punctiforme PCC 73102 (assembly GCF_000020025.1). Lineage (GTDB taxonomy): Bacteria > Cyanobacteriota > Cyanobacteriia > Cyanobacteriales > Nostocaceae > Nostoc > Nostoc punctiforme. The sequence goes on along the minus strand of NC_010628.1, from coordinate 7,087,116 downwards.
GCCAATTAGTATTTGTAAGACTTGTCATAATATGATCTTCCCATTGTCCATTAATTAACAAATAGTCTCTAGCGTATCCTTCAATGACAAATCCGAGTCTTTTTAAGACATTGCCACTGCGCCGATTGTGAGGCATATAATTAGCCATAACTCGATGAAAATTTAATTCTTGAAAGAGATATTTAGTTGCGGCTTTTAGCCCTTCTGTCATATATCCTTTACCTTGTTTACTTTCAGCCAGGCTATATCCCACGTAACAAAAATGAGCGGCTCCTCGGACAAAATTGCTAAAATTGACCGTTCCAATAACTACAGTAGGATTTTTTTTTGTAAAAATAAATAGCTTTAACGATTGCCCATTAATAAATTCGAGAAAACTATTCTCTATCTGATATTGCCAATATTCTTCAGTGAAAAAACCATCAGCCCATAGAGGATAGAATGGGGTGAGATAAGTTTTGTTATAAATGAAGTATTTAAGAATTTGGGGTATATCTTCATGAATCGCCGCTCGTAATAATAGGCGATCGCTAGTAATTAGTGGCAGTTCTGATATCATAATCGACGGGATCTCTTCCCAGCACATACTCTAAATTGTATAAATTCTCTCATACCTACGGTTTAGCAGCAGTTAGAACTGCTTTACTCAATATCCTGTACAAAAAATAGAGTAAGTATTTTTGCTGGTAATCTGCCATTCCACCAAAATCTTGATAAGCTGATGTCTAATATCTAGAGCGGAAGGATTGAGAGCCAATGGGTGATAAAGCACAGTACGCGGCATAACTTCGATAAAATCGCTTTGCCTAAACACTGTACCGCAGGAAATTCAACCAAAAGAAAGCTCAAGATTTAGCCCAGTCTACAAGAAGGATAGTGATGTGGTGGGAATACGCTACGATTGGCAGGAATTAGAGATTCGGGCGATATACAACACGCCATTGCTAGAGCTTATTTATCAAGCTGCTAGCGTGCATCGCCAATATCATGACCCAACAAAAATACAAGTTTGTAAGCTTATATCCATTAAAACGGGAGGTTGTCCAGAAGATTGTAGCTACTGCGCCCAATCTTCCCGCTATAAAACAGAGGTAAAGGCGGAAGCACTCCTAGAAAAGGAAACCGTTGTTAACATCGCCCAGAAAGCTAAAGAAACTGGTGTGAGTCGCATTTGCATGGGTGCTGCTTGGCGCGAAGTCCGGGATAACTCACAATTTGAGGAAGTCCTGGAAATGGTCAAGGATATAACCGCAATGGGTTTAGAAGTGTGCTGCACTTTGGGTATGCTGACGGCGAATCAGGCCAGGAAATTAGAAGAAGCGGGACTTTACGCCTACAACCATAACTTAGATACCTCGCAGGAATATTACAGCACAATTATTACCACAAGAACTTATAGCGATCGCTTGAATACAATTGAGAATGTCCGTCAGACAAATGTTACTGTATGTTCCGGCGGTATCCTGGGTTTAGGCGAAACTGTCGATGACCGAGTTGGGATGTTACAAACTCTGGCAAACTTACATCCGCATCCAGAGTCAGTACCAATTAATATTCTTTCACAAGTGCCGGGCACACCCTTAGAAAATCAACCTGATGTCCCCATTTGGGATATCGTGCGGATGATTGCCACAGCCAGAATTTTAATGCCAGCTTCTGATGTGCGTCTTAGTGCTGGTAGGGCTAGACTTTCTCAAGTTGAACAAGCTTTCTGCTTTATGGCAGGAGCCAATTCTATCTTTTCTAGCGACGACAACAAAATGTTGACGGTGACAACTCCCTGTCCAGATTACGATACTGACCGAGAAATGCTCAATTTACTTGGTTTGGGGATGCGTCCACCTTCCCAAAGACAGGAGAAGGTAGCAAGTCCAGCAGTTGTAGGATAAATATCTTCTTGTGGGATGGGTGTCTCACCCGCCCCTAACTAAGGGCAGGCAAGATGCCAGCCCCACAAGAGTTTTAGTTAAATTATCTTCGCAGTCCGCAGACCGAACAACAGACCGACAGATAAACCGAAGAACAAAGCTAAAAAGCCCATGTAAGCTGCAATTGCAAACATTTATTTTTCTCCACAATACTTCCTAAATATATTGAATCATTAGTTGTTGGGCATTAGGCATTGGAAAACTCTTCCCCAGTACCCAGTCCCCAGACTTCAATCCCCCAGATTGCGATAGAATACAGCCCACGGGCGCTTGTTTGGGGTTGAGCAATGACTTCTTTAATTAATGTAAATTTACCAGAGCAGTCTTATGAGATTGCGATCGCACCATCAAATTTAGATCAACTGGGTCAACAGATGGCCAATCTGAAGCTAGGCAAGAAGGTATTGCTAGTTTCTAATCCGACGATTTTTAAGCATTATGGGGAAAGAGCAATTACATCCCTGAAATCTGCGGGATTTGAAGTTGCTAGCTGCACCTTACCACCTGGTGAACGCTACAAAAACCTTAATTCCATCCAAAAACTCTACGATGTCGCCTTAGAAAACCGCTTAGAACGTTCTGCTACTATGGTGGCTTTGGGCGGAGGTGTAATTGGCGATATGACTGGCTTTGCCGCCGCAACCTGGCTGCGCGGCATTAATGTTGTCCAAGTACCTACAACTCTCTTGGCGATGGTAGATTCGGCAATTGGTGGCAAAACTGGCGTAAATCATCCCCACGGTAAAAACTTGATTGGGGCATTCCATCAGCCGCGCTTGGTTTTGATTGACCCAGATGTTTTAAAAACCCTTCCGATGCGCGAATTTCGGGCAGGAATGGCAGAAGTTATTAAGTACGGTGTAATTTGGGATGCTGAATTGTTTGCCCAGTTGGAAGCAAGTAAACGGCTCGACCAACTCCGCTATGTAAAACCTGAGCTAATAGACAGCATCTTAACGCGCTCTTGTCAAGCCAAAGCTGACGTTGTTGGCAAAGATGAGAAAGAAGGCGGATTACGCGCAATTCTCAACTATGGACATACCATCGGTCATGCAGTGGAAAGCTTGACTGGTTATCGTTTAGTGAATCACGGTGAAGCCGTAGCCATTGGTATGGTAGCAGCCGGCCAAATTGCTGTGGAATTGGGAATGTGGCAAAAAGAAGATACAGAACGTCAAAATGCTTTAATTCAAAAAACGGGTTTACCGACTCAGTTACCATCTGGGGTAGATATTGAAGCAATTATTGATGCGTTGCAACTAGATAAAAAAGTCAAAGCAGGAAAAGTACGGTTTGTTTTACCAACAGAGATTGGTGTAGTTACAGTTACCGATGAAGTGCCATCAGATATCATTCGGCAAGTCTTGCAGGGAATGTGAAGAATTTGAAAAAGAATTCAGAAGTCATAATGGGCTAATAGAAGTCAGAATTTAAATTAGTTTCTCTGTCCTTCAATTACGAATTACGAATTACGTTAGCGTAGCGGTAGCGAGGAACGAGCGTCATTACGAATTACTGAGCCATGATACTCCAAGCCAAAAACCAATTAACCTTGCAAGAGTTCTTAAATCTTTCACCAGGTGAAGGAGATATAACTTATGAACTTGTTGATGGTCAAGCAATTCCTAAAATGTCACCAAAATTTTTTCACGCCAAACTTACGCGTGTTCTTCTCAACTTGATTGAGCAATCATGTGAAGGTAAAGGAGAAGTCTGCCCGGAATGGTCTGTTACATTAACTCGTCGGGGGCGAGATTGGGTACCAACACCAGATATTTTGTACATCTCTTATGAACGTTTACCCACTAACTGGGATGAAAACGAAGCTTGTCCTGTTCCTCCCGATTTAGTGATTGAAATTATTTCACCCGGACAAACCTTTGGAAAAATGGTAGCTAAAGCCAAAAACTATTTGGATGCTAAAGTGCTGCGGGTGTGGGTGGTAGATAGTAAAGCCAGAAGTATTACTGTTTTTTATCCAGATGCAGCACCACAAACTTATATGGGAGACGAATTACTCACAGATTCCCTATTCGAGGGACTCAAATTTACTGTTGAGCAGGTGTTTCAAAAGGCGAAAATACCATTAAATGTTGAATAGCACACTTTTTGCGTCTAGCACAATTTGACGCATATCATTTTTATTGCCTGCTTGATATTGAGAAATGAATTCATCAATATCCATAATGTTTCTTCCCATACTTTCATGTGTACATAAGCTTAGACAGTCATAGCTATTGTTAGAGATTATTTCCTCAACAAAGCCAGTCATGACCACAAGGTATGTAAGCTGCTCAGGTTGACTACCGTAAAAATCAGACTGGATAAATTTCACAAGTTTTAATTCTCCTAGAGTTACTTTTACCTCCTCCATAACTTCTCGTCTTGCAGTTTCCTCACAAGTAAATTCGCCTATCTGCACATGTCCCCCAGGGAGGTCAATACCACGGTCAAGGAGAGGGCATACAATTAAACCATCCTTGGTAAAAGGTACGACTAGAACACTCGTTATTTTTTCAAAGGCAGGCAAAAATGAACTGCCAATATCTACAAAATTGACTTTTTGGCCTGTTTGGATGACAGTCTTTCTGCAATCCTGCTCACTCATTGGCTTAATTTCTGCTATTTAATATAGTTATAAGACTCCTATTTTATTTTTCAAACTGCGGTCCTTTCTGCGGTTGCTGCTGCCTATTTGTTGGTTCCAATTTCTGAAATAAAGCTGGTGGCGTAGCTTTACGGAATGCACCGCAGTAGTGCATAGTCATAACTGCTTTAAAAGCCCAATGGTCTTTTGGCACATCACTAAAGGGATTCGGTAAAGTTTCTGCTTGATTTTGGATACAAGCATTCAAAACTTGATTTGATTTTGCTGGTGTGTCGGTAGTAGGTTCTTGAGATTTAACCGGAGTAACAAAGCTAGTAGTAGCTAGCACTACGACTGTTACCAAAAGTTTGTAGTTCATAATTTGAGTTTTATAGGGATGAAAGTCTACCCTATGTTAGTTCCCAGGCTGTTGCCCAGGAACTAGAATAACCTAAGCGTTAGAAAACATGGTAAGCATTACTAATAGAACAACTAATCCACTGATCCAAAGAGCTAACGAACCCCAACTAACTGAATCTTTTTGTACTCTTTGCCAGAAATTGTTAACTAAGTTATTCCGAATTGCCATTTTATAACCTCCAATTTTTATTAAACTTGCACTTACTCAAGGTATGAAGCCTGTATTGAGCAAAGAAAAGTTCATCTTTAGGAGTATCAGCCTTTATTTACTGATTCCCAAAGACTAATCAACAGAGATTTAAATTAATCCGTTCAGGGATGTTTACGATAATGCGTGTGTCTTAACGCATTACCGATCTAATAAACAAAAATTTACAAAAAGAGATTTGTTGATGCTTAACTTTATTTTCCCATACGTAACTGTTTACACTTAGAAATTTGGCAATTTTGAGAGAATTCTTAACATTTCCTTAACCATGTGTAAAAACTAGTGTTTTTTAATCAAAAACTACTTAAATACTGATTATGTTTCACTTTCACTCGTGATTTATCTAGACTTGAAAATAGACACAATTAAGAATGAAATGGTAGGTAAATAATGGTCCAGCAAATAAGACAGAATGAACCGCAATATATCTGTATTATTCCAGTTGAGAGAATTACAGTTAACCAAGACGAAGAAATTATGACCTTTGGTATATCAGCCGACGATGCAAAAAAACAAGGTGAGGAATTATTAGCATCTACCTATGGTTGTAATAAATCACAAGTTTTGGAATTGATCCAGCAAGCACGAATTGAACCAATAGCTCAGTGGTGTGCCCCTAAAGAGCGCTAAAAGTACTTATGACGGTCTTGGCAACAGCAAGTATTAGCACCCAAAATGGTATGCAAATATTCGGCTTATCTGCATAAAGGAGGAATGAATCTATGACCGATGCCAAGCAAACTTCTCCGCGCCGCCGTCGCTCTTGGGCAGAGCCATATAAAATTAAGGTGGTTGAGCCATTAAAAATTACTACTCGCGCTGAACGCGAACAGGCGATCGCACAAGCGGGTTACAATACTTTTCTACTACGTTCTGAAGATGTCTATATTGATTTGCTCACTGATAGCGGCACTTCAGCCATGAGCGATTATCAGTGGGCAGGGATGATGCTGGGTGATGAAGCTTATGCCGGCAGCAAAAATTTTTACAATTTAGAAGCAAGTATCCAAAAGTATTACGGCTATCGCCATATTGTACCTACTCACCAAGGGCGTGGTGCAGAAAATATTCTTTCTCAAATACTGATCAAACCAGGAGACTACATACCTGGCAATATGTATTTCACCACAACCAGGTTGCATCAGGAGTTAGCTGGCGGCACTTTTGTCGATGTGATTATTGATGAAGCCCACGATGCCCAATCACTGCATCCATTTAAGGGTAATGTAGACTTACAAAAGCTTACAGACCTAATTGAGCGAGTTGGGGCAGAACGTATTCCCTATATTAGCGTTGCCGGAACCGTGAATATGGCTGGCGGACAGCCGATTTCTATGGCTAACCTGCGGGCGGTACATCAGTTAGCCCAAACCTACGGTATCCGCATTATTCTTGATGCCACCCGCGCTGTGGAAAACGCTCACTTTATCCAACAGCGAGAGGAGGATTATTCCAGCCAAGCGATCGCTACCATCTTACGCGAATTTTGCTCCTATACCGACGGTTGCACCATGAGCGGTAAGAAGGATGCACTGGTTAACATCGGCGGTTGGCTGGCTCTTAATGACTATAATCTTTACGAAGAAGCACGTAACTTAATAGTAATTTATGAAGGTCTACATACTTACGGTGGTATGGCTGGCCGGGACATGGAAGCTATGGCACGAGGTATAGAAGAATCAGTTCAAGACGATCATATTCGTGCCCGTGTCGGTCAGGTTGAGTATCTTGGACAAAAGCTTTTAGATTGGGGTATTCCAATTGTTGTGCCGATTGGCGGTCATGCCATTTATTTAGATGCCAAACGCTTTTTACCACAAATTCCCCAAGACCAATTTCCGGCACAACGTCTAGCAGCAGAACTGTATCTAGAGGCAGGCATTCGGGCAATGGAACGGGGCATCGTTTCCGCAGGGCGCAATAAAGAAACAGGCGATAATTATTATCCAGAGTTAGAATTAGTCCGTTTAACTATTCCACGCCGTGTTTACACTCAGGCTCACATGGATCTGACTGCTGAAGCAGTTGAAGAAGTTTATCATAATCGCGATCGCCTACGCGGACTCAAAATGATTTATGAGCCGAAGTATCTCCGTTTCTTTCAAGCAAGATTTGAATTGCAGTAATAGGAGAATTGGGCTGAAGAGGCAGGGGTGCAGAGGAGAGGAATTTTCCCCTTGCTCCCTGCTCCCCTGCTCCTTATGCGGCATAGAAAACCAACGTCCGCAACTCGATACTCTCACGTGGTGGGGCATCTGGCTGGCTTGTTGGATCGTCGAATGCGGTGTGGGCGGCGAACCGCGCCAAACCTTCTTCCTCTGAGTCAAAACATTTGATAAGTAGCGCTTCGTTCCGTTGCATTTGCGGAAAGTAGAACCACCGATGTTTTGGATTGTACGTGACTGCGTAGGTTTCGCCGACGCGATCGCGATATACAAGATCGGTAGCCACGAGGTCATTCGGTGCGATACTTTGGGCATCACACACCGCTAATGGAGACTCTTGAACTGGTCCTGCGATCGGTCGCCAGAGGTTAACTACACTAAATCTGTGCCGCAGAAGCTCATCAGGGTCTTCAGTACCGATTGCTTCCAACACGGCACGGGCGCGACTATAGCCAGACTTGGCGGTGAAGTCGTTGTGCACGCCCCTTACTGGTGTCTTTATGCCTTGGTCGCCCTGCTTCGCTCGTTCGGCATTACGCAGGTTGTGATCGAACACTATCACCCTTTGGGCACCTGTCAAATCCTTGAGAAATTCCTCGGCTTCAGGGTAGTAAACGCGGCGCACCTCATCCCGATCGTAAAAGTCTTTAACAGTGCTGTGCTGTCCGACCAAGGCGAATCCCTGCTGATCTAAGGACACATTTTCTGCGATCGGCCGAGCATCGTAGATTGGGAGTGTATGTACCTCATACTTCCCGCTTCGCTGTGGAATACCTGGTGGTGGTTCGTAAGTGTAGTTAACAGGTTTTTCTGCTGTCGGAGCGAGGTAATGGAGTTCTCCCTCAACGTGCGGTATATCTTTGAATAATTGACTGTTTAAGCTCATGGGTTAATCTCCCAGTGAATTCAACATTGTTTTAGTGATGGCGGATACAGGACTGTAACCTATTCACTATTTTTGGGCAGAAGCAACGGGAGTGGGCGCACCAAGAATCTTAGCAAATCGTTCTAAATAGAAGCTTGTGGGATTTTCTACAGCCCGAATTGACTCGCGATCGCGCACAGTATTCCACCATTTCTGCAAACGAGGGGTTTCTGTTGGTAAGGTGAAATTGCGGAAGTGTTCTAGGAGGGGCAAGCGTTCAAACCAAGGATAGAAGCTGATATCAACCAAACTCAGCTGCTCCCCTAACCAGTAAGGGCCATTACCAGAAAGCTTACCTAGCCCTTCTTGCTCAATGTACAATAATGCTTCCAAAAACTCTCTTTGTCCTTGTCCCTGTTCTTGAGCATCTTTACCACGGAGAAATTTGTTAAAGGCGGGTACAAAGCGAGTGTTGGCATAATCGATCCAGATCCGAGCGATCGCTTTAGCACCTGGATCGCGGGGTAATAAAGGTGGCTCTGGAAAGACTTCATCAAGATATTCGTTGATGATGGCAGACTCATAAATTTCGATATCCCCATGTTTAATCGCCGGGACTTTGCCGTAGCGCGAAATCTGTGTGTAGCCATCTGGTTTATTTTGTAAGTCAATTTCAGTGCTGCTAAAATCAATTCCTTTTTCTAGTAAAACCACACGGGTTCTTTGGGAGAAGGTGGAGGCTTTGGCAAAGTAAAGTTGTACGCTGCTCATAAAATATTTTCCTTGTAAATGCGTAGACGCGCAGTATGACTAAATACTAGTTATTTGGGACACAAGAGTCCGATGGCGTACCCGCCCGCCGGAGGCGATCCAATACTTTTCGGGTTTTCGGGGAAAGGGCAATGGGGAAAGGGAAATTCAAACCCTTTCCCCATTGCCCTTTAACCTTTCCCCAGACCAAAAGAGAGATTATTGGGTTTAACCGAAAAGTATTGGGAGGCGATCGCATACTGAATATTATACTACGGTTTATCGGTCGAATTAAAGTACAAAGTTTTAGGAGTATTCTATAGTCTTTACAAAAATACAAGTTCTAACAATTAGAGACAACTTGGCAAAAGTGACCAAAGCCAAGTATCGATATTATTGATAACCACTGCTAAAGTTGATACAGCACACAACTATGATGCTATAAGTGCAAAATTTAAATCTGTAGAAGCTGCAATCACAATTAGGTCAGTAAATCAGGATTTTCAAGTCAATATTATGGAGCCAATTCAGCCACAACAGCGCCGCGTCGCCGATCAAGTGTTTCAGCAATCTCTCGATCAGTTGGAGGATATCTTACAAGAAATTTCAACTGAGGAAGAAGAAATTCCCCACCTCCCCAAACTGCATACTACTAGTCTGAATGAAGTCGAAGTCGATCGAGATTTGATCGATATTGATTTAGCGGCCCTTGAGGATGCAGTTGCTGATATTGAACAATATCTCGAAGAAAAGACAAAAGCCCAAGAAAAGTTATGAGTTTTAATTCCTGCACAGACGCGATTAATCGCGTCTCTACTCCTAACTCATTTGCCGCCGAGCTTCGTACAACATTAAAGCGGCTGCGATCGCTACATTCAAAGATTCTACCCCAGGACTCAAAGGAATTCTGACTTGCTTATCTGCGATCGCTGCTAAATCTGCCGACAATCCAGCACCTTCATTTCCCAGTAAAATCAGACTGGGTTTGCGCCAGTCTACATCCCAATAAGTTAAAGTCGCACTGGGTAAGGTTGCCACTACCTGCATTCCTGCTTGCTGACTTTGTTGAACTGTTGCTTTTAAATTTTCGGTTACGGACATTGCTAGGCGAAACCATTGTCCTGCGGAAGCCCGGAGAACTTTTGGGCTGTCTAAATCTACACTATCTCCACTTACCCACAAACCTGATGCTCCCACTGCCGCCGCAGTCCGAATTATCGTACCCAGGTTTCCCGGATCTTGTACCGTTTCTAAAGCTAGAACTAAACCAGTGAATGGTAGTTGAGTTTGGCTATCCGTTCGTTTTGCCGTTGCCACCACACCATCAGGTTGGACTGTAGTAGCGATCGCATTTAATACTTCCTCGCTGACAATCTCGGTGCGATCGCTTTTACTAGAAGCCTTTTCCCACAGTGACGAGTGCGCTGCTTGCCAATCTGAAGTACAACACACTGTTTCTAGTGGGTAATTTACCGCACAAGCTTCTTCCAACAGGTGCGTCCCTTCCAGTAAAAATAACTGCTGCTTGTGCCGCTCTTTGGTGGAGTGGAGTTTGCGAATTTGCTTAACTAGGGAATTTTGTAAACTGGTCAACATCAAAAAGTTAGGAGTTAGGAATTATGGAGCTAAGAGTTAATTTTAGTTTTCTTTCAACTTCTAACTCTTCACTTTTAACTCCTAACTGAAAATTATGCGGAACCCGGGACTTGAACCCGGAAGCCTTGCGGCACTAGAACCTGAATCTAGCGCGTCTGCCAATTCCGCCAGTTCCGCTGGCACTTGTCTTTATCGACAATTTCATATTATTGCGTTATGTTTTACCTTTGTCAAGTGAAAACCTAATGCCTCCTTTAAGAGGCTCAGACTGGAAACGAATTTTTCGGGGAATTAGGTCGAATCAAAATATTAACTGAACAGTACAGCATTGATTTTTAGGGAACACTTAAGTCATTTTACTGAGTATTTAATTTTGCTTAAAACTACTACTTATTCATTCTTTTTTATTAAATTTTTTAAAAGCTCAAAAAGCTTGATAGCGCTGATTTCCAGCCCATATTTCTCACCAAAAAACATTTTTTTTATGCAAGATGTTGTCCTAACATGTGGACAATTTGAATCTTTACTGTAGAATCAAAACCAACTTCAAACATATAAAATACGTATTACTTTTGGAGGTAGGCTTATCAATCCTTCTACCAGCTTACCAGATGCCAAAATTGCTCCAGAAGCAGACTCCTCAGTCTTGCAAATTTGGGGTGGGCATCCTTTGCGAGGTCATGTGAAAATTAGCGGGGCAAAAAATGCAGCACTGGTAATCATGGCTGGAGCCTTGCTGTGTCCGGGCGATTGTCGTATCCGTAATGTCCCCTTATTAGCGGACGTAGACCGGATGGGTCAGGTGCTATCAGCTTTGGGTGTACGTTTAACACGGCAAGGCGATATTTTAGACATCAACGCCAGCGAAATTAAAACATCAAAAGCTCCCTACGAACTAGTTACCCAACTGAGGGCGAGTTTCTTCGCCATTGGAGCCATTCTTGCAAGATTGGGAGTAGCACAGATGCCTTTACCAGGCGGTTGTGCTATTGGGGCAAGACCAGTTGACTTGCATGTGCGAGGACTGCAAGCAATGGGGGCTGAGGTGCAGATTGAGCATGGCATTTGTAATGCCTACGTCCCTGGCAGCAGCCGGAGATTAAAAGGTGCGAAGATTTACTTAGATATCGCCAGCGTTGGAGCGACGGAAAACTTGATGATGGCGGCTACCCTGGCAGAGGGCGAAACGATCATCGAAAATGCTGCCAGAGAACCGGAAGTAGTTGATTTAGCTAACTTCTGTAACGCGATGGGAGCCAAGATTAAAGGGGCAGGTACTAGCAGGATTATTGTAGAAGGAGTGCCCAAATTGCATTCTGTTGACTACAGTATCATTCCCGATCGCATTGAGGCCGGGACATTTTTATTGGCAGCAGCAATTACCCGTTCCGAACTTCTTCTTTCGCCAGTAGCTCCAGAACATCTCATACCAGTGATTGCCAAGCTGCGGGATATTGGGGTGACGATAATTGAGGACAAGCCTGAACACTTACGCATTCTGCCGGCGGAAACTCTCAAGGCAACGGATATTGAAACTCAATATCATCCGGGTTTCCCTACAGATATGCAAGCGCCGTTCATGTCTTTGCTGACATTGGCCGAAGGCGACAGCGTGATTAACGAATCCGTCTTTGAAAATCGCTTGCGTCATGCCTCAGAGTTAAATCGCTTGGGGGCAGATATTCGTGTTAAAGGCAATGCTGCTTTCGTTCGGGGAGTGCCAAAATTGTCTGGCGCACCAGTATTAGGCACAGACTTACGAGCATCGGCAGCGCTAGTCATCGCAGGACTGGCGGCAGAAGGACAAACCACAATTCAAGGATTACAGCACCTCGATCGCGGCTACGATCGGCTCGATATGAAGTTGCAGCAATTAGGAGCTAAAATCCTTCGTGTGGGTGAAACATCAGCAGATGCCGAAACTGCTCCCAGTGTCAGTAGCCTTTCAAGTTGAAATTGATAGGTTGAACAAGAGGCAAGGGAGCAGGGAGCAGGTGAGCAGGAAGAGACAAGGTGATTTGAGTGAGAACTTGCAACAAGTCTTCCTCCTTGTCCCCAATTCCTCTTTTCCATCCCCCCGCACCCTTCCCCCTAGCTCTTAGTTGAGACTGAGGTGGGAACAAAGCAACAAGGGAGACAAGGTAAAATTTTCTCCCCTGCTCCCCCTGCCCATCCTGCTTAAATCGTTATACTAACTGTGGGTGGCTGGTTAAATAAACAGCCAGATTCCATAGTTGTGTTTTTTATAGCTTGCTGCACTATGTCCTTCTTCAAAACCCCTCTGATTGGTTTAAAAGCTGACTCATTTCGTCATCCATTAGACCTGGAAGCTACTAAAACGCTCAAGCAAATACCAGGCATAGACATGTTGGTGCGAAATTGGCTCGGGCCAATGGCAGAGCAGGTTTTCTATGTAGAAAATATTGCTTCCAGCATTCTGGTTGGTGAAAAACAACTACCCGATTTATACAAGCTGTTGTTAGACGCTTGTGAAATTCTGGATATAGAGCCTCCCCAGTTATACGTCCGGCAACATCCGGCTCCCAACGCCTATACTTTTGCTGTGCGCGGTAAGCAGCCCTTTGTGGTGCTACACACATCCCTAATTGATATTCTCACTCCAGAGGAAATCCAGGCAGTAATTGCCCATGAGTTGGGACATCTCAAGTGTGACCATAGCGTTTACTTGACCCCTGTAAATTTACTAATATTAGCTGCGGCAATTGTGCCCAATGTCGGAACTTTCGTTGCTCAAGCGATACAGGCACAACTTTTAGAATGGGTACGCTGTGCTGAGTTTACCTGCGATCGCGCCGCATTACTAGCAACCCAAGATCCGAAAGTTGTCATGTCAGTGTTGATGAAGCTGGCTGGTGGTTCCCCCACCTTAGCGCCACAACTGAATCTTGATGCCTTTGTTGCCCAAGCCCGCGCTTATGATGACATTAGCAAGACCGAATTAGGCGAAATGGTCAAAACCGCCCGCACAGCCCAATTAACCCATCCAGTGCCAGTGTTGCGGGCGCGAGAAATTGACCGTTGGGCAAGCAGTACAGAATACCAATCTTTAATTCAAAGTCATGGATTGAAATCTACAAGCAAAGAAGTTGCACCCAAAGGCGGCTGGCGAAACTGGTAGAGTTCCTAATGCGATCGCACTGTGAGTTCCTTTAAAAGAACTCAGTTACTAAAAAAATCGTTCAATCAGACAATCGGATTAAACATCCCATTGCTTAACCCACAGCCTCTACCATGACAGTTGTATCCAACGACCATCGCTTTCAACCCATAAATCTCTTTGAGTACGAAAAGCTAGCAAAAGAGCATCTGTCTCAAATGACCCTTGATTACTATAGCAGTGGTGCTTGGGACGAAATCACATTACGAGATAATCGTGCTGCTTTTGAGCGAGTCAAGTTAAGACCTCGGATATTAGTCGATGTTAGCGATCGCAATTTAACTACCTCCATTTTAGGACAACCTCTGCAACTACCTTTGTTAATTGCGCCGATGGCTTTTCAATGTCTAGCTCATCCAGATGGAGAAGTGGCCACAGCTCTAGCTGCCGCATCAGCTGGTGTGGGAATGGTATTAAGTACAATGGCCACAAAGAGCATTGAAGAAGTAGCGACTGCGTGTGATAAATTTCCAGAGTCTCTGCGATGGTTCCAGCTTTACATCCATAAAGACAAGGGATTAACTCGTGCTTTGGTAGAAAAAGCCTATAAAGCAGGCTACAAAGCACTTTGTCTGACTGTAGATGCACCTGTTCTCGGACAACGCGAAAGAGATAGACGTAACGAGTTTGCTTTACCCACAGACTTACATCTAGCTAATCTCGCCACCATCTCAGGGCTAGATATTTCCCATGAAAAAGGCGAATCTGGATTATTTACCTATTTTGCCCAACAACTAAACCCAGCAGTAACTTGGGATGATTTGGAATGGTTGCAATCTTTATCTCCACTACCTTTAGTTATCAAAGGAGTTTTACGGGGAGATGATGCTGTGCGGGCTGTAGAATATGGGGCCAAAGCAATTGTTGTTTCCAATCATGGTGGCAGACAACTCGATGGTGCGATCGCTTCTTTAGATGCACTAGTTGAAATAGTAGCAGCAGTGGATGGTAAAATAGAAGTACTGCTGGATGGGGGCATTCGCAGGGGTACAGACATTCTCAAAGCTCTGGCATTAGGAGCAAAAGCGGTACTGATTGGACGACCTATTTTGTGGGGACTAGCAGTAGCAGGACAAGTTGGTGTATCTCACGTCATCTCACTGCTACAAGGTGAGCTAAATGTGGGAATGGCACTTAGTGGCTGTGCAAAGCTACAGGATATTAACCTTAGTTTATTGACGTTGCCACGCTTTTAAGACTTATACAATAGTTAGACATCATTGCTCCCAGAAAAACTTTGATAATTAATTTTCAAACTTGTTACAAAATCCCTCATCTATAGTACAATAGTTAAGTTGGATGTAAGGGCGGGTGGCGAAATTGGTAGACGCACCACACTCAAAATGTGGCGGCCTTGCGGTCATAGGAGTTCGATTCTCCTCCTGCCCACTGCTAAATAAGTAAATAGAATAGAGAGGTTAAAAACTCATGCGCCTGAAAAGATGGGAATCTCCCCGTAAAGAAGGCAGGAATGACAAAGGTCGAGGCGGTTCGGCGAGGAAGCGGCAACTCAAAAAGCAACGCCAAATGTTACGTCAAAAACTCAAAGAAGCTAACAAGCCAGATAATAACAAAAATAATCGAACAGGGGAAGATAAGTTTATCTTCCCCTTATTTTTTGGGCTTTTATCTCTTAAGCACATAATTACGTATCAAAATCGACATCTGTATTTTGCTTCTCTATGTAAAGTAATTACGTAAAAAATACTACTTAGTAATAAAGTTTCTACTAGGAATTTATCATAATTGTAATGCTTGCATGAACCAACCAAAAATTAATTATGAAGAAAGTATGAATTTTGTCAAACAGCATCTAAAACCCCTAGCTTAAAACAGTAAGCTAGGACACAACAGCAAATACTTATAATATTACCGATTAAGCTGAAAGCATACTAAAAAAGCAATTGCAACCCCATGTGTTAACTTCCAACGATGACACAAGCCTATAAAAAGTCAGGAGTCATCCAATCCGAATTATTCAATATTTGGAATGGTCTAAGCAATCTATGGATTTTTTTCTTGGACACAGGAGTTATTGATGGTGGCAAGAGTGCTTCTACCTACTAAAAAAGTGCTTGATTTCCCTATTACTGCTTTACGTTTTGACGAGCAGGTACAAACAATACTGAAGTGGGCGAGTAGGCGTGAGAGTAAAAGTGTATACGTAGCTAATGTACACATGCTCATTGAAGCTCATTGGCATCCACAATTTGCTACCGTATTACGAAATGCAGATATAGTTACTCCTGATGGTATGCCTCTTGTATGGATGATGCGAAAAATGGGGGCTATTTACCAAGACCGTGTGGCAGGGATGGATATTTTTTTAGCATTATGTCAGCGAACTCAAACACAAAATCTTAGTATTTTCTTTTTAGGTTCCCAAACAGAAATTCTTTCTAGGATGCGAAAAAGGTTAGAGCAGGAATTTCCCCAAATGAAGATTGCGGCGATGGAACCTCTACCCTTTCGTCCCCTGACTGAAACTGAAGACGAAGCCTTGGTTCAAAAGATTAATTCTAGTGGTGCTAGCGCCGTCCTAATATCTCTGGGATGTCCTAAGCAAGAAAATTGGATAGCTCAACATAAGGGTAAAATACAAGCTGTCATGATTGGACTGGGTGGAGTTTTCCCAGTTTATGCAGGAATTCACAAGCGGGCACCCCGCATAGTTAGAGACTTAGGACTTGAATGGCTGTATAGATGGATTCAAGAACCACGGCGACTTTGCGGCCGCTATGCTAAGACCATTCCACTATTTATATGGCTGGCTACCAAGCAACTACTATCATCAAGTCGGATTGCAGCAGTTTTTCTTCACGAGACTGGGGATTAAGGAAAAGGAAATAGGGCAAGATTGACTGGCGTGGAAAGAAATAATCTAGATGCCCCTAGCTTTTATATTCAAAGCTAGGGGCAGCTTCTGAGGGAATAGTTGGAACGATATTAGCGACATCAAGGAAATGTCGGGCATGAAACAGTTAAAAATTCTCATTTGTGCGTATGCTTGTGAACCAGGAAAGGGTTTCATTTAGGATTAGCAGCATTTGCCCAAGCTAACTTACCGAATACTGAGTATTGGATTGTAGGAGAAGAAACTGAACGCAAACAGCTAGAAATATTAACTAAATATTTAAATATTAGTAAACAAGTCAAGTTTTTAGGTAATCTGTCTCGCGAAGATACATGGAGTAAAATACAGAACTGCCATGCCTTAGTTCATCCCAGCTTGCATGAATCAGGAGGATTGGTGTGTTTAGAGGCAATGGCAGCAGGGCGACCAGTGATTTGCTTAGATTTAGGAGGCCCAGCAGTTCAGGTTACAGAGGAAACTGGCTTTAAAATTAAGGCAAATACACCTGAGCAAGCAGTAAGTGATATTGCTCAAGCTATGACGTATTTGGCCAGTAACCCAGAGGTAAGATTATGTATGGGTAAAGCTGGACAGAAAAGAGTTAAGGAAACTTTCAGTTGGGAAAGAAAGGGGAGGCAGTTAACTCAACTCTATGAGGAAATTTCAACCAGAATAAATCATACTTAAAATGGAGTTAGAGCGATGGATATAGCTATAATTAATGATAACGCCATACTAAATATCTTTTGAAGGCTACTTTCGCGATACTGGTAGGAGCTTTCCTCGGAAGTGATAGCATTCATAAAAAACTAATTAAGTTCCGTCTAAAATTGGCTGTACTATTAGGAACTGGAGAAAGACTGGCTATAGAACAGTAAAAGTCCTATAAATCAGGGTGTAATGACTTTGTATTATCTACTAGTTGGTTCTTTGGTTCCACTACTCAGAGAGTTAACTGCATGAAAGTGCTGTTGATACATAACCGTTATCAATTTGCAGGCGGTGAGGATGGAGTAGTAAAAGCTGAACAATCCTTACTGAAAGCACATGGTCATCAGGTATCTTTACTAGAAGTTAGTAATCATGACATTAAAAATACCTGGGATAAAGTTGCAACTGGTATTAGTGCAATTTACTCATATTCAGCAAAACAACAAGTTCGCATCCAAATTTCCCAACTCCGCCCTGATGTTGTCCATGTACATAACTTTTTTCCCCTACTCTCTCCTTCCATATATGATGCTTGCCGAGAGTATGGTCTAAGTATTGTCCAAACTCTTCATAATTATCGGCTTGCTTGTCCTAAAGCAATACCTTTTCGAGATGCAAAGGTTTGTGTGGATTGCTTTGGGCAAAAAGTTCCGTGGTCTAGTGTTTTACATGGCTGCTATCGCAACTCACGCATCCAAAGCTCGATTATTGCAGCAATGAATAGTTGGCATGGGTTACGAGGGACTTGGCAGGAACAGGTAGATGCTTATATTGTCTTTACCCAATTTCAAAAAGATAAAATGTTACAAGCGGGACTACCTGCTGAAAAATTTTATATCAAACCCAATTTTGTTTTTGCTCCAGACTCTCGAAACCAAAATGGTAAAGATAGTGACTACTTACTTTTTGTTGGTAGATTGTCTGAAGAAAAAGGAGTTTCTATTTTAATTGATGCTTATGTACAGAATAACTTATCCACTCCACTAAAAATTGTAGGTGATGGTCCTTGCTATGAAAAGTTGCAGCAACAGATTAAAAATACCGATTCCGAAAATTTCATCGAATTTTTAGGGTTTCAGGATAAGTCAACAGTGTTGGCACTAATGCAGAATGCCCGATTTTTAATATTTCCTTCCATTTGGTACGAAGGTTTTCCCTTAACTATTGCTGAAGCTTTTGCTTGCGGTCTACCTGTACTGGTGTCCAAATTAGGTAGTATGGGAGAAATTGTAGAGGATGGAGTAACTGGTTTACATTTTGAAGCAGGCAACCAGACAGATATGGCAGCCAAAATACTATGGGCAACCACTCATCCTGAAATTATGAGAACTATGGGCAAAAATGCTCACCAGGTTTATAAGGCTAAGTATGCTCCTGAAGCTAATTACCAGCAGTTGATGGCAATTTACCAACAAGTCATCAATAAGAAGAACATAGTGTCTCACTGGTAAGCAGGAACAGATGATAAGCCATTCATAATCAAGTGAAGCAGATTTTAGATGCAAAAGGAATCGCGATTGCAATTCCTTTGCCCTTAAAGTGAGTTCGGCGATACAGCCAAGCATCGATTCAAGGGTTCACCCCAAAGCCATGAAAAAGTCTAAGTGTAAGGATTCCGACCAATCAATGTCTTGCTATAAAAATCCATTATCTGAAATAAACCATTAAAGTACTTGACACAAACCCAGGATTAACTGCTATATTAACTAGAGTAAAGTCGTTGGGGCGTAGCCAAGTGGTAAGGCAGCGGGTTTTGGTCCCGCCATCCCTAGGTTCGAATCCTAGCGCCCCAGTATATCTCAAGACAGGTTGCTATGCCTGTCCTTTAGAGTTTTTATTCAATTAGCTAAAAATTCAACTTAATTAGGATTTACGTATTTTTAGCGATCTAGAATTTTCTTCCCTGGTTTTACTACGCAAAACCTGTCCCTCTCAGCATTGCAGAAGGACAGACTTGAAGGAAAATTAAAAGCAGGAAGAGGTTTGATAACTAATTACTTGATTTGCGGATGTACATCTTATCCATCACAACAAACTAAGATTAGGTGTAGCTGTAGTTTTAGCCTGGTAGGCGTTTTTGATACCAACCCAGTTACTAGCAATTGGCATCCGCCAACCGGTTCCAAAGGCACGATCGGTGATTTTTAAACCGGGGGGTGCTTGTCGCCGTTTAAATTCAGCCCGCGCTACCATTTGAATTACTCTGTCTACAATCACCGCATCGTGACCGGCTGCAACAATTTGCACTGCTGATTGGTGGTTGTGAATCAGGCGTTGCAAAATATCGTCCAAAACTTCGTAAGGCGGTAGAGAGTCTTGATCGACTTGACCTGGTTTGAGTTCGGCGCTGGGTGCTTTAGTCAAAACGTTTTGCGGGATGATTTCATTATTGCGATTTAACCAATGGCAAAGTGAATACACACGGGTTTTAGGTACATCTGCAATCACTGCTAACCCGCCATTCATATCGCCGTAGAGAGTACAGTAACCCACAGCCATTTCTGACTTGTTACCGGTAGATAAAAGCAAATAACCAAATTTATTAGCGATCGCCATTAATAAATTACCGCGAATCCGGGACTGGATATTCTCTTCAGCCAGTCCAAACTCCGTACCCGCAAACAAATCGCCTAAAGTTTGATCGAAGCCTTGCATTAACTCGCCAATCGGTAAAAGATTAGTCTTAATCCCCAAATTTTTGGCTAATGCCAAAGCATCACTGATGGAATGCTCTGAACTGTAAGGAGAAGGCATGAGAACACCGAGGACATTTTCTTTACCAAGTGCAGCAGTTGCGATCGCAGCTACTATTGCAGAGTCAATCCCGCCACTTAAACCCAACACTACTTTAGAAAAGCGACACTTACGAGCGTAATCTCGCACTCCTAAAACCAAAGCTTGCCAAATTTCTTCATCTTCTGATTGATATGCAGGTTCTACAGAAGCCAACTGGAAATCACGTTGTGTCTCGTCAAATTCTACTACTACTAAATCAGTGTCAAAACCACGGGCACGAGATATAATTTCACCTTGACGATTTAAGGCAAAACTATGTCCATCAAAAATTAGGTCATCATTTCCCCCAACCTGATTAGTGTAAATCATCGGTTGTTGAAAACGTACTGCACTATGCCTGAGCATAGTTTCACGAAGCTGCTGCTTGCCAACTGTGTAGGGCGAAGCAGATAAATTTACAATTAAATCTACACCTAAAATTGCTAAGTCAGCAATTGGATTTACGGTATAACTACGTTTGCCCCAAAATTCCTCGTCGTTCCATAAATCTTCGCAAATAGTTACGCCAATATCGATATTATCTAATGTGAAATAATTAGCTTGTAACCCTGGTTCAAAATAGCGACGTTCATCAAATACATCGTAAGTAGGCAAAAGTCGCTTGTGAAAAACTTGTTTAACCTTGCCATTTTCTAACAAAGCCATACTGTTAAATAAAGTTTTACCACCACTAATAGATGCGTTGAGGTTCTGTTCAACAGTTCCTACCAACACAGCTAAATTTGGTGGTAAATCTTGAGCCAAGTTTTGTAAACTGATGCCCATCGCTTCCACAAAACTAGGATTTAGTAATAAATCTCGTGGTGGATAGCCACACAAAGAAAGTTCTGGTGTCAACAACAAACGCGCACCGCTAGATGCTGCGCGTTGTGCTGCCTCTAGGATTTTTTGAGCATTTAAAGGCAAATCACCAATAGTAGGATTAATTTGAGCGATCGCAATTTTCATATTATTTGTTATTAGTCATTGGTCATTTGTCATTTGTCAAGAGTCATAAGTTACTCTGGACTGAAGACTTTTAACTCTGGACTTGGGGTAGAGATTGGTTAAATAAACACCAAAGGTTTATCTTTTAAGGGAGCAAAAGCTTCCGCGTCAAACTTATACAAGCTAGCCGGACGACCAGCACCCCGTGATACCTTAATTCCGGTATCGCATAAAAAACCTAACTTGAGTAGACGCGCCCGAAAATTAGAATAATCGGAAAAGTTATCACCTAAAACTGTGGCGTATAACTGATATAAATCATTCAAGGTGAACATTTCTGGCAAGACTTCAAAAGCCACCGGACTATACTCTAATTTATTTCGCAACCGCCTATGTCCATAGGCCAGAATTTCATTATGGTCAAAAGCTAACTGTGGCACTTGTTTTACTGGATACCAAGCTATGCCAGTCATGCGATCGGCAATCAATTCGGCTTCTTCAAATCGCACTAGGGCAAAGTAACTAACTGATAGATAACGCACACCATAACTATCAGTTGCTTCCCGTGGATCGCGATTCGGCCCGCCAAATGTATAGAGTTGTTCTAAATAGAGATTGTTGACCTTAATTTTCTCCGCCATAATGCGATAGGCGGCATCTTCTAAAGACTCTCCGGGACGCACTAAAGTACCGGGAAGACTCCAATGATTTAGAAATGGTTCTTGCTGTCGCATTACTAGTAGAACTAACAGCCGATTTTGTACAGTATCTACAGAAAAAATTACATTATCAACACCAACCTTGAAATCGGCCAAAGGTTGTTGGTTTAACGGAGTTGGTATCTTTTTTTGTGAACGTCCTGGCATTCGTACAAATGCTCTCGATTAATATAGGCAACTACAGGGGCTGTGAGGGCTTGAGAATCTCCATGTTCGCGGTACGCTGTTGAGGAAACATCTAGACCGATCAGACTAGCGATCGCAATTTTCCCTCCCAGCTTTTGCACTACCTCTGAACTAGACTCATCTATTGCATATCCGGGTCGCGGTACAATCAGTAGTTGCACTTCCTGTAACAAATCTTCAATGCGATACCAACGTGGTAGCTGACTCAGTAAATCTGAACCAATAATCAAAGTCAATTCAGCGTCTTCACCCCAAATAAGCTTCGCTTTTCCTACTGTTTCCAGTGTTCTGAAGCTACTTAATTCTTGTTCCAAAGCAATATTGTGCCTTGGCGCGTCTATATCCGTAATCAACAGTCGCAACATTGCCGCCCGATGTTCTAAGGGTGTTTGATGGGACTTAAATGGATTATCTGCTGCCCAAACCGCTACCCAATCATAACGCTCAGACAACCAACTCAGAATTTTTTGATGTCCCGCAGTTGGTGGATCGGCACTAGTACCAAACAAAGCAACTCTCATAGTAATTCGTAATGACGCTCGAGGACTCGCTAACGCTGCGCTAACGTAATTAGTAGTTCGTAATTAACACATACCGAAAGAGCAATTATTACCTCTGTGTACTCAGCGCCTCTGCGGTTCGTTTCTTAGTCTCTTCAGTCAACACTCGTAACGCCTCAGAAATCTCGACTTCTACAGCCACAGGATGATCCAAAAGCCGTGTTTGTTGTGGCAAACTGGCAACTGAAACTGCGGTACGTTGACGAATTGTTGCCAAAGACTCTAACGGTTGTACCCGTTGACCCTCTTGCACTACTAACTGCAACAAAGGTTCTTCTTCTTGAGAACTTTCACCTAAGAGTCCCAACCTGTCTGCTTTTACCTTACCTCCCGTATACGAGCGAAAAATCTGCTTGCGTCCTGGATAAGTAACTTTACCACTGGACTGTTTCATCACTGGGATGCCATCAATGTCTACAAGTTTATAAACTCCATTTACAGGCGAACCTGTAACTAATCTGGTTCCCAATCCGTAACCATCAATTTCGGCCCCAGCAGCTTTTAATCTGGCAATTTCCCACTCATCCAAGTCGCCACTGGCAAAAATTGGCACACCTGGAAGGAGCGATCGCACCTGTTTTGATAAGGTAACTAAATCTCCTGAGTCTAATCTCACTCCTGTTAATTGCATTTCCCCGGAATTTACTTTTTCGGCCAAGCGCCCGGCAGCGGCAATGGTATCGTAAGTATCAATTAGTAATGGCGCACCCGGAAAATATCGATGAAATGCACTAAAAGCTTGTTCTTCAGTGCCTTCTATTGCTGACAATGCCATCACTAAGGCGTGTGCCATCGTACCACTTGGCTGTTGTCCCAGTTGTAGCGCTGCTAACACATTGGAAGTGGAATCTAAACCACCCGCCAACGCCGCCCGCGCCGCCCACAAAGACCCTTGGGGGCTAAATGCTCGTCTGGTGCCAAATTCTAAAAGTGTTGCTGATTCCCCCGCTATATCCCGCAACCGTGCTGCTTTTGTGGCAATCAAAGTCTGGTAATTAATCGTATTCAAGAGGTAAGTTTCCACTAGTTGCGCTTGCCAAAGTGGTGCTTCCACCCGCAACAGTGGTTGATTGGCAAATACAGCCGTCCCTTCCGGTACTGCCCAAACATCACCAGTAAATTTTCCCTCAGCTAAAAGTGACCAAAAGCGATCGCCTGCGTGAGCGAAAATTCCCGTTGCCTGTAATGCCGCAATTTGCGCGGAACTAAAGCGAATTTTGGCTAAATATTCCAATGCCTGCGTTAGCCCCATTGCAATTAAATAACCAAAACCCTCTGGCAATCGTCTGACAGACAACTCAAAGCTAGCCCGTCGTTGTTCGATACCTTCGCCTGTGTAACAAGCTGCCATTGTCAATTGATAAAGATCGGTCAGCAAGCTGTAGTCATCAGCCGAGAGGTTTAGTTCCTGATTCTGCTGGCTTTGCTGTTTATATACATAGTCCAAATCTGGCAAAGTTGTCATGCAAGAGATTCCTTACAAGCTGCTTCTTTTATTTATGGTAATATTTACCATAAATAATGTCAACTACCGTTCAGGATATTTCATGAGATTGCTGTGTAACAGTAGATTCATAGGTAAATTTATACTAGCTTTATAAAATATTTAATATTTTTTAATAGTAAAACCTAGCAATAATGTTAATTTTACAGTCTGCTAATGAAATAAAATAATATCCTCCTAAGGCAAGTTTGTTTGCCAGCCTCTTTTCCAGACAGGATTTGGATAAATAGATAAGTTTCAATTAGAATCAAAGATAAACGTTTAATTTTTTAACAAGCTAAAGTATTGCGAAGTTATCTGAATAAACATTGCATATATTCTCAATATATTGAGAAGTAGAGCTAGCTAAGAATATTGGTATTAGAGTATAGGTAGCACAATTAAAGCGACTCAAAAAAGGAGTCAAATATGATGGCTATTTCCCAAATCATTGCTAATATAACTCGGTATATTTCTGAAGCAGCAATGCGGATTTTTGGCCCGAATGATGATGCTTATCCTGCTATTGGGGTACAACCTTTTACAGGTGAGCCTTATGATAAACGTACAGCCGACACTTGGTAGCTGCTGATATAGAATTGATAGAGAATACAGGAGTCAAAATTCACAATTCAGCTTGGGCAGTGAGTTGAAGATTCAGATCAACCATATAATTGAAAACCACTTGATTCTAAATTTAGCTCTGTACTTAAATCCCTTTATTTAAAACTGGTGGCGCATTACAATGTGCCACCAGTTTTAATTTATTCTGTATTCCGGCTCTTGATATATAGAGATATTGCAAAAATCAATTGTTCACAACCACTTACTTGGAAACAGCTTGTCCAGCCGTCAAGATTTTTTGTGTCGTTAGTTGCAAGTTGGAAAAGATTGAGGAAATAAGTTTTTCATTGTTTTGAAACAAATGTTTTTAATACTCATCCTCTATTAGAGTACAAATTGTCACTGTTGGCTGTTTTGGTTTGCCAATGTATTCTCTGCCACCAATGCCCAGATAATCAACAATCCAATATTTAGGAACTTCTAACAGGGCATAATCTTCAGCTTTGCGGGCGTAGTCGTTCTGCCAGTTTGTGCTGACAACTTCAGCAATTAGTTTAATCGAGTTTGCTTATGTAATTACAGGTTCTTGTTGCCACAAGGGTTCATTAATTAATTGAGTTTGGTCTAACATAATCAAATCGGGACGAAAAGCTGTTTCTGTTCCTAATAGTTTGATTAGACAGCGATGGGGGATAAAGTAGCTTAGATCCTGACTGTCAATTTATACATTCAGTTTTCGCCCAATCAACGCAGATACTTGCTCGTGTGGCCCGGTTGATTCCATCTCAATTAATTCACCATCAATTAGTTCATAGCGATCGCACTCACCATAGTGGCTAACAAATTCATCAACGGTTAGAATTTTTGAGGCTGATTGAACCATTGTGATTATTCCTAGTGATTTGGTACGAGCCAGTAGCTATATAGAGTCAAGTGTAATAAATAAAATAAAGGCGTGAGGAAAAAACTCACGCCTTTATTTTATTTAAACTTTTTTCCCACGGGCTGCTAAGAGTTCCAGAATAACTCCATTTGTCCAGCCGAAGCCAACTTCGTTAGAACTATATCCAAAGGAGATTTCGTCAGAAACGTTGGCAGAACAGCGTTCAACATCGTATTTCTCAACTAGGGTGTTGTGACGCTCGAATTCTTTAATTACCATCGCCAGGAATTTGTTGGCAATGCGATCGCCTTCTGTATGAAACCCGTAACGGTGAAGCCCCTGAACAGCAATTAATGTCAATGGTGCCCAACCAAAAGGTGCATCCCACTGGTTTCCGGTGATATGAGTACTGGTAAGAATTCCGCCTGGGGCTTCAAACAAAGAGAGATTTTCCACGACACGCTGGGCTTGGGCTTGAGAAGAAATTCCCAGCCATAGGGGATAGAATGTGGTAGCAAATTCGTAGCAACGGCGTTTTCCACTCTGGAAGTGATAGTCGCAATAGAGTCCTCGTTCTTCATTCCAGAGAAATTGATCGATCCGATCGCGCCGATATTCGCCGCGATCGCGCCATTGTTTTTCCAGTTGTTCGTTCCCCAAAATAGCGTTAATTTGCGCCAAGTCTTGTTCTACCTGATACAGCAAACTGTTGAGGCACACAGGAGCATAGTGGAGGATATCAGCACTGAAGGGGCCAAATCGGTTGGTGATATCAAAACCGGACTCGCGCATGGTGCGATCGGCCTTGTAAAATAGGTGGGTCAGTTTGTCATTTTCCCGATCATAGTAAAGATTAACGTCGTAATCTTCAATCTCAAAGGTTTGGTAATATTCCTTGACGCGATCGTAGTGGCTTTTTCCCTCCTCATCTCGCTCGGAGAACACAACTTCTGGCGCGGGGCCTTCGCCAAAGGCATAAAATCTGGATAAGCCGGTTCCGGGATTCAAATGAGGCGGTACTACCCAGTAATAGTAAAATTGTTCTAGCAGTGGTACGGTTGTCCTCAACCACTCTTCATCCTGGGTGTGCTGAAATAATGCCAAAACCATCATGCTGAGGACAGGGGGTTGCGATCGCGACAGCATATAAGTTCGGTTGGCATTGAGGATAGTGCCGTAATGCTTCACCTGGTACAATAATTGGTCTACCTGGCTTTGCGCTAGCTCCCATTCTCGATCGTGCAAAAGTCCCAGTAATATAAAGTAGCTGTCCCAGCCATACATTTCGTTAAATCGACCACCTGGTACGACATAAGGTCCTGGTAGGTATAGTAAGCCATGCTGTTTAATCGCTTCTACTTCTGACGGCAAAGTGCGAATTTCAATTCCTTGCATATCTTTGGAAGATAGCGATCGCTCTAATACAGTCTGAATGTCGGGACAATCTTCTAAGGGGGAAATATAGACGATCCAGGGAGTGCCTGGTTTGTGGTCTAGTTTGGTATCCTTGGCAGATTGTAATAGGTGTTCGTGCGATCGCGTTAAGGTTTTCCACGTTTTTTTGATATGAGTCCGCACGGTGTCAATTTGTGTGGTGGTAAGTTGTGAGGGAGTGATCATAATTTAATTTGACGGGGTGTGAGGAGTTTGGAAGAATTTTTTTAACGCAGAGGAACGCAAAGGGAATCGCAGAGGTACGCAGAGGTTTTAGGAGTTTATCTGCGTAAGACGGATTCATCTTTTTACCTACTCAGGACTCTTCATTCTGCACTACTAACTAACAAAGCAACAGGAAAATGGGCGAGGGCTGAACCGATAGATAAGGTTTGTGTTGCCTGTAAAGGTTGCTGAGTGAGAACATTTGTCCAGGTGAGGGGAGTTCCAGGGGGTAATTGTAGGTGGGTATCTTGCCAAACTGACTCGCCCAGGGGGTTGTCTCCAGGCTGGATGAGGCTAGTTAAAAAGCGAGGCGCGATCGCGATCGCTGTTTGATTTCCTTCCCGCCGTGCAAAGGCAATAATGTGATTGGCGTAAGTTCCTTGAACTTCTAAGGGCAGATAGTCGCCATCCTGGAATAATGAGACATAGTTTGTTCTGGCTTTGAGTAATTGAGCCGTTAAAAACAGTTTGATTCTGCCGTCCGTTTTGTCGTTTAGCAACTCCTGAATTAGTCCGAGAATATCTGTTTTGGCTTGCTCGCGGATGGCGTTTAAGTAAGTACGCCGTTGTTCAAAATCCACGGGACGGCGATTGTCTGGATCGACTAGGCTGAGTTCCCAAAGTTCTGTTCCTTGGTATAAATCGGGTACGCCGGGTGCGGTAATCTTCAGCAGAGTTTGGGAAAGGGAATTGAAGATACCATACTCTGCAATTCGCTGCTGAAAGGGACGAAAGGCTTCTAGAAATTCTTTGGAGATGGAAGGGTCTAGTACCTTTTCAATGAAGGAAGTACAGGCTTCTTCATACTCGCTATCAGGTCGCAACCATGCTGTATGCACTTTCGCTTCTCGAATTGCCTTAATTATATAGTCTTTCACGCGTTCCACGAAGGATGCGTGTTCGTGTTCCGCAAAGGGAAACGCCCCTACAAGGGTTTGATAGAGAAAATACTCATCGTTGCGATCGGGCATAGCAAACCCGTGGCGATGACTGCGACTTCCTCGATTAATAGCACTCCAGGTATTTACCTGCTGATCCCATTCATCGGGGATTTCTGACAACACATTCAATCTAGCCCTCACATCTTCGCCGCGTTTGGTGTCGTGGGTAGCTGTGGTGTTCATTGTGTGAGGCCAGGTTGCTTGGTGCTGTTTATTAAAGGCATGAAATTTGGCTAAATCGATACCAAAGTGACCGGGATTTCCCCCGACTTCATTTAATGACAGTAACCGATTGTAAACATATAACGTGGTATCTTCTACACCTTTGGCCATTAGCGGGCCGCTGTATTGCTGCATCCGCAATACAAAATATATCCACTGTTCGCGTTCTGTTTGAGTCAGAGAATTATCAAAATCTAGCACCATTAACTTTTCAATAAAAGTCAGTTCATGCTGCAACAAGGGCGTTTGTTCTTTGGCTTGGCGAATTACTTCTTGAATGGTATCGCGATCGCTTTCCCCAATTCCATCTGGTGTAATATATGTACGGTAAATCGGGAACAGAGTTAAAACTTCTGCGATCGCTCTTTTCAAGCCATTGAGTGTAAAGTCATTGCCATAGCGGTATTTGCTGGAAATGTTCTTTAACAAAAGAGCCAAATTGTCAATATCACCCGCTAAATTCTTTTCTAGTATCAAATGCTTTTTATCCTTGACTACCGATGAATAATCTACTCTGGAACCAATAAAGTTTTGATAAATTTTATCGAAGGATGATTCATTTTCAGTTTGACAAAATACACCATTTACATAATTAAGAAAGTCATATCCCGATGTACCTTCAATTTCCCAGTTTTCCGGCAGTTCTTCAGTGAGTTCTAAAATCTTCTCGACCGTAATATAAACATCTCCCGTCTTTTCTCGTAACCTTTGTAGATACTGGATTGGGTTATAAAGTCCATCAATATGGTCGATGCGTAAGCCTGTAAATTTGCCTTCCTCAACTAGCTTGTTAATTAGGCTATGGGTGTTATTAAAAACCCGCACTTCTTCAACTTTAACGGAAATCAGTTCGTTGACAGTAAAGAAACGGCGGTAGTTCATTTCTTCCGCCCCAACTTTCCAGAAAGCGAGACGGTAAAATTGATCGTTGAGTAATTCATCTAGCAAGTTAAAGCTTTCTGAATTCCCTGGTTCTCCGTTGAAGGTTTGGATATTTTCGTCAATAAACTCGCGGATGGCATCATTTGTGGTGTAGAGTTCCCAAACCAATCCTTTAATAAATGCAATTTGGTCTTGTCGCTGTTTTCCCGCAACTTCTGAGGGCACACTTTTGAGAATATACAAAATACCCAAGAGTTTAATAAAATCGGGGTGATTGCGTCCGAGTGTGCGAGTTAGTTTGCCCAGATTATGGGTAATAAATTTTGTATAAGACTCTAATCGTAGCGGCAGTTTTAAGCTGTAATAATTTACGGTTAAACCGTTTTGTTCGTATTGTAGTTGAATGTGTCCGTTTTCTAGGGATGCACCGTAGAAATCTCCCAGCAAAGGAGCAAGAATTCGCTCTTGGCGATCGCCAAAGGGAGCATTCCAAGAAAGATCGAAGTAGTCAGTATAGCTGGAATCTGGGCCGTGTTCCAGTATGTCCATCAAATAATCGTTTTCGCTGCTATAGGCCATGTGGTTGGGCACTATATCTTGTAACCAACCCATACTAAGGGATTGGACTTCGCTAACTAAGGCATCAAAGGATTCATTAGTTCCCAGTTCTGGGTTAAGTTGAGTGGCATCTACTATATCGTAACCGTGGGTACTCCCGGAGCGGGCTTTGAAAATGGGGGAGGCATATAAATCGGAAATACCCAAATCTGCTAGATAAGCTGCGATCGCTTTAGCATTGTCAAAGCCAAACTGGGGTGTAAACTGAATTCGATAAGTTGCGGTAGGAATTCGCATGAGTTTGTTGTGATAAAAGATGGGGCGATACGGTTCGGTTAAGGTGTTTGTCTCTGGAAGAGCCCCGCAACCCTCCTTGTTAAGCAAGGATGTATACACAAGTCTGAAATAGCTGAAAAACCCAAGGTTTTACCCCACCCTAACCCTCCCCTTATAAAGGGGAGGGAACTAGATTTCTTGTTTCCCCCCAATATATCGGGGGGATTAAGGGGGGTAATTCGACTTGTGTCTACACCGTAGCCCTTTTAAGGGGGTCGCCGCAGGCGGGGGGATCTTATCTGATATTGATAGGTGGGGGAGTTTGAGCCTTTTTAGTTGAACGTTGAACCTTTTAGCTTGAAAGTTGAACCTTTTTACTCGGACGTTGAGCCTTTTTACTTGAACGTTGAACCTTTTTACTCGGACGTTGAACCTTTTTACTCGGACGTTGAACCTTTTTACTCGGACGTTGAACCTTTTTACTCGGACGTTGAACCTTTTTACTCGAACGTTGAACCTTTTTACTCGAACGTTGAGGTTAT
The DNA here is from genome assembly GCF_000020025.1 of Nostoc punctiforme PCC 73102. Lineage (GTDB taxonomy): Bacteria > Cyanobacteriota > Cyanobacteriia > Cyanobacteriales > Nostocaceae > Nostoc > Nostoc punctiforme. The sequence continues at coordinate 7,056,656 of NC_010628.1, read as the reverse complement.
GAGGCTGAAACGTTAAGTTCTAACCCTCCCTTTCATGCTTTTTCATACAGTACTAAACTAGTAGGTTGCAATTTCACTTCTTTTCCCGCAGACAGATGTTCATCTGCTTCAGAACCAACCCCAGACCATGAGGTATCAGCAGAGTCTAACAATTTATTAGCATTTTGCTCAAACGGCAGAGTTACCGTCACTGGAGAAGAATTGAAATTCATCACAAATATTAGTTCACTTGATTCGCACCAACGACGTACAATAACCACCTGTTTGTCTTCATCGCTAGTTGCTTCGATGAAATTGCGGTCTTGATTTAAAAGTGCTGGATGCGTCTTGCGTAAATTAATTAACTGACGATACCAATCCCACAGAACTTTATGATTTCCTTCATGACGTAATTGCCAATTGAGTTTAGACTTTAGGAAAGTTTCTGCCGATTCGGGATCTGGGGGATCGTCTGCATAGTGGAATGCTTCAAATTCTTGTTTGCGTCCGGCTCGAACTGCTTGAATTAAATCGGGATCGGAGTGACTGACAAAATAAATGAAGGGTGCAGTTTCTCCATATTCCTCACCCATAAATAACAGGGGTAAATTAGGCGAAAGCAGCACAGCACCAGCAGCTAACTTCAATCCTTCAAAAGAGATCCTCTGAGTGAGGCGTTCTCCTTTCATTTGATTGCCGATTTGATCGTGATTCTGAATGCAGATTGCAAACTGTGATAAATTGCGATCGCGGCAAGATATACCATGAAATCGCTTGCGGTGTGGTGCGTACTTCCAATCGTAGACAAAAGTATCTTCATAAGCTTTTGCCAACTGAGCAGTTTGCCCAAAATCTTGATAATATCCTTGGCGATCGCCTGTCAAGAGTGCGTGCAATGAATGGTGAAAATCATCGCTCCATTGGGCATCAAGACCATATCCACCCAATTCTGCTGGACGAATGATTTGCGGATTATTCAAGTCACTTTCGGCAATTAAATGGCGTTTCCATTTTTGCCCTTGTTGTGAGAAATGATGAACTGCTTCCGCCAGTTCCCACAAGAAATGCTTCGCCCCCAAATCATAAATTGCTTGAATAGCATCAAGCCGCAATGCGTCAATGTGGAACTCGCGCAACCAGTAAAGCGCATTTTCAATAAAATAATTTCGCACACCCTGACTATGGGCATCATCGAAATTCAGCGCTTCGCCCCAAGGGGTTTTATAGGTTTTAGTGAAGTAGGGGGCGAACTGACTCATATAGTTGCCTTCTGGCCCAAAGTGGTTATACACCACATCCAACACCACAGCGATATTATTTTGATGGCAAGCATTTACCAGTTGCTTCAGTTCGGCTGGGCTACCATAAGAATTTTGAACGGCATAAGGGTAAACGCCATCATAGCCCCAGTTGCGATATGCCAGAGACGCTTCAATATGGGTGTCTCCCGGAAACTGAGCAATAGGCATGATTTCTATCGCATTAATTCCCAGTTCCCTAAGTTCCGGTAGACGAGAAATGATGGCGGTGAAAGTTCCTTCAGGTGTGAATGTCCCAACATGCAGTTCGTAGAAAATCATCGACTCCACAGGGATACCAGTCCACTCTTCATCTGTCCACTCAAACTGATGATCGACAATTTGAGACGGGCCATGCACTCCTTCCGGTTGATACTGCGACGCAGGATCGGCAAAAGCGTCTTGACCATTCAAAACATACCGATAAAGCGTGCCTGGATACACATCATTCACTTTCGCGTGCCAGTATCCCTCAGACTGAGGCTTGAGGGGAATAACCTGCTCCTGTGGTGTCAAAGTTTTTACAGTGACGCTATCTAATAGCGGCGACCAAACTGTAAATTCACATTCTCCATTACCCAAGTAGTTAGCACCAATTCTCACGCAGTATCCCTCCCGTCAGTATGTTGTGCCGAATTGTCGTGCGATGGCGTACCCGCCCGCCGTAGGCGATCGCATGTCATTGATTGCACAATGTTTACAAACACGCCAGATAGCATAATGGTTCGTCTACCAGACTTTTTGCTAGCACCTGGAGGCGGATTTTTTACAGAATAAATTCTGTCTAATGACAAATTTAGTTGCGAAGGAGGCGGGGCAATACGGTTCGGTTAAGGTTTTTTGATGAAAATTTTAGATTGCAAAGACGCGATGAATTATCACAAAACCGCGATGAATCGCCGTCTCTACAAAAGGCTGATTATTGTAGAGACGGCGATTTATCGCGTCTCTTGCTTGCCGTGGTTTAAATTGGTTTGCAGCTACCATCTACGCAGTAAGACGATTCATAAGTATTAGAACGCTTACCAAATATGGTGTAGCGATTATCGCGGATTTGTTCGTAAAAGCGATCGCCTGCCCATTTCATCCCCGGTAAGGCTCGATAAGCGTCTACAAATACACTTCCTACTGGCAATAATCGCCCAATTTCTTCAGCTGCGTTACTACCTTGCCAACGTCTCTGAGGTTCATTGCCATCAATTAAAATCATCCCCTGTTCACAATCTTGGGCTGTAATTCCCCACTGTAAAAGTGTCTGCTCATCTTGCATGGGAGCGTAGCGAAATAACTTTCCCTTGTCTAAGGTTTCTAGCAATTGCACTAAAGTAACGCAGAGATTACAATTTCCGTCGTAGATTACGTAGTAGTTCATAAAAATAATTATTCTAGCGTAGAAAACTATAGCGATCGCTCTTGCCTCAGTAAGATAATGCGATTCACTTCAGCCAAAACAAAATTTAAGTTGTTAAATAGGCATGATATCGTCAAGCTTAAGTTGTAAATTTGGCAATAGCTCAGAAGAAATAGTATCTCCTAAATGATATTGTTGTTGCTGGTAAACACCGTTGACTAACTGACAAACGGTAAAGGTGGGTTGTTTAGGATTGCCGATAAATTGCAAGCCACCTAAGCCACGAAAGTCAACAATCCAGTATTCTGGAATATTAAGAAAAGCGTATTCTTCTACTTTCCTGGCATAATCATCTTGCCAGTTAGTGCTAACAACTTCAGCAACAAGTTTGATTGTACTGCCGTTACAAATAATAGGTTCTTTTGACCATAGCGGTTCTTTACTAAGTTCAGCTTTATCTAAAACAATTACATCAGGACGCAGTGCTGTGGCTTCAGCAGCAGGTGGTTTAATAAGACAGGTTTTTGGGATTAGCCAGTTAAAATTAGAATTAAAAATTTCGACATAGATTCTACCAGCAATACTACCTGCAACAGCTTCATGTAGTCCTGTAGGTTCCATATCTCTTAGCTGTCCATCGATTAATTCGTAGCGTGTATTATCACCATATTGAGCTATAAATTCTTCAAAAGTCAGTACTTTGGATGAAGTGTAGGTCATTATGTCTTATTTTGACTTGACTTAGATTTATTGTAGCGACTACCGTTGCAAAGTACATTGCATTTACAAAGCGGGCTAGTGCATTCACAATGCAAGCGATCGCATTCACAAAGCGGGCTAATGCATTCATAATGCAAGCGATCGCATTCACAAAGCGGGCTAATGCATTCATAATGCAAGCGATCGCATTCACAAAGCGGGCTAGCGCATTCATAATGCAAGCGATCGCTCTTGCTTCGCTAAAGTTAAGTTAGCGCAAAAAAACCCAAGTATATTACAAAACGTAAAGAGGCTTTAAGCCCTTACTAATGAGCAATGACATAGACGCTTTTGCGGCTTCCCGCAGGGTAGGACAAATGACAACTTTGTTATCATGCCTTTGGAATGGTATTCGCGTTGTTTTTTCGTTAAAGAGAAAATATTCATGAGATACAAACTCTTAGGCAAAAGCGGATTAAGAGTCTCTGAACTCTCCTTGGGAACCATGACCTTTGGTGAAGATTGGGGTTGGGGTGCATCTGTTGACGAAAGTCGTAAAATCTTTGATACATATACAGAAGCAGGGGGAAATTTCATTGATACCGCCAACGGTTATACCGATGGTAGTAGTGAAAAAATTGTTGGTGAGTTAATCGCAAAAGAACGAGAACGCTTTGTAGTTGCGACAAAATATTCCTTTCCCTTGCAGATGAATAACAAAAAGGGCGACCCTAACGCCAGTGGAAACCATCGCAAGAATTTAATTCAGTCTTTGGAAGGTAGCCTGAAACGGCTGAACACCGATTACATTGATTTATTTTGGTTACACGCTTGGGATTTTACAACACCTATTGAAGAAGTCTTGCGATCGCTTGATGATGTAGTCCGTCAAGGTAAAGTACTTTACATTGGCATTTCTGACGCACCCGCTTGGATCGTTTCTCAAGCAAATACCATTGCACAGTTCCAAGGATGGACGCAGTTTGTCGCGCTGCAAATTGAGTATAGTTTAATTCAGCGAACACCAGAGCGTGATTTGCTACCGATGGCTAAAGCTTTTGATTTGGCGGTGACACCTTGGTCGCCCTTGGGTGGTGGTGTGCTAACAGGTAAATATAATCAACCTCCTCAAGCAGGCGATGAACAAGGCCGATTAACAAATGCAGCGTTAGGAAGTATTTCAGAACGGAATTTAGCGATCGCTCAAGTTGTTAGTGAAGTTGCAGCAGAAATTGGCCATACACCCTCACAGGTAGCATTAGCTTGGTTACTAGCTCAAAGTGGTGTGATTATTCCCATAATTGGGGCACGTAAATTAACGCAGTTTCAAGATAACTTAGCTTCAATAGAAGTCAGCCTCTCGCCAGAACATTTGCAACGCTTAGATGAAATTAGCAAAATTGAACTGGGTTTTCCCCATGACTTTTTGCAGAATGATGTAATTCGCGATCGGCTTTTTGGTGGTACATTTAATACCATAGAAAACCATCACATCTAAATGTCATTTTTAACTTGACCAATCTAAAATTCCAAATGGTATAAAGCCTTAAACAGTAACACATTCAGGCATTAATACAATCCATCGTCAGAGAGTTTCGCACAACCAGCCAATATCTGTAAAGTTAGATTTAAAAGGCATTAACAACGTAGACCCATGAGCGACAACAGCATTGCATCACGTCTTTACCCTACCCGTATTGACATTCCCGCCAAAGCGAGAGTTCAAATCGTGGTACTTCTCAACCAAACCTTAGCAGCTACTTCGGATTTAAAAACCCAAGCAAAGCAAGCGCATTGGAATGTTAAAGGAACTGACTTCTATCAGCTACATCTATTATTTGATGAACTTGCTGGGGAATTGGAAGGATACATCGATTTAGTAGCTGAACGCGTCACAGCTTTAGGCGGATACGCTTTCGGAACAGCCCGCGCCGCAGCTAGTAATTCAATTCTGCCAGAATATCCCTTAGATATTTTGGATGGTAAAGATCATGTGACAGCCTTAGCAGATCGCTTTGCACTCTATGCGAAACATATTAGAGAAGCGATCGCAAAAACTGATGAATTAGACGACCTCGATACTGCCGATCTTTACACCGAAATTTCTCGTACCATTGACAAACGACTCTGGTTCTTAGAAGCTCATCTACAAATAGCAGAAATCAAAGAAGAGAATGGTAACGCTGGTACTACTAAAACTCAAAAGATTCCTGCTGCTGTAAAATAAGCACTTCTGAGAAAAGTAGTCTTTCTTAAATCTAATAGTATCTTTTTGGTAAGTACGTCACTTTTAAGTGCGTACTTTTCATTTATATGTATATACCTTACTATTGAAATAGTTCAAAAGGAAGTCAAGAAATTCACCAATATCTTCAACAAGTCATCCATCAAAATTAATACTTAAACTTGAAGAAGTTATTAGGTGAGTGAAAAAGTATGCTAATTCGATTTTGATTTCAAATACCAACTTTAGATTTTTCCTGCAATTTAAAATAGTTCACTGAGCGTATCCCTGCGGGGAAGCAAGCTACGCGTAGCGTTCCGCAGGAAAGTCTAAAATCTAAAATCCAAAATTGAGTCGTTCCTAACTAAATACTCATTAACAAAGAGGTAGATTTATGTCTCAAAATACAATTACCCACTTAATTCACGATCGCAATGCCCGTGGTCACGCGAAAATGGGCTGGCTCGATAGCTATCACACATTTTCTTTCGGTAGTTTTTACGATCCCAACCGTATGGGATTTCGCTCTCTGCGCGTGATTAACGACGATCGCATCGCTCCCGGTGCAGGATTCCCTACCCACAGTCATCGTGACATGGAAATCCTCACTTATGTGTTAGAAGGTGCTGTAGAGCATAAAGACAGCTTGGGGACTGGTTCGGTAATTCGCCCCGGTGATGCCCAAATTATGAGTGCTGGAACTGGAATCAGCCACAGCGAATTTAATCCTTCACCAACTGAACCACTGCACTTACTGCAAATCTGGATTCTTCCCGATCGAGAAGGAATAACGCCAAGATACGAACAAAAAGCTTTTCCTCTCGAAGAAAAGCGCGGTAAACTCCGCTTAATTGCCTCTAAAGATGGGCGCGATGGTGCTGTAACAATTCACCAAGATGTTGAGCTATATACATCTGTTTTAGAGTCAGGTGATGTTGTTAATTATCAAGTCAAAAGCGATCGCTATGCCTGGTTACAAGTAGCCCAAGGTATAGTCGATTTAAATGGAGAAGAACTCAGAGCCGGCGATGGTGTGCAAATCAATGGCGAAGAACAGCTAGAAATTAGCACCAACATCGGCGGCGAAATCTTGCTTTTCGATTTAGGCTAATATCTCCTTTCTCTGTTAAGGCAATTTCCGTTAATAAATCTACTGTCGCCGTTGGTTTCGACTCCGCTCAACCAACTAAGGAATCGAGAGTTGAGCGTTCGCGTAGCGTCTCGCAGAGAAGTCGAAACTCGTCAACCTGGGTATATTCTTTGTGAGAAATCACCTAAAAGGCTCATCTAAATGAGCCTTTTACTCAAAATATTACGTTTACTAGTTAAGTATGTTTGCGGGTTCCGTGAAGGCAAAGAATATCCTGGAAATGCTAGCAGAACGTCTCAGAGTGCTTGGTGTAAATCCAGATTCTTTGGTTTAGGATGTGCTTCGGGGTGAATTATGGCGATCGCAATCTCCAACAACTAAGCCACAAGTCTAAAAAACTGCTGAACGAGTATCAAAGACTCATTAATGGAGTTCAGAACCTCTTTAATGAGTATCAAAGGCTCATTAATGAAGTTCAAAGACTCTTTAATGAAGCTCAAAGGCTCATTAATGGAGTTCAGAACCTCTTTAATGAGTATCAAAGACTCATTAATGGAGTTCAGAACCTCTTTAATGAGTATCAAAGGCTCATTAATGGAGTTCAAAGACTCGTGGATAAATCAACTTAACGCAAAATAGGCGATCGCTTACAGGAATTCTTCAAAATAGGCGATCGCTGCCAACCCGCAAAGCCAAATTAAATTCCGACTTTCCCAATTACGTAGCTTGCTTCCCGTAGGGTACTACGAATTACGAATTACGAATTAAATCTTGCACCTCGCTACCATTTGCCTAACTTCCTCAGCATCAGGAGATTGGATACGCTGCAATATCTCCAAGGCTGGCTGCAAATAATCTAGTGCTTGATTATAATTTCCCTGTTGTTCTGCTATATGTCCTAACCACCACAAAGTCATAGCCTGAGTTTGGACATCGCCGATTTGTTCAGTGATAGCGAGGGATTGTTGATAAAGGGCGATCGCTTCTTCTATTTCTCCGCTATTGGCTTTGAGTATTCCCAAACAGTGCAACGTCGCCGCCTGAGTTTGGACATTGCCGATTTGTTCAGTGATAGCGAGGGATTGTTGATAAAGGGCGATCGCTTCTTCTATTTCTCCGCTATCGGCTTTGAGTATTCCCAGTTGGTGAAACGTCGCCGCCTGAGTTTTGACATCGCCGATTTGTTCTTTGATAGCGAGGGATTGTTGATAAAGGGCGATCGCTTCTTCTATTTCTCCCCTATTGGCTTTGAGTACTCCCATTTCGTGCAACGTCGCCGCCTGACCTTGGACATCGCCGATTTGTTCTTTGATAGCGAGGGATTGTTGATAAAGGGCGATCGCTTCTTCTATTTCTCCCCTATTGGCTTTGAGTACTCCCATTTCGTGCAACGTCGCCGCCTGACCTTGGACATTGCCGATTTGTTCTTCGATAGCAAGGGATTGTTGATAAAGGGCGATCGCTTCTTCTATTTCTCCCCTATTGGCTTTGAGTACTCCCATTTCGTGCAACGTCGCCGCCTGAGTTTGGACATGGTCGATTTGTTCAGTGATAGCGAGGGATTGTTGATAAAGGGCGATCGCTTCTTCTATTTCTCCCCTATTGGCTTTGAGTACTCCCATTTCGTGCAACGTCGCCGCCTGACCTTGGACATTGCCGATTTGTTCTTCGATAGCAAGGGATTGTTGATAAAGGGCGATCGCTTCTTCTATTTCTCCCCTATTGGCTTTGAGCATTCCCAAACAGTGCAACGTCGCCGCCTTACCTTGGACATCGCCGATTTGTTCAGTGATAGCGAGGGATTGTTGATAAAGGGCGATCGCTTCTTCTATTTCTCCGCTATTGGCTTTGAGTATTCCCAAACAGTGCAACGTCGCCGCCTGAGTTTGGACATTGCCGATTTGTTCAGTGATAGCGAGGGATTGTTGATAAAGGGCGATCGCTTCTTCTATTTCTCCGCTATTGGCTTTGAGTATTCCCAAGTTGTGAATAATTGCTGCTTTTTCTTCTTCGTCTTCTGCTGGACAGTTATCTAACGCTTGTTGATAATGCGTTTGAGCTTTATTTACATCACCTAATTCTTGTTCAGAGCGAGCTAACTCGTGTAAGACTAAATAATCTTCAGCAAGTTCTAAAGTTGATTTGCATAATTGAACAGCTTCTCGAAATCGGCTTTGACTTTTCCAACTTCTTGCAAGTTTCCCTGCAATTTCTACAGTAATCTTGTTTACCTTTCCTCGGAACGCCAACCGATGAATTTCTAAGCGTTGTTCCTCAATTTCTGTTTTCACCTCTTCCCACCACAGACGATACAGCACCTCAGCCGCCTGCTTATGCAAAGCTTCCCCATCTTCTGGTAACTGCACTGGCAAAATGCGCGGCACTCGTAACGCCTCATCATGACTCACTTCCAACAGCCCCAACGCCACCGCCCGACTAATATAATCTTCCAAATTGGGGATAGTGTCACAAACTGCGGCTAAAGCTTCCCTTGGTATTGGCAACTCAAACACCAAACCCCGCGCCAACATCTCCCGCATAGTTGAATCCATCTGTTGCAGCAGCGCCTCTGCCAAAACTTGCTCTCGCAACTCCACCGGATCTGCTGCCAACCGATTCAAAATTGCTGCCACATCAACAGTTGTATTTTGCAGAATCTTATCCAACCATTCCAGCAAGCGGGGATTACCATCCGCCAACTTCTGCGCCTGCGATTTTAACGCCTCATCCACCTGAGATTTAGCACTAAAGGCTGTGAGGCGATTAAACTTTTTTTGCAAATCTGCACCTTGCAGTGCATCCAACGGCTGCTTGTGGAAATACTGCAACAGAGTAAATTCAAAATCGTAACGGCAAGTAATAATGATGCGATGGGAAGTGTAATTTTCTTTAATTGCCCAAACTAAAGCCTTCATTACCTCTGCTGCTTCCGTTTGCAAGCGACCTAACCCCCCTAACCCCCCTTCCCTGCTAGGGAAGGGGGGAACTGGACTCCCCTCTCCGCCTCGGAGAGGGGTTGGGGGAGAGGTCTCTAAATTCACTTCAAAGTCATCCAGCACCAACAAAAACGGCTTTGCTTGCTCATGCAAATCCTGGAAAACTCGCCGCAGCCGAAATCTCAATTCTTCATCATAATTTTGTAGGCTTTTGCGTTGTTCGTTGTCATCCAACTTTTCCGCCAAACGACTCACCAAACTCGCTTCATCGATTCTTCCCACCCAGACAACACGCTCAAAATTCGGCAGTCTGTCGCACAGCCTAGCTGCTAAACTACTTTTACCCAAACCGCCCATGCCATGAATCAACACCCCAACCTCATCGGTTGATTGACTCAGCACTCGCAAACAACTTTGCAATTGGCGGCGACGACCAACAAAACTTTCCCGCGTCGGGACTTTGACTTTACCTGCGGCATCTAAAAACTGGGTAGAAACAGAAAGCGGTGGTGCTGGTTTCCGTCCAGGTTTTCCTCTGGGTGTGACTAATGAACTTGGTAAATTACCTGCTGCATACAGCCGCAACAAATGCCAATCCCACGCGTTGTTCTTAATTAATGCTTGATAAGTACAAGCCACAGCCTCAGCGATCTGCTTTCCGGCTGATAATTCCTCATATAATGCGGCTGCTGCGGCTGTCGCATCGGCATCTAAAACCTTTTGACCCCAACCCAAAACCGCTTTTGCTCCTGATTTGAGCAACTCTTCTGCCATTGACGGCACAGATCCCGAATTGCCAGCTTGCCCAGTGCGACAACCAGAGAGGAAAATGAGTTTAGGCAGTTGAAATTGTAATTCTTGGGCAATATCCCCAGCACTCGCATAGAAAGCTTCACCTGTTGCGGTTTCTGTAATAAAGCGCGGTTGCCCATCTTGAAAAGTAGCATGACCCGTCAGGTGTAAAACATCAAAATAATCTTTGCCGTAACCATCGACTAAATAACCCAACTCCGACAAACAGCCGCTTTCTTCCACCGTCAGCGCTAAAGGTTGCCGCTTTGTCGCCTCCAAAATCCGTGCTTCCTCCCCCTCAAAATCCAGCACAGGCTCGACATTCAACGGCGAAGTCGCCATAAACAAAACTTGCAGCGCCCGGTTTTCTGCTTCCCCGTCAATGGTCAATTTTTTTACCGTGCTATCCGATACCCACCGCACCGGAACAATAGCCGGGACACGCTGCACTAAAAAACCATTGCCATCGTGCAACACTTCCCAAGGCAGATGAGCAAGTTTTTCAGATGTAGCGATCGCTAACACAATCCCCTCCCGCCGATACTTATCTAGCAAGGGTTGTAGCCAGCGATCGCTCCCATCCAACCAGTTATACAACCGCCGCCCAGTTACCGTATAATCCTCTGGGAAAAACGAAACGTAATAATCTCTCTCAGCCAACTTAATCAAGTCGGCGATTTCTGTTAAACAGAGCGATCGCTTCTCATACTGGTTAGGATTATCAACAAAGTAACGTAACTCTACGTAATTATCATCAACTGGCTTAAGGTCGAGGTGGAGCGTTTGCACGTTCTGAATCCTGAGACTTCAGTATTTACCCCAAGTCTACCACCCCCAATTCCGTAACAACAGACGCGATTAATCGCATCTCTACGATTCTAAAATTTGGCGAATCTCTTCCAGGGTTGCATCCTCTAAAAGAAGTCGCCTACCATTGCGCCCGACAATCAACACCTTTTCAATTCTTTTACCAGACTGTTTGGCTTTATACTCCTGATATCACTTGCGGATTTGTTCAGCAATAGCGATCGCACCCCCAACAATACCAACGATGGTAGCAACTGTTGCTGTTATTCCTTCTCTTTCCGGTGCATCTGAACTCACTGCATAGTTACCAGATATACCAGGAATTGCCAAAAGTACTTCTGTTGCTGCGTAGGCGTAGCCCGCCGTAGGCATCGCATCTTCACCCTCAATCGCTAACTGAATTTCCGCCATAGTGTTGATCTGCAAGTAACTCCAGGCTTATTTTAAACAACTTCCCTTGGCAATTTCTTCTCAAAATTCCTAATTCTTGTTGTAAAGAATGTCTGAAAACCTAAATTTTCGGTTTTTAGTTCTCAATCAACTTACAACAAGAGGCTTAAGCCCCTTGTTTTGTCTTAGTCCGCGCAGATGGTCACTGAGCCTGCCGAAGTGCGGACTTTACCTGTGTAAAATGAGACTGTTGGAATATATCCAAATCACGGTTATACTTTCTCATAAAACCACCAAAACAACTAGGCGGCAACGGCCAAAAAGTTCTTATTTTGGGAAAGATGTATCAGGCTTTAATAAGTATTAGAGGTGGCTGTAATGCCGACGATTCATTTTGTGGATGGTGAAAAAGGCGGGGTAGGAAAATCTCTCTTTGCCAGGACAATGATTCAGTATTGTCTGGATAAGAGAATCCCATTTGTACCAGTGGAGACAGATAGATCGAATCCAGATGTGGCAGGGGTATATAAGGAAATATGTAAGTATGCTGTGTTTAGTGAGAACGAACGACAGGCAAATAAGGCAGATAGAATATTCGAGTGGGCCATAGAGAGGCCAGTAATTGTGAATTTAGCCGCACAATCGCATAGAGCAGTGCAAGGGTGGATTGAATCTAATCAATTACTTGAACTAGGAAGTTCGCAGGGAGTGATGTTTTGTAAATGGTTTATATCGACAGGAGGATATGACAGCATCAACCTGTTTACTCAGTCAGTGAATACTTACGGTGAAAAAATCCCTCATATTCTGGTGAGGAATTTGGGGCTGTGTGATGATTGGGAGCATCTAGAGTCAGACTCCAACTTTCAGAACATAGTAAATAAATATCAGATAAAAGTTATAGATTTTCCGAAGTTAGCATACAGAGAAAGAAACATAATTGACCAAAATCGCCTGACTTTTGCAGAGGCTAGAGAGTATAAAGAATTTGGGATAATTGGGAAACAGAGAGTCGTGAATTTTCTCAAGCTTGCTTATGGTGCTTTTGAGAAAGTAGGTATCTGGTATGAAAAAGTTGAATAGCAGTCATTAGTCATTAGTCATTAGTCATTGCTACTAATGACCAATGACGACTTAGGACAAACCGCAGTAGGAGATTTGATGGGTATGCGATGGCGTATCCGCCTGCCGTAGGCGATGGCGTACCCGCCCACCGGAGGCGATCGCAAAACAAATTTGACTACAATTCTTAGAAAGAGTAGCAAAAATCTAATGTCCAAAAAGTCTGATTCGCAGTTCCAAAATCTCTTTACTTCAGCCAAATCAAGCAACTGGGACGAAAGATTAGGCCAAATAGCCTATCGCTTTAACCGAGAGTATCAACGTGAAACCTTTGAACTCCCAACTGAAGTCCAGGCGATGCCGATATTCCGTGAGTGGATTGGAGGTAGTTTTTCAGGGAGAATTGCTTCCCCTTTTTGGGAAATTGCTCAACCTCAAAAAAACCAGCACTGTTTAGATATTGGCTGTGGTATCAGCTTCTTAATCTATCCTTGGCGGGATTGGCAAGCATTTTTTCATGGGCAAGAAATTAGTAATGTGGCACGCGACACCCTTAACTCTCGTGGGCCACAGTTGAATTCTAAGCTGTTCAAAGGTGTTGAGTTGGGAGCAGCCCATCAGTTGAACTATTCACCAGAGCAGTTTGATCTAGCGATCGCCACAGGATTTAGCTGTTATTTTCCACTGGAATATTGGAATGCAGTACTGGCAGAAGTTAAGCGAGTCTTAAAACCAGGTGGGCATTTTGTGTTTGACATCCTTAATCCAGAACAACCTTTAGCAGAAGATTGGGCAGTTTTAGAAACCTATTTAGGGGCTGAGGTGTTTTTAGAGCCTGTAGCTGGCTGGGAAAAAGCTATTAAGGCTGCTGGCGCTAAAATAGTCACGCAAAAATCAGGGGAATTATTCCAAATGTACAAAGTGCGGTTTTGAAAATAAGTAGCTAGGCATTAAGTCTGCCTATCTACTTAGTCATCATTCCGGGATAAGTGGACTTGATGGATCTAAAGAACTTGTAAAAACAAAATAGATTACCCCAGTTCCGAGAATCATCACAGCGAGACTGAAAAGTAACACCCATCTGTCTGTCGGTTCATAAGTATCTTCTTCGATATCACGACGGACAGCGAAATAGTGACTGGTTGAGAGCCACACTGTAATCAAACCCACCAGCGAAAAGACTAAACCTAACTTCCAGCCGTTGCCGGGACGGGGTACTAAAGGTACATGGAAGGCACGCAAACGCACAATTACAACACCAAAACCTAAAAGAGCAATCCCTGTCCGCATCCAAGCCAGGTAGGTACGCTCATTTGCCAAGTGATCTCGGATTCGAGAAGGATTGAGTCGTCCTGGCTTTTTTTGATCTTTATCTTCTTCTGCGGATTTCAATTTTAATTGCATCAATAACACCCTTATCCCCAAAGCGGCTCTTCTCAAAAAAATGCGGAGGTAGTAGGAAATCTCTTTCCAGATGACTTGCACCCAGCGCAATAGTTGCGCTACTGAAATATGCTTATTATGATTGTACATTTTTTTTCAAAAATTTTTTAATGCAGATATCGAAATAAAACAAGCCTAATGGAAGAATTCGAAACTCGGAATTGATAGTATAGAGCCGCTCTAATACCAATTTGAAAAAAGAATGCGATAAATAGACCATTTGTAGAGACACGATTCATCGCGTCTTTACCCAAAGATGTGTTGCAATCATTAATTGAATTGGTATAAGTAATAAGGGTTCATAAAAAAACAGCCAAGAATCAGAGAGATTTTTCACCAGTGCAAGTCAGGTTTTTTCTCTAATGTTGGCTGTTAGTTATGCTATTGAAATTGAGAACAATCCTTCAAAAATAGACTATGCAGTTCTATTTCAAGACTTCTTGGTAGGCGCATTAGGAACTCGTGTATCGATGATAGCCTGCGATATATCTGGGATAAACCAGTTAGCCTTATTGCTGTTAAGAACTTTTACAGTCGGAACATTCAATTCAATCGCACCACTATCTGGATTTGTCTTAATCACCAACTGAGTTCCATCAAGGATTTTCAGAGCCACAGGTCCTGTCAATTCTTCACCTTGCCCATTCGGACTAGAAGTAAAGTTTGCTACCTTAATATCATTCGGTAGATAGATGCCATCACAATCCCAGTTATCTTTAGTTGACTGACCATTAGCTAGAAAATACAGACCATTGTCGTATACGGCATCTTCATTGTCTTCATCATTTGGTCTTTTACCGTATACTGCTATGGTATTACCTGTTTGGTTTTCGCATTTCCCCCAGTTAATTCCCGTCTCTAAAGCATATTTTTGCAGTGTTAATTCCTCGGCTCTCTTTTGAATTTCTTCTGGTGTCAGACCTTGAACTTGAGTTTGAGCATCTTTTGTTTTAGACAGTTCGTTAAGAGCTTTAGTGACTTCGATATAATCAGGGTTTTTGCTAAATTTTGGTCTATCAGCAAAAGAAGGTTGAGCGAAGGCTAGATTAGCGAAAATCATTAAGGCAATTAGAAGAGATTTCCAGACTTTCATGTTTTGATTCCTGTTGATGGGGAAGATATTTTGTAGTTTTAAATTCATTTTCGTAAGAAAATTCATGATGCACATCTTTCTAGATACTTAACTTTTCTTGTTCTTCACTCGAAGATTGAGTATTGAAACCTAAGATTAATGAGAATATATAACTAGAAACTACAGATAAAAGAGTCCAGGTAACGTTTTCTGTGACAATAAACATGCCCAAACCAATCAAGATACAAGGTACAAAAGTGTTGCCATTTTCAGTTAAAAAATGTGCGATCGCAGGCAAGTAGGTCAACTTATAAGCGGTATAACACCATACGCCCACTAGGGCGAAGAATACACTGAGTATAATCAGCAGACTATCTAATTCCGAATTGGCAAACAGAGGCACGTAGACGCTGATATTATCACTACCATTGGCAAAGGCGATCGCAGCGACGTTGCAAGTTTGGGGAGAGAAAAAACTCTTAACTATAGAGGGACAAGATGGCTCGGTTTCTTCTGCACCTTCCTCTGGTGAATCCTCTTCGCGTTTTAGTGAACCACTCACACCAATGATTATTGGCATTAAACCAAGTAGTCTAATCCAGTCCTGCGGTATAATTAGTCCACCGAAAAACCCAGGAAGGCTAGCAACAATCAGTGCAGCAAAGCCGAGATACTGACCAGCAAGGATGTGACGACTGCGGAACGTTTTATTTATCTGTGAAAAAAGCAACGTCAGAATCACAATATCATCGATGTTGGTGGCAGTGAATGCCGTGATCCCTGTGGTAATTGCAGTTACTAAACCGCTCATTTTTGGAAGTCCTTATTTTGATGCTTGGCAATTGGGCATTAATCATTGGCCATTTACAAAAAACAAATGACTAATGACAAATGACTAAGTAAAAGGCTTTGATTTATACTTTAGTGAAACTAACCGATAGAATCAAATGCTTTTGTTTGTCAAAATGATAAATGAAAGTGATTAAATCTTTGACACCAAGTTGTAGGGATACCATAAATGGCAGGAATGACCCTTGAGCAGCTAAAAATCTTTCTGGCTGTGGCGCAGCACTTACACTTTACTCGCGCAGCAGAGGAGCTTTATATTACACAACCTGCCGTCAGTGCAGCAATCCACAACTTAGAGCAAGAATATGGTGTGAAACTATTCCATCGGATTGGTCGCCATATCGAGATTGCTGAGGCGGGTAAATTACTGCAAGTGGAAGCGCAGAAAATTCTCGATCAAGTTTCCTTGACTGAACGTGGATTGCGAGAATTGAACAATCTGCAACGGGGTGAATTGAAATTAGGATCAAGTCTGACAATTGGTAACTACTGGCTACCAAGTAAGATTAGTGAGTTTAAGAGCCGATATCCCGGTATTCAAATTAACTGTAGCCTTGCCAATACAGAAGAGATTTGTCTAGGAACGGCCACAGGACAGTTTGATTTAGGTTTGGTAGAAGGAGATGTGAAGCCAGCGCTCCAGAGTACTCTAGACTATGAAATAGTGGGCAGCGATCGCTTACAAATAGTAGTAGGTCGAAAACACCCTTGGTTTGAGTGGGGAGAAATTGACTTAAGTCAATTGACTAAAACCCCTTGGGTGATGCGCGAACCAGGTTCTGGAACCCAGCAAAGGTTTGAGGAAGCCTTACAAAATTGGGAAATCAATCTCAGTGAACTGGATGTAATTTTAGTATTCAACAGTGGAGAGATGACAAAAGCAGCCATCGAAGATGGTGTCGGTGCGATCGGAATTTCTGAGTTGATGGTAAAAAAAGAAATACAACTGGGAACTCTACGAGCAATTCGAGTGATTGATAATAGAGACGGTAACGCTACGATGCCTACGGCGGTCACTGAGCGTAGCCGAAGTGCGGGCTACACCTACGCAGAAATAGTTCGACCTTTCTTCAAACTCAAGCATCGTCAGCGTTTTCAAACTGCTCTTTCCAAAGTCTTTGAACAAATGTTGATCTCATCTATGTCAGATGGCTCGCATCAACATATATCAACATCACTTATTTGAAATAACATCATTTTGACTGCTATCTAGTAATATCAAATCCTTTTTTATCGGAATTATCCCTCTTTCCTTTCCCTCTGCACTCTCAGCGTCTCTGCGGTTTTTAAGCATTCAGATGCTAATTGCTTTACAAACCCGTCCCTCACCGAGTCGGAGCTACGGTGTACACACATCTCTCTACAAAACCAAAATGTAGTAGATCCTCCTAAATCCTCCGATAAATTGGAGGACTTTGAGAGGTTCATGCCCCCTTTTTTTAAGGGGGTTGGGGGGATGAAAAGCTTGTGGGGCAAATCTTAAAGACTTGTATGTACACCTCAGCCGACTCAGAGAGGGATAGACTTGAACTAAAGTTCAAAGCAGGGAGAGGTTGGTGGAACTCACACCTTCCGCATATTTCTACTAATGGGGTCAAAACCTCTAGAAAACCGAGTGCTTTCATCGTAGTAAGCGCCAGTTAGATTCGCTCCATATAACTTGGCATAGTTGAGTTTGGCTCCCCGGAGATTGGCTTCATTCAGTTTGACACCGCTCAAATTAGCTCTAGTCAAATTCGCTTTCGCTAAGTTAGCTCTACTCAAATCTGCTCCCCAGAGTTTAGCTTTAGCTAGGTTAGCTCCACTCAAGTCAGATCCCCATAGATTTATTCCAGGCAAATAAGCTCCAATCAGCCTGTTTCTACTCAAGTTGACGGCTGGAAAATATCTTTCCCCTGCGGCAAAACGCCTTTTTAATTCCTCTGTATTCACAATCGCCACCCAACAAGAATCAGATTTATATCTCTAATATATAAGGTGCTTCTATTGTAACCACCATAATAGAGGTTCTTTATTTAATATCTGCAATTACTCCAATTTACTCAAATGCACATATCTAATATGGTAATCCGTTTTGATTTCTGTTCGCGCAGGGTGGTATAGCCATAATTGGAGGCAAGAGGCAAGAGGCAATAGGCAATAGGCAATAGTTAAGAAGCTTCTCTCAGTTGTACTGAATGTTTTCAGAAATCAAACATGAGTCCTATAGAACAATTTATAGTAACTTCTTCCTTTTAATATTCTGGTTGACGATTATTATATTGCTGCAATTAATAGATTTATCGTAATCAATTATGAATCAGAATAGTCAAATAATAAAAAGAACATTTCATTAAATCAATATACAATCATATTAAACTCTTTCCAAATTATGATTTCGGACTCCTATTAGTATTAGCGGGTTATTTAGCCATCTTGTAGCTAATTTTATGACGATGCAAATGATTCGTTAGGCTACAGTACGGTTCAAATAGCGGAATCAAATATTTTTAGTCTGCTTTAACTGTAAAATAACCTCAACATGAGATTATATTTAGTTATTTTCTTAAAGAAAGAGTTATGGTATTTAAAACAGCAACCGAACAGCTGATCGTCCTAAAAAATGTCAGCAAATCTTATCAGCAGCCCAACGGCCAACAGATTGTCATTCTGGAAAATATCAACCTTGAGTTACGTCCAGGGGAGATAGTTGCATTGCTAGGGCCTTCGGGTTCAGGCAAATCTACTTTAATGCGGATAGTTGCTGGGTTAATTCCTCCCAGTCAAGGTGAAGTCATATATCATAACCGTCCCCTAGTTGGTTTAAATCCTGGGGTAGCAATTGTTTTTCAAAGTTTTGCCCTTTATCCTTGGTTAACTGTACTAGAGAACGTGGAACTAGGTTTAAAAGCAAAAGGAGAAGCGCCAGATTCTCGACGGCAAAAGGCGCTACGAATGATTGATATTATTGGTTTGGATGGGTTTGAAAATGCCTATCCCAAAGAACTTTCTGGGGGAATGCGTCAGCGAGTTGGATTTGCTAGGGCTTTGGCTGTAGAACCAGAACTATTATGTATGGATGAGCCATTTTCGGCATTAGATGTGCTAACGGCAGAAAACTTGCGGTTTGAATTATTAGATTTATGGTTAGAACGCCGCATACCCACCCAAGCTATTCTCATTGTCACCCACGGGATTGAAGAAGCGGTAATTATGGCGGATCGAATTATTGTTCTCGGACGCAATCCGGGAAGAATTAGGGCTGACTTACCTGTGACTTTACCCCATTACCGCGATCGCAAACATCCAACTTTTCAAGCCTTGGTAGATCGAGTTTATACAATCATCACCAACCCCGAATTAGAAAAAATTGAGCTAACAACGACTACCTCTGTAGAACCTGCAACACCACCAGCAAAATATCAATCTTTACCATCTGTACGAACTGGTTCCATTGCTGGTCTTTTGGAACTTTTAGAAGATCGTCAAGAAAAAGACTTATATCGCCTGGCCCAAGAATTGCAATTAGAAGTAGATGATATTTTGCCCATTGTAGAAGCTGCAAAATTAATGGATTTTGTAGAACTTGCAGAAGGCGATATTAGCTTGAAACCAGTCGGGCAGGAATTTATCAATGGTGGTATTGATGAACGCAAACAAATCATGCGATCGCAACTCTTAGCTAATATTCGCTTGGTACAGCAAATTTACCGTCTTCTGGAAGCGAAAAATAATCAACGCATTCCAGAAGAACTGGTATTAGATATCCTAGAAAGTCACTTTAGCCCAGAAGAAGCCGAACGACAATTAAAAACCGTCGTAGATTGGGGTCGTTATGCCGAAATATACGGCTACGATGAGCCATCAGGACAAATATTTTTAGAGCAAGTTGTTGTTAGTCATTAGTCATTGGTCATTTGTCATTTGTCATTTGTTATTCTTCTCTGATCTGCCCCTACTCTCTACTTACAGAACTTTGCAAATAAATGAGATACAAATGCAGGAATCACGCATTAGATAGAGTTTCTATTTCCTGCCTCCTGCCTCCTGCCTCCTGCCTCAAAACCCCTCGCTATTTGTACTTCACAGCAAAAGAAAACTGCTATGACTCGACCTCTTACTCCTGCTAATAAAACTCTAGGACGTAGCAATTGGACTTGGCAAGATGGATTGCTGATTCTGGTAATTTTATCTTTCATTGTGGCAATTATTAGAACTGCTTCTAAATTTACCGGTACTTTTGAACCTGAACTCACAATTTCTACAAATATCAATGCTTTGCCAGGATATACAGCCCAAACGTTGATTCGCATGGGACTGGCTTACTTTTTCTCCCTAATTTTTACCCTCTTGTATGCTTATACTGCTTATCGCTCTCGAATTGCAGAACGGATTTTAATTCCGATGTTGGATATTCTGCAATCGATTCCAGTATTGTCTTTTTTACCAGGTGTGGTACTAGCTTTGATTTCCCTGTTTCCAGGTCAGAGAATTGGTGTAGAACTAGCAGCAATTTTGCTAATTTTTACTGGTATGACCTGGAATATGACTTTTAGTTTTTACCAATCTCTTCAAAGTATTCCGCAAGAATTACTAGAAACATCAAGGGTTTACCGCCTTAATCCTTGGCAACGCTTTTGGACATTAGAGTTACCATCTGGTGTGATTGGTTTGGTATGGAATAGTGTAATGTCGGTGGCTGGAGGTTGGTTTTTTTTAATTGCCATTGAGTCATTTACTTTGGGGAATCAAGATTTTCGTTTACCAGGATTAGGCTCTTTTTTAGGCACAGCAGCCAACAAAGGAGACTTTAAAGCGATATTTTGGGGCTTGGTGTTACTGATTGCGATCATTGTGGCAACTGATTTTTTTGTGTGGCGGCCACTGATTGCTTGGGCAGAAAGATTTAAGTTAGAGATGATTGAAACTGAAAATGCACCCCAATCGTGGATATTGGATACTTTCAGGCGATCGCCTACTTTACGCGCAATTAGCGATCGCGTTTTTCAGCCATTACAAACAGTTTTAGACGACAGTTTAATTCGGTCGTTTCCCGTGCGTTCAGTACCTATAAATGCCAAAGGCAACCTCAACTTGCCGAGTTTTTTAAATTGGATATTTGTTAGTGGCTTCAGCTTAATTGTCCTGTGGGGTACTTGGGAAGCCGTACTACTATTACGGACTCTAGGCTGGGATGATTGGCAACAGGTGATAAAAGGCGCTATGTTAACGGCGTTGCGGGTGATAATCGCTTTGATATTATCATTGTTGTGGACTGTACCTGTGGGAGTAGCAATTGGTCGCAATCGACGGTTGGCTCAAGTATTGCAACCATTGGTACAAATCGCCGCTTCTGTGCCAGCAACAGCCTTATTTCCAGTGCTGCTGCTAGGTTTAACCCGCATCGCCGGCGGTTTGCAGATTGGTGCGATCGCTCTGATGATGCTAGGGACAATGTGGTATATCCTGTTTAATGTCATTGCTGGGGCACAGTCGATTCCCTCAGACCTGATCGAAGCAGCTTCGGTGTATAAACTCTCACGTTTGCAACGTTGGCGAACCTTAATTTTACCTGCAATCTTCCCCTACCTAATTACAGGAATTATTAGCGCCGTTGGTGGTGCTTGGAATGCCAGTATCGTAAGTGAGTACGTTACATTTCAAGGGCGAGTAATTAGTACTTCTGGATTAGGGGCAACGATTTCTTACGCCACCGCGACAGGCAATTTCTCACTATTATTAGCTTCGACAGCGATCATGTCTCTGTTAGTAGTGTTGACCAATCATTTAGTTTGGCGACCTCTTTACAATCTAGCTCAAGAGAAATATCAATTATTAGTTTAAAGGTTTGTAGTTAGGGCTTCAGCCCTAGAGTTAGGGTGGAACCGGAATCAAAGTCCCCCTTAAAAAGAGGGATTTAGAGGGATCTAGAACTTTTGATACCGATAAGAGGATTTTTAAAACATCTTCTCAGAGCAAGCCTCTTCTTTTTAGCTGAAAAACACTTAATTCACATAATCGAATTAAATCAAACTTTGTGGGATGGGCAACATGAGCGCCTCAATTATGCAAGTTAAATGTGGAAAAGCTTACACTTACTTCACTGGGATAATTTCAAACTCGAAAGTACTTATCAAACGGTCATCAATATAGACTTCTATCCTATGCTTACCAACAGGATCGCCAGGGGTAATCGTCCAAAAATTCTCAATTACACCCTCTGGAGCTGACTGTGTGCGCCGTGTCACAGATGTCATCCCGTCTGGTGACATTGAGAAGTCTTCACCGCGATCTGTTCCCCAAGTTTCTGGAGCTTTTGGTAAACGCAATACTTCGCGCCATTTTACTTCACCTTGGTAGTCTTTGAGTTTAATCCGCCATCCGTAGGCGTTTCCCTGCTGAAGTGGCACTCTTGTTGTTTGGAAAATGGTAACGTTACCTTTGGTGTCAACTCTCTTCAACCCAAACTCAGCGTTGCTGACAGTAATCTTTTTCAGACTTGTTGGCGTAGGAAATGGTGTGGCATTTTGTGCTACACCCGAAGTAGCGGCGATCGGCTCAGAACATATAACCCCAAATATTAGCCAAGAAGAAGCTAGCACAGCAATAGTAGCCCAAGTTCTCATTAGTATGATTTTCCTGTCAGACGTTTGGTACTTATTCCAGTAATCTGACATATTTTCCGGGTCAAAGATACTTATGGTTGGAAAAAGATGAAATTATTCTTACAGATGGTTTTGCTGAATACTAGTGTTGGCGATCGCTAGTGAAGCTAACATCTGGATAATTGTTTTTCCATACAGAAAAATTGATGCTCGATATGGCTGTGTTAGATTAACAGCTTCACTAGACGAAAATAAGCTCTTATCTACAATGTACTGGTTTAATGATATTATGTAATAATTTGTTGCATATAATATTTATTATCATCGTCCAGTTTAAAATGTCTATCTTTAATTGTTTAGATAAAAAACTACTGATAATTTTAGTCTGTTTAGCAATTCCAGGTAATTTATTTGCATCAAAACCTTATAAATGTCAAGTAGTAGGAAAGTGATTTTTGAAAAAAGAAATATGGCAAAAAAATATTTCTATTTCTTTGAACGAAGATGCAATTCGTTCACCTAAAATAATAAATAGTGTTGTTCAAAAATCAAATTTAACTCCTATTAACGCTGAATCTCTTTTTCCAGAAGATTTGACTATAAATCTGAAGATTCAAACTATTCCAAATACAAACATTTTAAATATTTCATATTCACATTCAAATTCCAATTTAGCGGCAAAAGTTGTTAATAGTGTAATGAAAAACTATCTTGAAGAATTCTCATTTCAATTTCAAAAACAAGCTGCAATCTCGAAAAAATTAATTGAAAATGATTTAGCTAGAAATAAGAATTATCCGACAATTACTTAGGAAGTTATGCGAATCTAAATATGTAAACAAAGACGAAATATTTCAGTATCAAAATACTTTGGAGAAGCTGAATACCGAATATACGAATTTATTGAGCGAGTTGCAAGAAATAATAATTGCAACAAATCAATCGATAGCAAATGTCCGAATTATCAGTTTAGCAAGTTCCGATTGTAATAAATAATTTGGTTTACTCAAAGAGGTAAAGATTGAAGTTTCAGCAAAAATAAAAAACATAAACTGCAACAAACTCACTTGCATTCCGAAAACTAATTCGGTTTTTGCACTATTATTTTGCTTACTTCATAACTTTTTTCACTAGTGTGATAACTTCTTCGCCATTTTTCGAGATGATCTATAGATATTGATTTAGATGTGACATTTACACTGCTTCCTCGCCAAGCAACTTCTGCATCTGTTGTGAAAACCCCACATTCTAATTGATCTAGCCTCATATTCCAATATTCACTAAATCGACCTTTTAAAGTTATAACTTGCTCAAATACTTTGTTTCTGTGTTTATTTCTTCTTTTTCTTTCTGTTGCTCCTGTTGCTTCTGTATCAATAAACTTAGTTTCAATTAAAAATAGACTACCTTTAAAAGTCCGGTAGACAAAATCACACTTCCCTAAATCTGTATAATCTGAAATTGGAGATTTTTCAAATAACAGCAATTCAGCGCACGAGGGAAACAAGTCTTTAATATTCAGAAATAAATAAGCTTGTAATAGAAGTTCCTTGTCATAAGGAAATAAGATGACTCCCTCAAAAAACTTTTGAATGTCATCGTGAGTTTGGGGTTGAATTTTTTTACAGTATGAAACAAATCTATGTAGCTCATTTACAATCATCAAGTTATAACTCCTTCCCCCGGTCGCAGCCTTAAGGGTGTTAGCATAAAAAGATACCATTCCCTAAAGGAAATTATCATCCGCATAAGTAACTAAAAAAACGGTTTAAATCCTGAATACTTAAGGCAATTTACTGTTGACAGTTCAATAAAACTAATTTTTCAGATGCTTTTCAGTATTAATGGATTTTTCACTTCTGGTATTAGCTACCAGTGAGCGATTTGATATGAGCAGGAAAACTAGCATTTTGCAAAGCTTGAACGGTTATTCTTGAATCTTGTACAGAAAACTGCCAACCCAAGCGAACAAGTTTCCGAGACTTTTCAGTTTGGATAATTCCAATAACTGGCATTTTTGCCTTTTCTTTGTCTACTGAATGCTCTTGCAAAATTGTTTTCAAGAGATGTAGTTTTTCCATATCACCTGCTTGCTGGGGATTTAACTCTACCATTACCATTTGTACTGTTTCCACTGGCTCTGCATCTTCAACAATAAATTGAGTTTGCTCGTCGCGTCGGTCTACTTTCCCCCAAATAATCAATCTTGTATCAACTTGAAGTAAGGAACTAATGCGTTCATAAGTTTTAGGAAAAACTACAGCTTCTGATTGTGTGGTTAGGTCTTCTATTTGCAAAATGGCCATCTGATCGCCTTTCTTTGTCACCACTTTTTTGACGTTATTTAACATCACAACTGCACAAAGCCTTGTGTCTTCCCTTTGCTCTCCTAATTGCGAAAGGTTAATTGGAGTTAAAAGTGGTGCTATTTGCCGTAAGGATTTCAGTGGATGGTCTGATACATAAAAACCTAATAATTCTTTCTCCATCTGCAACTTTTTCTGTGGGGGTAAATCTGTCACAGGTTTAGATTTAGGAGCAGTTTCAAAGGCATTATTTACTCTTTTATTCTGAGTAGAAGAAAATCCATCGCCTAATAAGTCAAAGAGATTCCCTTGTCCACTAGCTCTGTCTTTGGCGCGAGATTGTGCCCAATCATACACTAATTCTGAGTCATTAATTAACTGTTGGCGGTTGGATTCAATTTTGTCAAAGGCTCCACAGTAAATCAGCGATTCTAGAGTCCGACGGTTAACAGCACGTAAATCCACACGATCGCAAAAATCAGCGAGAGATTTAAACTCTCCTGTCTCATTTCTCGCCTCTAAAATACAGGCGATCGCATTCTGTCCCACGTTACGCACCGCCGAAAATCCAAACAAAATCTTTCCCAATGTCGGTGTAAAATCAACACCAGAACGATTAATATCTGGCGGATCTATGGAAATACCCATGTTTGTACAGTTAGTAATATATCTCTGTACCTTATCGGTATCGCCACTGTTAGCAGTTAACAGGGCTGCCATATATTCCAATGGGTAATTAGCTTTTAAATATGCTGTCTGATAAGTTACATAACCATAGGCGGTCGAATGGGATTTATTGAAACAATTAGAAGCTATGAAGCCATTTTTGAGTGCAAAATTATGGTCGCGCTCAACTCCAATGTCATAGACATTTTGTTTGCCTAAATATTTACGTGTGGCTATTTTGATCATCCTACCTTACCCCCGAAAAAAAATTTGCGAAATTAATTAATTGATAAAATGATAAAAATTGTAGTCATAGTAATACTGGTAATATAAAATTATATCACTAGAAAACACTGCTATACTCTTACACAAAAGTAGACATATTAGGTAAACAGTTAATAGCCATGTAATTGCTGTTTTTAAAGCTTAGAAATAGATTCCAATACATATTAATCACCTTAATTCAGGTGCTAGAAGAGTGGATGAAATCAGGGGAACAAAGAAAGTTTTTCCTTCTACACCTTGCCCCTGTACCTCTTTCCAATGCCGAATGTGTCAGTTAGTATCGTTGAGAAGCAACACGGTATTAAAGGGTGTGGGTAGGTGAAAGTGGCGCTGATCGTAATTTTGGCGGTAGTTCTGGGATTATTTATGATAGTCGAGATCGGACTGCGATCGCTCTTTGGCTTTGGTAATCCGCTAATTTACATTGGTGATGAGCAGATTGGCTATTTATTGGCTCCTAACCAGCGTACCCGTCGTTTTGGTAATCGCATTGAAATTAATGAGTATTCTATGCGAGGTAGTGCGATAAATAAAACACCTGCACCTTCTACGCTGCGAGTTTTACTGTTAGGGGATTCTATTGCTAATGGTGGCTGGTGGACAGATCAGACTAATACAATATCGGCGATCATGATGCGTTCTTTAGCATCATCCACTCATCGTAATTATCAGGAAGTAGAAGTACTGAATGCTTCAGCTAACTCTTGGGGGCCAAGGAACGAGTTAGCCTATTTAGAGAAGTTTAGCAATTTCAACGCGCAAGCAGTAGTGTTATTAATTAATACCGATGATTTGTTTGCTACTCCTCCCACTTCTTTACCGGTAGGACGCGATCGCAACTATCCTGATAGTAAACCTCCCCTAGCGTTAGCGGAAGTGTGGCAACGTTATATCGTTAAGCAGAAGCCAATTCCTGAAATGAAAGCGGTGCAAAATGAAGCAGGCGATCGCGTGGGGATTAACTTGGAAGCGATCGGCAAAATACAAGCCTTGACTTGCCAAAGCAACAGCCAATTTTTACTAGTTATGACTCCCTTACTGCGAGAAATTGCCGAACCAGGCCCCCGTGATTACGAAATTAAAGCCCGGCAACGTTTGAGCGATTTTACTAAAGCCCAGCAAATTAACTATGTAGACTTTTTACCGATATTCAATTCAACGAACAACCCGCAAGGTTTGTATCACGATCACATTCACCTCAATTTGCAAGGTAATAAAGTTATCAGCGAAGTTTTGGAGCGATCGCTTTTAGAAATACTGAGGGAGATATAGGAGCTTTGATTTTTAACTTACTGCGTGGGAAGGCA
The DNA here is from genome assembly GCF_000020025.1 of Nostoc punctiforme PCC 73102. Taxonomy (GTDB): domain Bacteria; phylum Cyanobacteriota; class Cyanobacteriia; order Cyanobacteriales; family Nostocaceae; genus Nostoc; species Nostoc punctiforme. The sequence goes on along the minus strand of NC_010628.1, from coordinate 7,029,516 downwards.
AGAGGCAAGAGGCAATAGGCAATAGGAAAGAAGGCTTTTTGAGTTGTACGGAGTTTTTTCAAAAATTAAATATGAGTTCTATACTAATTACTCAGACTTACTAAAATCGTCAACTCTAACAGAAAATATTCGTATTGAGTGATTTCCCACTCATGAAAATTAATTTATATAGCTTGTTTAGTACTCATTATCTTAATAGAATGGTAATTTTTATAGTTGAAATGATTATTAATTTCAATTAAATCAGACAATCTTTTACAACTTGAACACTAGCCATCCAAATAATACTTAACCTTGAATCTAAAAAAATTGATTAAGTGCAGTTATTTATTATATGAGAAAATTAAATAATATGTTTAAAGATTACTTTTAGTAAATCTCCTTGTGTAAAAGGCTTAGTTAAATAGCCTGATGCTTTGACCATCTTAGCTTTGGCTCTATCTATAAATCCTACTTTTTCTGACACGATAATTACAGGTGTATTTTTAAAATGTGAATGTTTACGCAGCAAAGAGCAGAGTTCATATCCATCTAAATTTGGCATCGAAATATCCAACAAAATGATGTCGGGTTTTGTGCGAACAATCTGCATTAAAGCTTTTAAAGAATCGGTGACTCCCACAACACAAAATGTTTGCTCATCTAAATAACTTTGAATAGTATTCAATACCGTAGGACTATCATCAATACAAAAGATTGTGTAAATTTTTTTGTCAACAGGAGGTTCGGTAATTCGCTGACCCCTATGTTCACTACTATTAAGAGAGTAGATTGGTGGTCTATAGCCGTTCGTTCTAAAAGAGTTTGGTGTACTTTTGCTCTTAGATTTTAGCTCATTGATTTTGAACAATTCTGAACGTTGTGATTGAGAAGTCGGTGAAGTCTGACGATCGGCTGCTTCTCTACGAGATGCTACGCCAACGTTTTGGGGCGTTTGACATCGTTCAACCAGTAAGCGGAGATTCAGATGACAAAACTTTGGCATGTCATCTAGAAAGCTTTCAGGAATAAATTCATAACTCCCCTCTTCTAAGTTCAGAAATGACTCCAGAACTTCTAGCGCCAACTGCTCTATCAGCATCGCCGCTTGAAAGGGACTGATATATTTCTGATTAACTAACCAGCAAATAGCCAAATAATCTGGGTTCGGTATTGCCTGATTTTCAATCCCAGTTTCAAATATCGCCCGTAACTGTTCGTGAATTTCACGGGGGAGAGTAGAAATTTGCTGACTCAAGCGTTGCAAATTTCTGTAAAGTGGCTCAAACATTTTCTCTGAGTAGCAGGCATAAATTAGTTTACCCTCATCTACATATATTGACCAAGAGCCCGATCTGCTAAACACCTGTAAACAACCAGTAACAGACTTACCAGTGATTTTTTTCAACAAAGATAAAGGCTGGAGCTTTTGAAAAAATCTGTATCTATTAATCGGAAGTGTCATCATTGGGATAGCTCTGGAATAAAATTAACATTGCAGGCGAAATTAGTGAATTACCTTTTCGGAATTCACTGCGACTTTGTTGGAAGCACAATCAGATAAATATAGCGGTCACATTTGAGTTAGTACAGAGATTCCACACCCCCCAACTCTTAATTAACCAATCTCTGTTAAGCTAGAAAGCACGAATTACAACTAAACCAATCCATATTATTGCCCAATAGCAAAATGGCCCGACTGGTTGCCAGGATATAGTATTTCAAAAACTAGATTGGTTTTCTGTATCTTTTGCTAATCTAGCCAATCTAACAGTAACTCAAGTGCAACAAATAGACTATTGGCTCTCGCCCATCAGTCACAAAAGTATCATTATTCTCCGTATCTAGTAGCCTAAAATTGCAGATACTTTAGTTCTCTTAGAAAAGTTTTTTTTGCCCATCATACTTAAGTCTGAGGCAATCAAAATCTCCAGTGCTGTAAACGAAAAAGCTCCTTTATCAAGGCTTTTATGGATTAATTTAGCACTGGAGAGCAATGTTTTGTCACCATGACTAAAGTTGTCGGGTACTTTTGCTAGAAGTCTATTCTTGAGGGAAACTTCATAAAGAGAAAGAGTACTATTGGAAACTAAGCATTCAAAAAACCCAATTTCTTACTTAGGTCTTGAGCTTGTAGAGCAACTCTTAGTGTTGGGATTGGGCAAAACTATCAATTGCACAACAAGAATGGGAAACCTCCGACCAAGGATGAGTTAGCTGACAATTGCCGCCATAATGGTGTGTGGTGAGATGCACAGGCGACCAAACCAGCAGAAGGGAATCTCTTCATAAGTACTGGAAATGGGTTCTAATGTTGTTTGGGGCGAAATATTCACCTGGCACAATTTGAAGTGACAAATTCAAGAACTTACAACGAAATTCTTGATTGGTAGTACATACCTGCAAAATAGCTATGTTCAGCTAGATGGTAGATAAGAAGTAATGTACTCACTAAAATTTAGATTACTATAATTTTCAAAAAAAGTTAGAAGAAATATCTAAACTTCATGATAAATCAGTAAAGTAACCATGAAAACTAATTAATATTATCTTTCAGTATTTTTTTGCTCTAATATCCGGGAAGGGTAAAAATGTACAGTAAAAGATAATTTTGCCTGCTTATTTAATTACACTTAATAGATAACTGAATCATTTTATAATAGCAATTTAACCGAAGAATCTCAAGCTTTAAAAGTCACAAATATAAATACAAAATTGCCTGCGTAGGCGTAGCTCGTCGTAAATATTGCATTCATTAACCCATAAAGTATATGTAGCAAAAAGACGCAAAGAATTTCTTTGCGTCTTTGGTGTGAGATTTATAAGTAGATATTCTCACCGTTATAATTCTCCATCTACTTAAACTTGCTCCCGCCAGCACCAGCTTAAAAGTGTGCCACCAGCCACCAACTTAACTACTTCCAGTACCCAATAACTACCGTGTAGTAAATTCATTGTCGATGGAATAGCAGCAGCTGCTTCAAATAGGTTTAGCTGAACTCCTACGGCGCACATTTGCGGAGTTAAGAAATAAGTGTCAAGCACAGCTATAGTTAGCAGCAGTCCAGATAAAATAATACTGCCAATACGCCAGTGATATTGGGTTTTACCCAAAGCTAATGCCCCTGTCAGTACTACAGCAGCAGACAATAATTCCATCCGATTGAAGTTCCAAAAAATCGTATAGCCTGCTGTTGTAAAACCAGCTTGGCTCATCATGCCAGAAAGATAAAGGCTAGGCATAATTACCCAGTCTAAAACTAAACTAGCACTGAGCCAAAAGCCCAAAGTCAATATAATAGTGGTTTGCCAAATTGGTCGTTTGAATTCAAGGCTAGAAATAGCAGTCATAAAATAATTGCGTGTGTTGTATTTCTTAGTTTCTAACTTCACCAGCAGTTTGACAAGGAATATCAACTAACCTTTACAAAGCGACTTATCTTAATTGATTCTTAATCCAACCCCAAGATTTTTTAAACTTAATTGAGAAATATTAAGATATTTTAAAAAATAATTTAAATAGATTTTGCTTTTTAATAAATACTCAATTTTTCTTGAGTTTTCAGCCAGAGACTGGAAACTCAAGAAAGATGATAATTACTGCTTCGATTTAGCAAAGTCACTTATTTCTCTTGAAATGTCCAGACACCTTCATCCCAATCTGACTCTGTTGGAGGTGATTGTAACCAATGCTGACAACGTAAAAGATGCAACATAGCAGCTTTATCTTGGTTGTCTGCTGCTAAAACTAGGGCAAATTCAGCCCTAGCACGGTTAAAATCACGTTTGAGATAATACTCGCGTCCTTTGTGATAATGCTCAATGACTTGCAATTTTTCGCTTTCAATTGGGTTGGAACGCAAACCGAGTAATTCATAGATGGCTACTGGCTCATTTCTGCCTTTGACACGAATGTAATCTAGTTCCCTTGCCCAAATATTATCTTGGCAGGGTTTAAAAGTGTTATGGCTAATAATAATGTCGCAACCATATTGTTTGCTGACGCTTTCTAATCGAGAGCCAAGATTAACACCATCACCAATGGCGGTAAATTCCATCCGTTTACTAGAGCCAATATTCCCACTAATCACAGTATCTGAGTTGATGCCAATGCCGATTTTAATTCTGGGCTTATCATCTACATAGCGGCGTTGATTAAATTCGTGCAGGCGAACGCGCATTTCTAAGGATGTTTGCACTGCCATCCAAGCGTGTTCTTCTAATGCAAGAGGAGAACCAAACACAGCCATAATCGCATCGCCGATGTATTTGTCAAGCGTGCCTTTATGTTTAAAGACTGCCTCCACCATTGATTCAAAATATTCATTGAGCATACTTACCACTTCTTCTGCTTCCAAGTTTTCTGTCAAAGTGGTGTAGCCGCGAATATCAGAAAATAAAATCGAAACTTCTTTGCGATCGCCTCCTAGTTTAGCATCATCTAATTTCAGCAGTTCTTCGGCTAATTCCTGGGTCATGTAACGGTACATTGTACTCTTGAGCCGCTTTTCATCACTGATGTCTTCCATCACCACTAGCGCCCCACGGACTTGCTCGTGGTCACTAGCATCGGCAATTGTGTTAATGGATAAATTAATACTGTGACTTTCTGTACCAGTAGTTACAAGTGTGCGATCGGGGTAATATTGCTGGCGGCCTTTTAAGTCAACTGCATGTAAAGCATCTTGATACCACTTGCTAAAATCGCCTTCTTTGATGCCGATCGCATCAGTAACTAATTTACCTTCTAAACGGTCATCTATTCCCAGTCCTAGCAAACGTTGGGCGCTTTCATTAGCGGCGATAATTAAGCCAGTTTTATCAGTGGAAACCACTCCATTGGAAAGACTACGCAGAATATCCCGTTGCATTTGTTCTTGTTGCTTAACTGTGGCAAACAACTGGGCATTTTGCAGCGCAACTCCGGCTTGAATATTAAAAGCTTCCATGAATTCTTCATCGTTGCGGTCAAAGCTAGCTTGGAAGCAGTCGGGAGCTTTGGGCCAATCAGCTGGATTATAAGCGGGAAAATCACCAGTTTTCTTTTTATTTACGAGTTGGGTAACGCCAATCAGTTGTTGATCGGCGTTAAATACTGGCATACAAAGTAAGCTACAAGTGCGATAGCCATTTTGCTGATCGAGTTGTTTGGCTGTATCAGAATCAGGATCGTAGTACAAATCAAAGGCAATATTCAGTTTCTTGCCAGAAGCCGCTACTATACCAGCAAAGCCTTTGCCTACGGGGACTCGCAACTCTTTAGTTGAACCATCATCTTGAGTGATTTTCGTCCACAATTCATGGCGATCGTGGTCTATTAACCATAGTGTACTGCGATCGGCATTCATCAGTTCCTTGGCTTCATCCATCACCCGCTTTAGGGTGTCTTCTAAGTCGAGGCTGCTTTGAGAGAGGGACTTGATGGCCTTCATTAGCGCCGCCACTGCTCTTTGTTTTTGGGTGGCGACATAAAAAGAGCGCGACGACTCTAAAATTAGGCGAATTGAAGGGGCAAATTCTTGAAATAATTGTTCGTCACAAGAGAGAAAACCTTTGGTATCAACGCGCTCTGCAAGGGGAGCGGCGTGATTATTGCCAGATTTTAATTTATTCAGTAATTGTACTACCGCAACTAACTGTCCATGTTCGTTTAACAGTGGCAAAGCCAGCATGGTGTAGGTGCGGTAGCCAGTTCTTTTTTCTTGTTCTTGGGCAAAATGCGATCGGGGATCGTTATAAAAATCAAAAGGAATATTGATAACTTGCTTGAAAGTAGCGACTTCACCAGCAATCCCTTTATCGGCGGGGATACGAATTTCTAAAGAGCGATCGCCTTCCCCCTCAGCTAAAATCGACCAGAGTTCTTGTTTTTCTTCATCCAATAAAAATATTGTTGTCCGGTCTGCCCCCAGTAATTCCCCGGTTTTTAAGGTAATCGAATGCAACATTTCTTGCAAAAGAGTTTCAAACCCCTGAGAATCCAGCATTGATAGGGTTTGATGAACAATCTGTAATTTTTGCTCGACATCCTGAACGACTTGCTTAAAAGTATCTTGAGTCAGGGGAGCAAGAAACGTAGAAAAATTTCCTTTCCTTGTGGCAAGAGCGCCTACAGGAGCAGAATTTGTTTGTAATTCGAGGTTTTCTTGGTTGTGAACACCAATAATCAAATCGGTGGTTTCCCCATAACTTCCTTGATACACTGACATAACTGGTATTTTATATAGCAGGATGAGATTTTAGATTTAAGAATGAGATGAAATTTATGTAAGTTGTGCTAAAAACAACAATGCCTTGATATTATCCATAGTTTAATCGCTTGTTTAGCTAGCGTCATCCTGTGAATAAGGGCGGAAATTGATTACTAACAGCCATATTTGACCAAAACCCTTTCCCACTGACGGATACAGATGATAAATAGAGGGTCAGACCCCTCTGATTTAACCGATAAAACAATGCTATCCGTATCTTTTAGTGAGCAGATCCAGACCTCTCTCCGAGATGCTATGCAAACAAAGTTGGGCTAGTACCGCAAGGCGGAAGTCAAAAGTCAAAATGAATACAGCGTAAGAGTTTCATTGATTTAGAATAGGTGGTTTATTTACGCCGTACTGTACTAGAGCCGCGGACTACAAACTTTTAATTAACAATCCGATCGCCTTTACCAATTCTTCTGGATCTACAGGTTTGGAAATATGCTGTTGAAATCCGACAGCGATCGCTTGCTGATAATCCATCTCTCCAGCATAGGCAGTTAAAGCGATCGCGGGAATTGTCCCACCTTGCTCTGGTTTTAGACTCCTAATCTGTCGCATCAACATATAACCATCCATTTCTGGCATCCCAATATCGCTAATAATCAAATCTGGCTGGGATTGACTCAGTGCAGTTAAAGCTGCAATGGCTGAGGCTACAACGGTAACAGATGCACCATACTCCTCCAGCATAAATGGCAAAAACTCTCTCATATCTGCGTCATCATCCACTACTAGAATCTCTAAGCCAAATAAGGGTAAGGACTGTTCTGGCAGCAGTGAGAAGGTATTTATTTTATCTTTAATTCCTTTACTTTCATTCTGTAAACATGGAAGTCTAACAGTGAAAGTTGCTCCTTGTTCTTCACCCAGGCTTTCTGCTTGCACAGTTCCCCCGTGGAGTTCTACAAGATGGCGGACGATCGCTAATCCTAAACCTAAACCACCGAATTGTCGGGTTGTGGCTCCATCTGCTTGACGGAAATAATCAAAGACATAAGGTAAAAACTCAGGTGCAATCCCTTTACCTGTGTCAGTTACGCAGATTTGTACCTGTGAGCCAACCTGCTCTAATTTAATTTTTACCTGTCCCTCACTAGGAGTAAACTTAATGGCATTGGAAAGGATATTCCAAATGACTTGTTGCAATCGATTGGCATCACCTAAAACTGAGCCGACACCAAATTCAAAAATTGTCTGAATCTCGATGGACTTAGCCTGTGCTGATAAACGCACTGTCTCGATCGCAGCTTCAATGACTGATACCAAATTAATGGGGCCGAAGTTGAGGTTAAGTTTACCCTGAAGGATGCGGGAGACATCAAGCAAATCTTCAATTAATTGGGTTTGTAATTTGGCATTGCGCTCAATGGTTTCGAGGGCGCGATCGCTTGTTGCTTGGTCAAGTTTACGACTCCGCATCAGCTTTGTCCAACCGAGAATCGGGTTAAGCGGGGTTCTCAGTTCATGGGATAGCACGGCTAAAAATTCATCTTTGATGCGGTTTGCTGATTCAGCAGCATTCCGCGCCGTTAGTTCAGCTTCGTAAAGGTGGGCGCGAGCGATCGCTTGGGCGCATTGTTGAGCAACAGCCAACATAAACGCTCGATCTTCTTCGCTAAATTCTTGAAGTTGGGCAAATCCTAAAGTTATACCTCCAACTGCCGAACCCTCTACCATCAATGGAATAGAAATCCAGGCATCAATGTCATATTGGGCGTAAGCTTCAGCTAGATGAGGGTAACGAGCTATTCTATTTTGTCTTGATTCAGCCCAAGCAGGTTGTCCAGTCCGCACAGCTTCGGCTAAAGGGGAAGGTGAATCAATAGGAAAATGCCGCCAAGCGTCCACTAAATCTTGGTTATAGCCAACTGTCTGCACAATTTCTAGTTCAGTCTTGTTTTCATTCAGTAAGGCGACGAGGGCAGAATTGGCTCCCAAAGCAGCCATACTCTGTTCTACAATGACTTCAGATACTTGGGCTGGTGTCAGCGATTCTGAAAGGGCAGCCGTGATCGATTGGAGACGGGCAATGCGCTCTAGGGCTATCTCTGCCGTTTTTTGGGCTTGCTGCGCTTCTTGGTAAAGGCGGGCATTATCAATGGCGATCGCTGCTCGATGGGCAATATCTTCAGCTAGTGACAAATCAACCGTGCTGTAACGACGTTCTGATTCCGCAGTAAAAAAGGAAATTGCACCAAAAATTCTTTCACGTGCCATCAAGGGCAACATCATACAGGACTTTAAACCAATTTCACGTATAATCCTTAGATGTTCTGCATCTGGAATGCCTTTTGCTAAGAGTGCATCTGAGATTTCAGTTACCATTTCAGGAATTCCTGTACGCAGTACTTTAGGCACACCTACTGGTTCATCCAACTTTCTCGGATAACGCTGATGAAGTTCCCAACCGAGTTTAACTTTCTCTGGATCTCGGTGGGCAACTGCTACCCGATTAATTGATTGGTTGTCTTGTAGCAGATCGACGCTGCACCAATCGGCGAAGTAAGGCACAACTAAGTTTGCCACGCTTGCTAGCGTGCTTTCGTAATTGAGAGAAGAAGCAAGGGTGGCACTGACTTGAGCCAAAAATGCTGCTCGTTGGCGATCGGCTTCTGCTTCCTGTCGGGCGGTTTGCTCTTGAATTAGCTGGATACGTTCGGCTTCAGCTTGTTTGCGATCTGTGATATCAAGCACAACACCACTCATGTGTGTGGCTTTACCTGCTTTGTTGAAAAAGGCTTTTCCCCGGCAGGCTAGATAGCGGATACTACTATCATCTCGAATCATTCGATATTCTAAATCATGCTCTACGCCTTCGCTAATGGTTCGGCTCAACGATTGAGCCAGCAATGACCTATCATCTGGATGCAGACGGGCTAAAATTGTTTCAGAGGTTGCAACAAAAGTTTCAGGTGTTAACCCAAATAGTTGGTAAACCTGTTCATCCCAGTCAAATAGATTATTGGCAATATCCCAACTCCAAACGCCAATTTTGCCAGATTTCAAAGCGAGGTTAAGCTGTTCTTGGCTATTCTCTAAACCTTGATAAAGACGAGCATTTTCTAGAGAAATAGCTATTTGAACTGTTAAAATATCTAGTACGGAAAGTTTTTCCTGTGTAAAAGCGCTGGGGATGAGATTGTTTTCTAGATACAAAATACCAAGTAATTTAAACTGACGTGCGATCGGTAAACAAAGTACGGATTTAGGTTGTTTTTGGATTACATACTCATCTCCCGAAAACAGATTTTGCTCAGTGGCATTTTGCAAAATCACTGTTTCTTGAGTTCGTTGAACATAATTCAGCATTGATTGCGGAATTAATTGTGAAATTTCGCCTTGAAATACGGGTCGAGAAACATTGAGCTTTTCAGCTTGGGGATTAACTTTAGCTTCTACTTCAATTACCAAATTTTGCTCGTGTTCAAGCAATAAATAACCGATTTCTGCTCCTGCTTGCTCGATGACAATCTGCATTAATGTCTTCAACAACCGCGAAAGAACAATTTCACTAGATATAGTTTGAGAGGCTTTAACTATTGATAAAAAGTCCAAATGCTCACCTGTGCTGAAAAACGTTCCATTAGAGACAAGCTGTTGTCGTGGCAATAGCTGAGGATAGGATTCTTCGAGGTGCTTAACTTTAGCAGATGCCTCCCAGCGTATATAAGCATTTTTAGATTCTTGTAAGTAAGTTTTGGCAATTAGTTCAAACTTTCGCTCAAAGTAAAACTTAGCGCCTAGCTCATGAGCCAAAGCTTCATATTGTACAAATCCCTGTTCACGGGCTGAAGCAATTGATTGATCGTACAAGCGCATTGCTTCCAAGTTTCGACCTTGAATTCGAGCTATTTCAGCCGCTACTAATTGAGACTTGTGTAAGAAGTTTTCAGGGCAGTGGTTAGCCCAGTATTGCAATTGCTTTTGATGGGATTCTAGGGATTGTAAAAACTGTTCTTGCTCTTGACCGGATACTGTAGGATAAAGAGCCGTTAGAGTCAGTGAGTAATATAAAATGTAATCTGTTTCAATTAGTGATGCTAGTGTCTTTACTGGAAAATTAGACAATTCTAAGGCAGAATTAAATGCCTCTGTATATTTTCCATAAGTAAAAAATATAATTAATTTAATAATATGATAAAAAATAGTTCCACTAACAAAATCGGCATCTGTAATGATAGATAAAGCGGATGACTCATTAAATTCATCATTACTGAGAGTCAGATTGTGGTGAGTCAGTCCGCGCAGATTCATCAGTAGCATTTGCTGTAGTTTGATTGTCTGGTAGACAGTCTCATGTTTAGACTGACGGGCGAATGCAGTATATTTTTCTAGCGATTTGTATGTTTCTGCAAGTGGAAAACCTAACTGGATAATTTGCCACGAGCCTTGATAACCATTATAGTTCGCCATCGTTACATCACCAGCTTCCACACAACCAATAAATCCCCGTTCTAAAAAGGGAATATCGGTAGCAATGTGGTTACACCAAACGTTAATATGGCTTCCATGAATGTGTAGAACAACTCCTCTGAGTTTCAAATCATGTAACTTTTCATTTAATTGAATTGTCATCTCAGAAAATGCGTACCCTGTAGGAATATCATGGAAGATGGAAACCAATAACATGGCATACATGCTGTAAGCAAAACAGGAATCTTCCGTATTGCCAAACTTGAGTGAGTAGTTAACTGCCTTAAGTACGACTAAGGGAAAGAGATCGGGTCTACCAAGATAAGTAGGTGGTCCCAAAGTCGTCAACAGACTAATGACTGTTTTAATATTTGGATCTTGGATTACTATAGAATTAATTAAATCAGATACTTGTCTATTACCTAGATTGGTTAGTACTTGGTTTTTTTCAATTGCGATCGCAGCTTGCACTTCCTCATTTGTATCAGGGAATGTCACCCCAAAAAGTTTTAAAGCTTCTAATCCCAATATCAGCGCTTCTTCATACCTCCCTGCAACTTGATAGAGTCTGATTTGCAGCATATAAATATTAGATTTATCCATATAGGATGCTGCTTTACTGAATAGGATTTCAAATAATTCTTGCGCTTGTCCTAAATTTCCCGTTAAGAATTCACACTCAGCTAGTTCTCTGAATAGGGTAAATGTTTGTTCATATTGTTCAATCCAGGCATTTTCAGCTAAAAGATTCATGGCAATGCTAAAAAGCTTTTTAGCAGGAGTGTAGGCTGTAGAAGCTTTTGCCTTCTTAGCAGCAATTAAATTCAACCGAATCAATTCATCTTTTTCTGCCTGTTCAATAATCAGATCAACTGCGAAATTGAGTTGATTGACTAAATCAAAGATTTGCTCGTTAACTTTTTCATAACTAGCATTCTTCAGCAAAAGTCGCCCAATTCTCAGGTGAACTGCCGACTTCGATTCATCAGCAATTAATGAGTATGCAGCTTGCTGAACTCGATCGTGATAGAAACGATAGTTTTTATGGGCAGTTTCATCTGACTCTATGGGGATAATTAATCCTCTTAAAATTGCTTCAACAAGTGCGTTTGCTGTTTCTTCAATAGATTGTTCACCAACGACCGCTAAAATTTTTAAATCGAAACGATTACCAATACAGGAGGCTAACTTAAGCATCTCTTGAGTTGCGGTTGGCAGTTTTTGCATCCGCCCAATCATCAAACTGACAATATTATCTGTAATCCCTTGGGCTTCAATCTGAGCTAGATCCCATTGCCATTCCCCTCTACTTTCCTCCTTAGAAAGGGAGGATTGAGAGAGGTTAAAAATTAGCAGATTTTCTTGATGTAATGTTTTCAAAAATTCATTGACAAAAAAAGGATTCCCATCAGTTTTTTGGATAATCAATTGAGCCAGAGATTCTACTCGTTCTGCTGAACTATGCAATGTATCAGCAATCAACTGATTTATATAAACAAGATTCAAGGGAGTAAGAAGAATTTCAGTTATTCTTGCTCCATACTGGCAAACCTTCCCTATCATCAAACTAAAGGGATACACAACATCTACTTCATTATTTCGATAGGCTAAAATGAAGCAGAGATACTGGATATTAGATTCAGTCATGACGCTTTGAATTAAATTCAAAGTAGCGCTGTCTGCCCACTGCATATCATCTAAAAAAACAGTGAGTGGATGCTCTTTTTGAGCAAAGACACTGATAAAATTCTGAAACACTAAATTGAATCGGTTTTGAGATTCGGCAGGCCCCAACTCTGGTATAGGTGGCTGTTCTCCAACGATTAATTCAACTTCTGGAATTACATCTGCGATTAATTTACCATTATTTCCTAATGCTGCTTGTATTCGCTTTTTCCAATTGGCAAGTTGATCTTCAGGCTGCGTTAAAATTTGTCGAGCGAGTGTTTGAAAAGCTTGAACAATAGTGGAATAAGGTATATCTCGTTTGTACTGGTCAAACTTACCACAGATAAAAACCCCGCGTTCTCTCACAATGGGCTTGTGAATCTCCTTCACTAGAGAAGATTTACCAACCCCAGCATAGCCAGAGACGCACACAACTTCTGGTTTCCCTTGGGTAACAACTCGCTCAAATGCTTGCAGAAGCTTGGCAATTTCTTGTTCTCGCCCATACAATTTTTGGGGAATTTGAAAGCGCTCTGAGATATCTTGCTCACCCAAAACAAAGGATTGAATTTCTCCGGTTGTCTCCAATTGCTTTAAGCACCGTTCCAGATCAAATTGCAAACCTAAAGCGCTTTGATATCTCTGTTCTGCAACCTTTGACAACAATTGGATGATGATGTCACAGAGCATTTGGGGAATATCAGAGTTGAGCTTTTTCGGAGATGGCGGAGATTGGGCAATATGACAATGCACCCACTCTAATGGGTCTTTGCCTTGAAATGGTAGCTGACCTGTGAGCATCTCATAAAAGGTGACTCCCAGTGAATACAAATCGCTACGATGGTCAATCCCTCGATTCATCCGCCCGGTTTGTTCAGGTGAAAGATAAGGTAAACTGCCTTCAATACGACTGGAACTACTAACTATTTGCTGCTGATATGGAATGAAAGTAGCAATTCCAAAATCGGCAATTTTAACCTGATTGGTTTCCAGGTTAACTAAGATATTTTGTGGCTTAATATCTTTGTGGACAATGTGATGAGTGTGAATTTGTGCGAGTTTGCTGGTGATTTCAATAGCAATCTTTAAGAACGAAACAGGTTCTTGAAATTGGTCTAGCAACTGGTCAAGCGATCGCGCCTCAAAATCCTCCATAATCAAATAAGGGATTCCCTGGTGCATCTCTAAGGCGTAAACCTGGACTGCGGCGGCGATATTTAACTTTTGAGCGATCGCATACTCATGTTTGAGTTGTTCAATATTATTGGGTGTACACTGTTCTGAACGTAGCCCTTTGATAATTACCGGACACTGGTCTTTAACCTTGATTCCACGGTATATAACTGCTTTTACCCCTGCTTTTAACAAAGTGACAATTTTAAATCCGGGTAATGCAATCATCATGCTAAATGCTCCAGCCGTGCTTCTTCCGAGATAATTCGAGCTTAATTGTATTTTAGATACATTTCTTTGGCCAGATGAAATTTAGATGATATCAGCTTTGGATAATCACTTCTGCTGACTCTACAGACAAAAATAAGCTACAATTCAAGCAGAGTAAGCATTTCCCGCTCAGAAACTCCCCATGCTTGATAACCTGCAAACCCAAATTTACCAACTAGAACAATTTGCCAACAGCCTCGTTTCTAACCAACTGGCACACCTTAGCGTGGTCAGTGTTGGTATCATCTTTGTAGCCGGCTTGCTCACGAGTCTTACACCCTGTATGCTTTCTATGCTGCCAATTACCATTGGTTACATCGGTGGTTATGAAGCCAAAAACCGCTTGCAAGCAGCTGCCCAATCAACTTGGTTTGCTTTAGGATTAGCAACTACGTTAGCAGGGATGGGTATAATAGCAGCTTTGGTAGGAAAAGTCTATGGACAAGTGGGAATTGGTTTGCCGATTATCGTCAGTATTATTGCCATTCTCATGGGGCTGAACTTACTAGAAGCACTACCTCTGCAATTTCCATCCTTGGGCGAAACGAATTGGATTTCGCAAGATTTACCTATAGGATTGCGTTCTTATTTACTGGGTCTGACTTTCGGCTTAGTCGCATCCCCTTGTAGCACGCCTGTTTTAGCCAGTTTACTGGGTTGGATTGCCAATACACAAGACTTAATTTTAGGCGCTGTTTTGCTACTTTCTTACACAGCCGGTTATGTAGCACCATTGATTTTGGCGGGTACTTTTACAGCTTCAATTAAAAAATTACTAGAATTGCGTCGCTGGTCTGGTTGGATTAACCCAGTTAGCGGGGCGCTGTTGGTAGGATTCGGTGTATTTTCCTTAATTTCTCGGATTCCCCTCGGCAATTTTTAATATCAATACCTTTGTTAGATTTTACACGTAATGACTTTAGAAGATTCAGCGTCCAAAGAATTAAAATGGTGGGCAATACCTGGGCAGTTCTTACGGCAAGAGCTTTTGCCCGTACTGACTAACTTACGACTAGCGATCGCACTACTGCTATTGATTGCAATCTTTAGCTCCACTGGTACTGTAATTGAGCAAGGTCAGTCACCCGCATTTTATCAGGCTAACTACCCAGAACATCCAGCTTTATTTGGTTTCTTAACTTGGAAGGTAATTCAGGTAGTTGGGTTAGACCATGTATATCGTACCTGGTGGTTTCTAGCATTACTCATCTTATTTGGTACTAGCTTAACTGCTTGTTCTTTTACCCGTCAGTTACCAGCTTTAAAAGCTGCCCAACGCTGGAAATATTACGAAGAACCACGGCAATTTCAAAAATTAGCTTTAAGTGCAGAACTAGATAATGGTTCTCTAAATTCTCTCAGCCAACTATTACAGAAACGCCGCTATAAAATTTTTCCAGATCGAGAAAAAGAAAATATCCTCTATGCCCGCAAAGGAATAGTCGGACGCATCGGCCCAATTATCGTTCATATTGGCATCGTCGCTATTTTGCTAGGGGGAATTTGGGGGGCGATGACTGGGTTTATGGCACAGGAAATGGTTGCTAGTGGCGATACATTTCAAGTCACAAATATTGTCGATGCTGGCCCATTAGCCGCCCAAGTCTCGAAAGATTGGTCTGTGCGCGTCAATCGTTTTTGGATTGATTACACTCCATCTGGCGGCATCGATCAATTTTATTCCGATATGTCTGTCTTAAATAAGCAGGGAGAGGAAGTTGACCACAAGAAGATTTTTGTCAACGAGCCTCTGCGCTATCGGGGCATAACCTTCTACCAAACTGATTGGGGAATTGCAGGTGTTCGCGTCCAATTTAACAATAGCCCAATTTTTCAACTACCAATGGCGCTATTGAACACCAAAGGACAAGGGCGCATTTGGGGAACCTGGGTTCCTACTAAACCGGATTTAAGCGAGGGTGTTTCTTTACTAGCCAAAGACTTGCAAGGGATGGTATTAATTTATGATCCCAATGGTAAATTAGTTGATACAGTCCGTGCTGGTATGTCCACTCAAGTCAATGGCGTGAAGCTGAAAATTCTGGATGTTATTGGTAGCACTGGCTTACAAATTAAAGCCGATCCAGGCATACCAATTGTTTACTCAGGGTTTGGTTTATTAATGTTGGGTGTGGTGATGAGTTACTTTTCTCATTCACAAATATGGGCATTGCAAAAAGGCGATCTCTTATATGTTGGTGGCAAAACTAATCGCGCCCAAGTTGCTTTTGAACAAGAGGTTTTAGAAATTTTAGATCGGCTTAGTTCAGAGCCAAAAATTGAGGAGAAAGAGACGGCTATTGAAGTTTAAATGTAAAGGTACGCATAGCATAACTGAAAACTTTGCGTACCTTTGTATTTCAAATTTATTTTCCTCGTTTTACAATTAATTACGCCCACACAGCTACAGATTGGAAAATTATTAAGCATTGGAACTAAAGTTTTGTATATCTGCTCAACTTCAATTTAAACGACGGGTTTGCCTACTACCCGTAATCGCTATATTGTTGAGTATTGTTTCTTGTACTGCCGATAATAAAAAAATCAATCGTGTTTCTCTTGTTGGTGCTGGGGCAAGTTTTCCTGCGCCTTTGTACGAACGCTGGCTTTCAGATTACAACCAGCAAAATCCCAATGTGGAAATTAACTATCAAGCTATAGGAAGCAGCGCTGGAGTGCAACAGCTGATTGAAGGTACTGTAGACTTTGCAGCTAGTGATGTGGGAATTACAAATGAACAAGCAACTAAGATAAAAAGGGGAGTGATTGCTTTACCCATGACTGCTGGTTCCATAGTGCTAGCTTACAACCTCGCGTCCGCCCCCCAGTCACCTCCAGTCAATCCGCCAAATGGTTTAAAGCTATCACGCCAAGTTTATGTAGATATCTTTCTCGGAAAAATTACGAATTGGAATCATCCGAGAATAGCTGTAGCTAATCCAGGCGTAAATTTGCCCAATCTACCGATTCAGGTTGTATACCGCACTGATGGTAGTGGAACTACAAGTGTGTTGACGCAACATCTAAGTGCTATAAGTCCAGAATGGAAAAGCAAAGTTGCAGCAGGTAAAGCTGTAGCATGGCCAGTAGGAATTGGTGGAAAGGGTAACGAAGGTGTTACTGCCTTAGTTCAACAGATCCCAGGAGCTATTGGCTATGTAGAATACATCTACGCCAAACAAAATAAACTTCCTGTGGCTGCTTTGGAAAATAAATTTGGTAATTATATTACGCCCACACCAGAATCTGTAGCTCAAACCTTGGAGTTAGTGAAGTTACCTACCGATAACTTAATTGCTTTTATCAACGATCCTACAGGTTCACAGTCTTATCCCATCGTTACTTATAGCTGGCTTTTAACTTATCAGCAATATCCAAACCTAGCCAAAGGTGAAGCGCTGAGGAAATTTATTGATTGGGCTTTGATTGAAGGGCAAAAATCCAGTTTGGAACTCGGATATATTCCTTTATCTAAAAAAGTTGTGCTTCAAGTACAATCTGCTGCAAACAGAATTGCAGAATAACTAGTTTTTAGTTCAATACGGTTCAGTTCAGAAAAATTGTCGGTTGGGTGAAGCAAAGCGCAGCCAAACAAAGCTATGAAAATGTTGGGTTTCGTTCCTCAACCCAACCTTGTATCTTAGAAATAGTAGTAGACCGTCCCAACCTTGGTCAAGAAAGACCGCTTTGTAGCATGGGTCACTACAACAATCTCTTTGACAGAACTCGAACAGTCGCCAGGGGCAAAAATTTCAATACTGATATTTAGATGATACAGTCCGTATCGTGCAAGGATGAGTGTAATCAAGGGGATGAGAATCAACTATAACAAACACAATCCGTGAGAGTGAAATATGGAAAATATTGCTCAATGGGTAGGTATTGATGTGAGTAAAGCCACATTAGATGTTTATATCCGTCCTCTGGGTAAAGCTATGATTGTGGCAAATACAGAATCAGAAATATCAAATCTAGTGAAGCTACTCTTGTCCTATAGTTTAAATCTGATTGTACTAGAAGCAACCGGAGGATTAGAAACTGAACTAGTAATCCAATTGCAAGCTGCACTTTTACCAGTAGCATTAATTAATCCCCGTCAAGGACGAGATTTTGCTAAAGCTACGGGTAAGCTGGCCAAAACTGATGCTATTGATGCACAAATATTGGCACATTTTGGCGAAGCGATGAAACCCCAAGTTTTAGCCATTCAATCCGAAACGGCGCGTCAATTATCGGAATTAATTAGTCGCAGACGACAATTAGTGGAGATGCAGACAGCCGAAAAGAATCGCCGCTCACTCACTCGTGGCCAAGCCTTGGCAGATATTGAGGCTCATATTGAATACCTGGAAGAACACCTCAAACAACTCAATCAAAAAATTGCCGAATTGACGCAAAACAATCTTCAATGGATTGATAAAGTTAATTTACTTAAAAGTACTCCTGGTATTGGTCAAGTAATTTCGACAACTCTGGTTTCGGATTTACCAGAACTGGGTCAACTCACTGCCAAACAAATTTCTCGCTTAGTTGGTGTTGCACCAATTAATCATGATAGTGGTCAACACAAAGGTAAGCGCATGATTAATGGCGGTCGCGCTCATGTTCGTGCCACTCTTTATATGGGTGCTGTTGTTGCTATGGTTCATAATCCGGTTATCAAGGCCTTTTATGAGCGCCTTATCGAACGTGGTAAATCGAAAAAATTAGCTCTCACTGCTTGCGTTCATAAAATGTTAGTTATTCTAAATGCAATGGTTCGAGATAATTTGCCTTGGCGTGTAACTGAAAACTTACAACCCATTGCCAACGCTTAATCACAACTCAACGTTTTTATACTTTGGAATAGTCCCCCCGATGATCCCATTGTGGCATTTGGGTCAACTTTTTATGCTCTTTTTTATCTCCATGGGAAATCCAGCAACTGGGGGAAGATTCTGCGGCGAAGCGGAGTGGCTGGTGCGGGCTGCTACCATCTTAACCAAGAGCCACAAGTCTTTTTGCCCGTACCAGCCACCGCAGAATCTAGCGCAGCGTTCCACAGTTGCGTCAATGTTAAGAGTACCGGTTTTTTGTTAACGATCGCTTGACTTTTAAGACAGTCGCTACAGAACTTAAGGTTTTTATGGCTAACTAAACCGTATTGGTTTTTAGTTGAAATCGTGTCCGCTTAATCAACCTGAGTAAAAATGTCCTACTTTTAGCATGAACTTTCTGAATTCCTTGATATCCTTTATCACCAAAGTATTCAATATTTTCTCTTAACCGAACTTTACTGTTTTTAAGTATGCAAAAATTATTGTACATTAACTAATTATTTGTCATTGTACAAAAATGTACAGTGACTAATTATATGTCGTCGAGACAAATTAATGTCATCCATTAAAATCTTGCTCGGTATAGGTTACAGCGTTTTAGTAGTATTAGGATAACATCTTGACAGTGACAGATTAGCTGTCATTTTGGGTAATAGTGACAAATTAGCTGTCGCTTCATCAGAGATAAAAAAGCTTTTGTGTATTTTCATAATGACAAATTGACTGTCGCTTTCTGTTTAAGTAGAATAACAATATGTTTTTATAAAAAAGCTTCGCATTATGAACAGTCAGCAAAATCCTGATTTAGCTGTTCATCCCTCGGCAATTCCTATAGAAGGCTTACTAGGAGAAAGCGATATAACTCTTGAGAAGAATGTAATTGCCACACAACTCTCAGAGGAAGCCCAACTCAAGCTAGAGGTAATCCAAAGTTTACTAGAACCCTGCGATCGCACAACCTATGGACAAAAGTTGCGGGAAGCAGCAGAGAAACTAGGTGTATCGTTACGAACGGTACAAAGGTTGGTGAAAAACTGGGAACACGATGGCTTAGTCGGACTCACTCAAACAGGTAGGGCTGATAAAGGAAAACATCGCATTGGTGAGTTTTGGGAAAAATTCATTACCAAAACCTACAACGAGGGTAACAAGGGTAGTAAACGTATGACCCCTAAACAAGTTGCTCTCAGAGTCGAGGCTAAAGCCCGTGAGTTAAAGGACTCTAAGCCACCCAATTACAAAACCGTGTTACGGGTATTAGCGCCCATATTAGAAAAGCAAGAAAAAGCCAAGAGTATTCGTAGCCCTGGATGGAGAGGAACTACGCTTTCAGTTAAAACCCGTGAAGGGAAAGATTTATCAGTTGATTACAGTAACCATGTTTGGCAATGTGACCATACCCGCGTAGATGTGTTGCTCGTGGATCAACATGGTGAATTACTAAGTCGTCCCTGGCTAACAACAGTAATTGATACTTACTCTCGTTGCATTATGGGTATCAACTTGGGCTTTGATGCACCTAGTTCTGGGGTAGTAGCATTAGCGTTACGCCATGCAATTCTACCCAAACAGTACGGTTTCGAGTACAAACTGCATTGTGAGTGGGGAACCTATGGTAAGCCAGAACATTTTTATACTGATGGCGGTAAAGACTTTCGCTCTAACCACTTGAGTCAGATTGGAGCGCAATTAGGATTTGTCTGCCATTTACGCGATCGCCCTTCTGAAGGTGGAGTAGTAGAACGTCCTTTCAAAACATTGAATGACCAACTATTTTCAACGCTTCCTGGGTACACCGGATCTAATGTGCAGGAACGCCCAAAAGATGCGGAAAAAGACGCAAGGCTCACTCTAAGGGAACTAGAACAGCTACTTATACGCTATATCGTTGACCGTTACAACCAAAGTATTGATGCTCGGATGGGCGATCAAACTCGCTTTGAGCGTTGGGAAGCAGGATTGCCCACAGTACCAGTACCAATACCAGAACGAGATTTGGATATCTGTTTAATGAAGCAGTCACGGCGTACTGTACAAAGAGGTGGTTGCTTGCAGTTCCAGAATTTGATGTATCGAGGAGAATATCTGGCAGGTTATGCAGGGGAAACTGTCAACTTAAGATTTGACCCCAGAGACATTACAACAATTTTGGTTTATCGCCAGGAAAACAATCAGGAAGTATTTCTCACCCGCGCTCACGCTCAAGGTTTGGAGACAGAGCAACTGGCATTAGATGAGGCTGAGGCAGCAAGTCGCAGACTCCGTAACGCAGGCAAAACTATCAGTAACCAATCATTATTGCAAGAAGTTGTTGACCGCGATGCTCTTGTCGCAACCAAGAAAAGCCGTAAGGAGCGTCAAAAATTGGAACAGGCGGTTTTGCGATCTGCTGGGGTTGACGAAAGTAAAACTGAATCCTTGTCTTCCCAAGTAGTTGAACCAGATGAAGTGGAATCTACAGAAACGGTTCACTCCCAATACGAAGACATGGAAGTGTGGGACTATGAACAACTTCGTGAAGAATACGGGTTTTAAACAATGACAGAAGCTCAAGCGATCGCCAAGCAGTTGGGTGGGGTAAAACCAGATGATGAGTGGTTGCAAGCTGAAATTGCTCGTCTCAAGGGTAAGAGTATTGTGCCTTTACAGCAGGTAAAAACTCTCCATGATTGGTTGGATGGCAAGCGTAAAGCACGGCAATCTTGTCGAGTCGTTGGGGAATCACGGACTGGCAAGACGGTTGCCTGTGATGCCTATAGGTACAGGCAAAAGCCACAGCAAGAAGTTGGGCGACCCCCGATTGTGCCTGTAGTTTATATTCAGCCTCCGCAAAAATGCGGCTCTAAGGATTTATTCAAGGAGATGATTGAGTATCTTAAGTTTCGAGCAACAAAGGGAACTGTTTCTGATTTTCGTGGGAGGGCGATGGAGGTACTCAAGGGGTGTGGGGTAGAAATGCTGATTATTGATGAAGCTGATCGCCTCAAACCTGAGACGTTTGCTGAGGTGCGAGATATTTATGACAAGTTAGGAATTGCTGTGGTATTGGTGGGAACAGACCGCTTGGAGGCAGTAATCAAGCGAGATGAACAAGTCTATAACCGCTTTCGGGCTTGTCATCGCTTCGGCAAGTTATCGGGGAAAGATTTTCAAGATACTGTGCAAGCCTGGGAAGATAGAGTTTTGAAACTGCCTGTTTCTTCTAATTTAACTAGCAAGGATATGCTGCGGATTCTCACATCAGCAACTGAAGGTTACATTGGCCGCCTGGATGAGATTCTCAGGGAAACAGCGATTCGTTCTTTATCTAAGGGATTTAAGAAGATTGATAAGGCTGTTTTACAGGAAGTGGCGAAAGAGTACAAGTGATGACAACACCAGATGTTAAGCCTTGGCTTTTTATTATAGAACCCTATCCAGGGGAAAGCCTAAGTCATTTTCTAGGTCGGTTTAGACGTGCTAACCATTTATCTCCTGCTGGGTTGGGTGGTTTAGCTGGGATTGGTGCTGTAGTGGCACGGTGGGAAAGATTTCATTTTAACCCTCGCCCTAGTCAAAAAGAGTTGGAAGCGATCGCATCTGTAGTAGAAGTGGATGCCCAAAGGTTAGCCCAGATGTTACCACCTGCTGGAGTGGGAATGCAGCATGAGCCAATTCGCTTGTGTGGGGCTTGTTATGCTGAAGCGCCTTGTCACAGAATTGAGTGGCAGTATAAGTCGGTGTGGAAGTGCGATCGCCATCAACTCAAAATTTTAGCGAAGTGTCCAAATTGTCAAGCACCTTTTAAAATGCCTGCCCTGTGGGAAGATGGGTGTTGTCATAGATGTAGGACTCTGTTTGCGGAAATGGCAAAGCAACAGAAGAGTTAATGATAACACCAGAAAAATGTGTGAATTAACCAAGTATCTAGGTGAATTTTTCTGGTTGTCGAAAATGGGCGTAGGCGTAGCCCGTCGTAGACATCGCACTCCAAAATTACTTCTACTATTGATATCGTGTCAGCACCACATCTCTGGATTCGGCGTTAGATGTATAATTACTCAAGATTTTTGTGTATTTATTTACTGGTTAAAACTAGATGATTACTGTTACACCAGAGGAAATTAGTCAATTTCGCCGTGAATTGGCAGATAATCCCCAGGCTTTAGTAGCTTTGGATACTATCGAAGAGTGTGAAGGTTATTTAGACGATGCCGTTCCACTGCTGGTTATGCGGGAAACTGCACAGGAAGCAGATAGAGGATTAGATGATTGGTTGGAAAAATCCCGCCAATTTTTCTGTCAGGAAGAAGTTAGAGAAGCCTTGGAATCTGGATTGCTTGCTCCAGCGATAGAAGCGATCGCTATTGGTATTTGCATTCCTCCTGGTATAGCAACTGCACTCAGTATTTGCGTGTTTAAACTGGGTGCGAAAAAGTTTTGTAAAGTCCCCGAATCTGGTGCTTAAAGTCCAGAAGCTGTAAATCCAGCCCAGTAGTAGGGATTTGCGAAAGGTAGGGGTTGACGTTGCTTGATTAGTTTCAAAGATTCTTGAAATATGATGCGTTGTCCTACTCTTAGTTGAGCAAGGACTTTTTCAATCTGGGTTTTGTGTTCCTCCAGAAATATGTCTAATCCCTCAATAGTCAGATTTCGCAGCCAGTTTTGAGCTTGTTTCAGGGCTATGGCAATATCTCCTGTTTCCAGGTTATCAAGTTTGACTAAGTTTTCGTAGAATTTAATCATTAAAAAGCTGGTCGATAAGTCATCCACTGTCCAAAGAGAACTAACGACATTGGGACTACCTGCTAATAGAAAACCGCTAGGTAAACCTATATATTCATCGCTAGTATTTGTATAATCAATCAATCCAGTTTCGCAAGCGGAAAGGGTGACGAGGCGACATTTTTCTAATTTGAGAGTGAAGATTTTATCTAGAGTAAGGCATTTGTCTAAATCGTGGGTTTCCCCTGCTCGCACGTTCAGATAACGTTCGGAGTTGGGTTTTGTTGGTGTGTCTGCGATAGGCGCATCTGCCAAAATTAGGGCTGATTTACCGGGATTTGTTAAGTTAAAATACCCGTGACAGCTAAAGTGGGCGCAATGGTAAGTATTTAAGTCGGAATTATTAATAGCTGTCAGTGTCGCTGCTGTTTTTTTCAGGACATTAGCAGTGTTAAAGTAGCTTTGAATAACTTGTACTTCTAAATCTGTATAGTTTAAATCGCCTGTGGGGTTTTGGATGGCAAACAGGGATTGAAAATTAGGTCGTTTGCGCTGTTGTACCTGTTGCAGTAGTTGACAACTGGGTGCATAACTCACACCACCAGTAAATAAATCTAGAAGACAGCGCGAATTTTCAGCATTGTGATTGACTGGAAGTGCATGAAGAGGTAATAAATGCAGGAATCGATGGGGAATTAGGATGAGTTTATCGCAGTGCTTTGGTATCTGGTTTAATATTTCATCAATGTGCAGAATTGAGGCTAATTCTTTGAGTGCTTTCCCTAAGTTATTTCGCCATTGGTCTTTTTGATCGTAGTAATTCTGCAAATATTGATTTCTCCAATCATACAAGGCTTGTTGTTCTTCTGGTTGAGATTGCCAAACTGTTATCTCTCCTTGTTTTGCGAAAATAAACGCCAGAATTTTATCGTTGAGAACATACCACTCAATAATGGCTGTCTGCTCATTTAAAGTGGGCTGGAATGAGTCAAACTTAAAACCATAACCAACAGGTAAGTATTGGTTTTGTAATTCATTACGCTGCTGTCGCAATTCTTGGAGATGTTGTGCTAGGACTTCTAGATTTTCAGCTTTGCCATTTTGGATTTTATATTGTCCTACGGCTATTTCATCCCTGTATTTTTCTAATTGAGTGAATACTTCTGGAGGGAAGATTGTTTTAGAGTCGCGTTCGAGGATTTGTTCAACTAAATTGCGGGTTTTACTACGTTCAACATATTCAATTGCTTCGGTAATCTTATTTAATTTCCTGCAAACTTCTACCATGCTGCTATAAACTCGGTTAAAGTGTTCCGCTTGTTTGCGTTTGCTTTCCTCTCCAGATACTATTTCTTCTCGCAAAGATTCTACCGTGGCAATGGCATACTCAAAAGTATTATATGCTAAGTCAAACTTGTTTGCGTCTTGGTAATTTCTTCCCAGTCCAAACGAAGTTTCTGCATGGTTTTCAGGCAAAGCTTCTCTGGTGTAGACAGTTAAAGCAGCAGTTGAAGCCGTGATCGCCTGTTCGATGTTATCTGCCCTGTCTCCTTTAATTCTATCCCTGTAGACATTTGCGAGATTACTTTGCGTCATTGCCCAAGATTGAGGCAAAGCTTCTCTGGTGTAGACAGTTAAAGCAGCAGTAAAAGCAGCGATCGTCTGTTCGATGTTATCTGCCCTGTCTCCTTTAATTCTAGAATAGTAGGCATTTGCCAGATTATTTTGCGTTGCTGCCCAATCAATAGGCAAAGCTTCAGGAGTTCTGACAGTTAAAGCAGCAGTAAAAGCAGCGATCGCCTGTTCGATGTTATCTGCCCTGTCTCCTTTAATTCTAGAATAGTAGGCATTTGCCAGATTATTTTGTGTTGTTGCCCAAGATTGAGGCAAAGCTTCTCTGGTGTAGACAGTTAAAGCAGCAGTACAAGCAGCGATCGCCTGTTCGATGTTATCTGCCCTGTCTCCTTTAATTCTATCCCTGTAGACATTTGCGAGATTACTTTGCGTCATTGCCCAAGATTGAGGCAAAGCTTCTCTGGTGTAGACAGTTAAAGCAACAGTTAAAGCCGCGATCGCCTGTTCGATGTTATCTCCCCTGTCTCCTTTAATTCTATTCCTGTAGGCAGCAGCGAGATTATTTTGCGTCATTGCCCATTCTTGAGGCAAAGCTTCTCTGGTGTAGACAGTTAAAGCAGCAGTAAAAGCAGCGATCGCCTGTTCGATGTTATCTGCCCTGTCTCCTTTAATTCTATCCCTGTAGGCAGCAGCGAGATTATTTTGCGTCATTGCCCATTCTTGAGGCAAAGCTTCAGGAGTTCTGACAGTTAAAGCAAGAGTTAAAGCCGCGATCGCCTGTTCGATGTTATCTGCCCTGTCTCCTTTAATTCTATCGCTGTAGGCATTTGCCAGATTATTTTGCGTTGCTGCCCAATCAATAGGCAAAGCTTCAGGAGTTCTGACAGTTAAAGCAGCAATAAAAGCAGCGATCGCCTGTTCGATGTTATCTGCCCTGTCTCCTTTAATTCTAGAATAATAGGCAGCAGCGAGATTATTTTGCGTCATTGCCCATTCTTGAGGCAAAGCTTCTCTGGTGTAGACAGTTAAAGCAGCAATAAAAGCAGCGATCGCCTGTTCGATGTTATCTGCCCTGTCTCCTTTAATTCTCTCCCTGTAGGCAATTGCCAGATTATTTTGCGTCGTTGCCCAATCAATAGGCAAAGCTTCTCTGGTGTAGACAGTCAGCGCGACTTCATAGCCAGCGATAGCAATTTCCATATTACTGGCTTTGTTACCCAAGGGGAATTGCTGAATTAGATTGCTAAATGTGGCAATAACTTGTACTACGTATTCCGCCTCATCTGCTTTCGCTTCCCCCAGTGTATTTGTCCCCCAACGACGCAATATTTCTGCTAACACTCCGTCAAGTTTGTCTGTATTCTTTGCCAGCAAGGGGTAAACTACCTGGGAATTATCACTACTGTCTGCGGTTGCTTGTAGTACCTGCATCAAGAATTGGTAATATGTCTGTATCTCCTCCTCACTGAGAGATTGCAAATCTACTTTATTATCTAGATTCAACGCTTCCCCTAGTTGCATTGCCAAACTTTGCAACCAATTCGCTGTATTCTCATCTCCGTGTTGGGAACACATCTGTGCTACTGCTTCTACCGTCTGCACAAAGCCAGCATCAAGTAACTCTTGGTTTGCTGCTAAAATCTCTGATTCTTCACCACTAGGGGAATCTAACAGGCTGCGAATAAGGTTGAGATAAGCTTGCTGACGCTGTTCGTTCATAAGTAAAGACGTGAGACGCAACTAGATCATGAAAATAATTCAACACTAACGCTCTAAATTCCAGAAAAGTGGAGAATTTCATCACAAATGATGTGTTTTTGACAATGAAAGAAGCTCGTGGATGAGTGTTTTTTACTTGCGAACAGACAATATACTGATTTTGCAATTGCATTTGTTATTTCGGTGTTCGCAATTGTTATTTCAATGACCGCATTTGTTATTTTGGCGATCACAATTGTTATTTCGGCGATCACATTTGATATTTTGGCGAACGCATTTGTTATTTTGGCGATCACAATTGTTATTTCGGCGATCACATTTGCTATTTCGGCGAACGCATTTGCTATTTCGACGATTAAGGATGTGGCAGAGCAAGTTTCCGTCTGCGTGAGAATTTCAGTTAACAGGAAGATGCGTTGGCATAGCCCGCCGCAGGCATCGCAACTCACTTTACAGTATTCAAATCTTGTTGCTCTAACACCACATTGAAAATTAGTGTAAAACTTACGCTAGGGATGAGCCGACATAAAACTTGTAGATGAGCTTCTGCATCACTGCGGCGACGAAAACGAGCTACAATCTGGTTCTGCATACTAGGTTTAAGTCGAACTATACACCAAGGACTGAGCTTTTCAAGGTAGGTCATTGAATTCTCCTGGTAAAATCTGTAATTTCCAAGACAAAAGCCAGCCTACTGTGACGGTGGCTGGCAAGAAATATCAAATTGATATTGAAATTAGATTCAATTCCTACTCACTCTTGTCTGGAAAACAAAGCTTCTGCAACACTTCTTCGGGAATCTCCTCAAAGTGTTCCAGCAAAAAATTCATTAGTGCCAGGTGGCGTAAATCGGCTGGCATGGGACGGCGGTAGTTTTTACCTCTAGCAAACCAGCGTCGAACTGTGGATAGGGAACGATCGCAAATCTGAGCAATTTCTTCGTGGTTCACTTGCCACTTGGTGTAAAACTGCTTGGGAGTTATTCCCAATTGACAATAACTATAGAATTGCATCAAATCTTGTTCTCGCTGCTTGAGTGGATGAGGATTCATAAGTTTGTCTCCTCGCTGATTGGTTCTAAATCCTCTTCCCAAGCAATATCGGCAGATGTCCAAGCAGCACTGCGGCTATCTTTGCTCAACCAAATCAGGTAGCACCAACTCCAGCAGCAGCGATCGCTAGCAAAGCTATAAAATCGACCAATGACAATACCCCAGTCAGTATCGCTTTGGGTAGAGAGCCAACGCAAGCGATCGCCATATAAAAATCTGGGTGTCTTCGCTACGTCGGGAAAGTTGGCGGGAAGCTGAATAGATGCGTCTGGGTATTTGAGGCTAATCAAGCCTGGGGCTATATCTTGGTAATTGTGGCGGATGAGATTGAGATAAGCGGCAATCAATTTACCATTGATGCTGTGAGTTAACTGTGAAATCAGAATCGCAGCTAGACTTTCTATTTCTTGCGGCTGGAGTTGCATCCAAGTGCTATCAAAGTCTGCGTCAGAGTAGTTGTTGAGCTTTGCTAGTAATTCTGTGATGCCGAAATCATCTAAAGCTTGTTGATAAGCTCTGTGTTGATCTGTTTTGTAGCTAACAGGCTTTAACATTGTATATGTCTCCTGTGATATGGGGGCCAAAAGCCAGCATCCGCCCTGAGAAAGTTGATGGCTGGCTTTTGACTTATCAGTAATTATACGCTAAAATAAAGTGTTTTTATGTTAATTGGTGTGTTTTAATGTGTTTAAACTAAAAACACACTAAATTGCTTATGATAATGAAATGGGAAAAGTAACTGTAACTCTTTATATGGAAGAAGAAGACAAAGAAGCCCTGCAATTGTTGGCTGATGCAGAGGAGCGTTCTTTGTCTCAAATGGCAGTGTTAATTGTGAAACGAGCTATCAAACAAGCCCAAAATGATGGTAAAATTCCTCCAATTCGGGGGAAATGATGTGTGATGCGATCGCTTGCGTAGAGTGTCCAAAAAAGCTTAACTACAAAAGTCTAAACCTTGCCTGACAAAGGCTAGAGTGTCAGTATACCCAGCAAGACTCAAACAGTATTCCTATATAAATTTCTAGCTACCATGCTTGACGAATATATCAAGGGAGACTTACATAGTAGGATGCCAAAAACCTTCCTCAGCTAGATTATTGCTATACGATAGCTTACCGTCTGGATTTGAGAAAAGTTTTTGCCTGTCTTTGTTACTGTTACTACTATGACTGAAACGGCTTATGCTGCTCGTACTAACCACGCTTTTGTTTTGACTGAAACCCTTCGAGTTGCTGAACTGATGTATCAAGGTGCAACCCAGGAAGATATTCGGCAACGGGTATTGGTGGATGATTTATTTCAACTACGCTCCCAAGTTTCTCGTGAGCGGGCGCTACAAACTGTTCTCAAACGCCTTCAACAAGTGCCAGAGGAATATATTCAATTAATTGCCACTAGTAACCCTGATACCCGTCGATTCACCATATTGTTCCTGATTTTGCAAGAACACCGCCTTCTGCGCGAACTCATCGCTGAAGTCCTGCTGGACAAAATTAAAGGTTTTGATTATGTCGTAACGACTGCTGACTTGCGAACCTTCTTTGAAGGAAAGCGAGATCAAAATTCAACTGTGGCTGCATGGTCAAACTCCACCTATAAAAAGGCTGCTAGCAACACCTTACTAGTGCTAGTAAATGCGGGTCTATTGCAACCCACGTCCCCAAGAGGAAATTATCAAATTCGTTCTGTTCCGGTGCCATCAGCTTTGCGTCAACAATTACTCGCTGATGGGCTAGCTCATTACCTGACTCTCATGCTTGATTTTTAATCGACTGCTAACGCTTTAAATACTGCGTCTACGGGGTCAGCGTAAAATGATGTTTGAAATTTAGCAAACAATTCTGGCGGAACACTGCCTAAGTCCACGGCGCTTGCCATTGGTAAGAGGATACGTTTAGCGCCAGCATCAAAGGCTACTTGCAGACTACCCGCTAGGTTACTGACTGGTGTAATCGTCCCACCAATGGTCATTTCCCCAAATATTGCAAATTGCGTTTGAACACTTCGTTTTAGAGAAGCAGAACATAAAGAAACGAACAATGCTAATCCACTCTCTTGCGGTGCGCCAGACCCTTGCAAGTCTAGTAACTGGAGCAAAAAATCCAAATTACTTGGGTGAATACTACTGCTAACTCTTTGAGCGTTAGCTTTAAAGTAATTCATAGCAATGTTTAAACTATCCTTCATCTTGCCAGCCGTTGCTACACCAGTACGTACTAGCTTGCCACTACCGGGTACTGCTTGCAGTTCAAGTTTGAATGCTCCGATTATGCCGCTATCCCCAGTGCTGACAAAGTGCAAGTGACCGGGAGTTAGCATTTCCTGACTAATCAAGCTCGAACCACCCTGTTCCGGTACTGAGACAAAATGCTCATCTAGAGTTTCCAAGTCGATGTAGCTGAAATGCACATCGTAAAATTCCATTCCACCAATTTTCTTTAACTGTTCTTTCACGCGCCGTCGCACCCGCAGCCCATACACTAGAGCTTCGCGCACATCTTCCTTACTAAATGAGCCATCTGGGAACAGCAGTTTCAGCAGCCCTGATACAGTTTTGCGAACTGCTTGAACATCTCGTTGCTTCAGGTTGTTACCTAGTCTGAAGTGGAGGTCTATAGCATCAGCAAAACTGCGTTTACGCATTTCCCGCAGCCATTCTGCTAAGTAATCGACAATGAAGCCGTACTGGTTGGTGAAATTCTCTGGGCTAAATTTGGGGATTTCCCAACCAGGAATATAAGCGTGAAAACGGTCGAAGAAGGCGGTGTCAATCATGGCTTCGGGGAAGGGTGCCAGCAGGTGTGAGGTCTTCACTAAGGATTCCACGCTTTGATTAATGTTGCCCACAAAAACCATAGAAGCATTAGCGGTAATCTCTGCCTTACCGCGTGCAAAAGAACCTGATGCCATGTAGTCTTTCATGATTTGTACACCGTCGTTATCATGGAAGCTCATGCCTGCTACTTCATCAAAGGCAACCACGTCAAATAAACCCACTAGTCCCACGCGACGGTTGGACATATTGTAGAAAAGATTCGCTACTGTAGTTTTTCCACCGGAAACCAAGATTGAGTTAGGAGAAACTTCTTTGTAGACGTGTGATTTACCTGTAGAACGGGGGCCGAGTTCGCAGCAGTTGTAGTTATTTTCACAAAGGGCTACTAAACGGGCAAGTAGATGCCATTTTACATCTTCGCTGACGGTAGTGGGTTCCAGCCCTGTTGACCGAATCAGCAGGTCAATCCATTCACTGCGGGTAAAAGCTGGGCGACCCGCAAACAATTCATCCATATCCACACTAGGCATTTGGATAGGTTTGAGACTTCCGACAATGAAGGGACTGGGTTTGGTTCCTGCTTCATATTCCAGTTGTAGAATACACCAAATACCACCACCCAGAAGCTTTTGGTTGGGTTTGACAATTTCTGGGTCAATGACTACGCCTTTGACACCCAGGTTCATTAAAGTTCCCTGATAGATGTCATCTCTGTCGTTAAGCGTTACCGTTACCCGGTCAATGATGGTAAATCGTCCCAATTCCCGAATTTTAGATTTGATCTGTTCTGCTTCATCAGGACGGACATAATTCTGTGCCAGGATGTTTTTTACACGGGTAACGCCTTCTTCAATGGTGGTTTCGTCGTCGGTCGCGCAGTACATACCGAGTAGGTATTCCAGCACATACACTGGTACGTTAGCACCTTCTTTAATACGTTTAGTCAGGTCTTTACGTACTACCTTTCCAGGGTAAATGCTGTTTAGTTTTTGATTCAGGTCATGCATACAAGGGTTATGAACTGCTGGTGATTATTCTGAGATGATTGAAGTCAGTTGGTTAATAATCCAACATCTAAAATCTTGTGACTATATTGGCTCAGAAATCTCCAAAGTCGTTAGCAATTCCTAAACTAACTGCCCAGGTTTCTCGGAGCAATTCACTCTCATCGTCTGCATCCTTAACTATTAAATAGACGTTAGTAGGGGGATTTGCAGTAGTTACGGTCAACCTTAAGCTAATTTCCCGATCGCTAGGATGAGGGCTAGTGCTGCTTAAGTTTGCTCCTCGCACATCTGTTATCGGTATATTAGTTTGGGGATCGTAGAAAGCAACTGTAATTTGACGCGATCGCCATCTCCCCTCAACTGCATCACTTTGTACTAATGTCAATGTAAAACGATTATTCGTTACCCGCCGAACTCTGGCACTTACCTGTACCCCTACTTTCCGGGCTGGGCCTTCGTCTCCTTTAACCGCCCGTTGGTGATGATAGGTGATAACTGGTACGCAGATTTCTTGGAGAGATGCCCCGCCGTGGACAAACTGCGCTCCTGCACCTTGGACGGCAAAGCGTAAACTACCACGGGGAACGATCGCAACTGTGCCATTTTCTGTATAGGGCAGGCTAAAGTGCAGTAAGGTTGAGTCATTCAACTGTTCTCGTGCTAGCAGGTAGCGGCGTTTGCTTTCCAGTACTACTTCACCACTTGGTAGGGGTCGCTTGTCTGCTTCTTGAATAAGGCGACGTTGGTATAAAAAACCGTGGTCTGCGGTGATGATAACGTTTGTACCATTGATAGAATTACAAATTTTCTTTACCAGCCGTAGCAGTTCGCTAATTGCTGTTCCGCAAGCTGATAGTACTTGACGTTCGCTAGATGCCTGATCGCCGATCGCATCAATGACGTTGTGATAAATGTAGATTAGGCGATAAGGTTGCACAGCAGCCCGTCCTTCGTCAGTATTCATCTCTAGCAGGTCTTTGGCACTAAGTACCGTAGCTTCTACCCGACTATTTTGGTTTAGTACCTTTTGCCTTGCTGACGCTCCTTTAGTACTAAGCCCATCCAGTCGAACATCATCATCACCTGGTATCAGTTCTAGTTTTGACCCTGGAAGAAGTGCTGCCATACCCAACCGTGTCACGCTGGGTAAAACTCCCAATTGTGCCTCTAGGCTGGTTTCACCCCGAACTTCTTTTTTTATTACCTCTTCGAGTTCGCTGGCGACTTCATAGCGCAAAGCATCGGAGATAATCACAAATACTTTTTCGCGATCGCTCCGTTCTAAAATTGGGAATACGTGCCTACCAAAAAATCTAGTTTGGGATGCTATGCCCTCCAATTCCCAGTTGTTGTTGCCAAGGGCATCAGACCAAGCTTCTCCTAGACTATCCAGGAACCATTGTGTGTATAAATTTTCCACATCGTCAATCAAACCCTTGAGGATATCCCCTTGGGCATCATCGCTCTTGACGATAAAGTGGCGGTAAGCTTTGTCAAAAGAGTGTAAATCGCTGGCGTAGGCTTTGAAGAGAATTGGGGCTGGCTGGCGGAATCCTTCTGGATACTGTTGCTTAAATTCCAATAGAGCGATCGCAGCTTCTAATGCTTGATAAATCTTCTCATACTGGGGGAACCAAATCAGGGTATGACGTGCCTGTAACCAAGTTCGCCAGGGTGTCAATTCCGTTATTTGTTGCCTCATTTGCATTTGCAGTGTTTTAACGCAGGTGCGGATTAATACCTTATCCACCACCTCGAAACTGGCTGCTTCAAATAAAACTTCCGGCTCTAAATTCTCTATAGCATCAAATATATGTAATTGTTCTGCTACCTCACTGCTGAGGATCTTCCAGCCTAGAGAATCCTGCTGGTCGCGCATCCACTGGTCGATAAAAGCATAAGCCCGTTGTCCAGGAGTGATGACTTGGTTTGCTAGCTGGGGCGGGATGGTATCGTGCAGAGATTTAGCAAAATGGGTGATTAGCAACTGCACGAATAACTTGTTTAAACTGGGGTTTTGCTTAGGAAAGTCCGTGTGTTCCTGGACTACTTCCCAGAAAGCTTCTGGGGAGATAAAACGCTCAATATCAGACCAGAGGGCGTTATCAGACTCTAATAACCCCCCCAGCAGCACCCGCCGAATCAGTGTCCCTGCATCGGGTACTTTTAAGCCTGCGAGGACGGAAAGCATAGCCAGGAGTAATCCCCGTTCGTCGCTATCGGGGGAAATACCCATTGCTTGTAGGGCTTCTGTCCGTTTGCGGCTTTTAAAGAATTTATCATGTTCCCGGATGACAATTTCCAGACCGCGCGATCGCAATCCTAAATCTGCATAGATGAGGGCCGCGGGGTTCGCAGAGAAAGTTAAACCGCTTTTTTGGATGTCTAGAAGCCAGTTTTCTTGGGGCGCAGGTTCGGCAAAGGGGGCGTACAGTAGAAAAGTTTGATTGGGTTGCTCGACCAGCAGGTGATATTTGACGGTAAAGGCAGTATCAGCGAGTTGGAGTTTTTCTACGCCTTCGAGTTGGAGTTCATTGAAGCTGCTGATAAATTGTTGTTCGGGGTCGTACCAAAACACCACCCTTCGTCCTGGGTGCAACCAACGGGCTGAATCTTGGAAGAGTGTTTCTAGGGTGTTTTGGATACGAATGGTGTTCATGCTAGGCAGGGTGAGTGATGAGAAAGTGTATTTTAGAATCCAATTTCTACCCAATATGGCACACACTTTATAATTAAACTATTACTCGAATAGTTCCACCATGCCAGCCAAAGACATATATCATGATGAAGTCAAAAACGCATTGATAAAAGACGGTTGGACTATTACGGCTGATCCTTACTTTATCAAATATGAGGATGCTGAACTCTACGCCGACTTAGCAGCAGAAAAACCAATTGCCGCAGAACGACAGGGACAGAAAATTGTTGTAGAAATCAAGAGTTTTCTGGGCAAATCATTAATGTATGATTTTCACAGTGCATTAGGACAATACATTGTCTATCGAAACCTTATTCAACTTACTGAGCCAGAATATACACTTTATTTAGCTATTGATGATGTTGTTTATTAT
The DNA here is from genome assembly GCF_000020025.1 of Nostoc punctiforme PCC 73102. Taxonomy (GTDB): domain Bacteria; phylum Cyanobacteriota; class Cyanobacteriia; order Cyanobacteriales; family Nostocaceae; genus Nostoc; species Nostoc punctiforme. The sequence continues at coordinate 6,995,033 of NC_010628.1, read as the reverse complement.
AAGTTTTTTCAACGAAAATCTGTACAAGCAGTCATTAATCAAAATCAACTTCTATTAATAGTCGTCAATACAGACAAAGAGGAGATTCAGCAATGGATAAGATAGAAAAATACCGCAATACTATTAAGAAGATACTTTTTGATTATTATGAAATGACTAATGCTGAAATTACAAAATCTAAAGAAGTGGAAGCAAGCGATCGCTTGGCTTTTGATGAAGAAAGAGATCAATATATTTGGTTTCGGTTTGGCTGGGATGGCAAAAAGCAGATACAGCATATTATCATGTATCTCTGTATTAAGAACAGCAAAATTTGGGTGGAAGAAGATGCAACTAATTTATGCATTGTTGATGACTTGTTATCAGCCGGAATACCCCAAACTGATATTGTTTTAGGGTTCCATCATCCTAGTAAAAGAGGTTTCACAGAATTTGCTACAGCTTAAAGAGGTAGGATAAATGACTATGATTTATTGTGAATTACGAATTACGAATTACGAATTACGAATTATTTCAACAGTTCCCTTTTCCACTGCGAGGCTTTTTCTAAGTCAGCAATTTTTAAATCTGCTCCTTCATACACCAAACCTTTAAAGCGAGTGTAGTTGTACGCTACACCATCGTCAAGATCAAGATTAATTCGCGCATCGGCTTGGGTTTGCAGCTTGGCTTGGTAATCTCGTAGTTCTAGCTGTTGGGCTTGTAGTTCTTTCAGGCGGTTTGTGGCAGCTTTTTTAGCGGCGCTAAAAGTGGTATTATCTAGCTGTTGTTGCGCCCTGGCAATTTCCCCATCTAGTTTGACTTGCAATTCCAAAACATAATCGGTGCGGATACGAGCAAGAGCATCTTCGCTGTAACGGTGTAAATATAGTAATGCGCCAAAAGCTCGTTTTTTTCCACTGGTAAACAGCCAATAAATGGGGCGTTTTTTATAAGTTTGAATGTGGTCAGAAATGAATTCTTGCAGAAAGTAGCGACGGATGCGTTCTTGGGCGCTTTCGCCGTTTTTGAGGGTGAGGGCATTGGCGATGAAATTGAGGTTTTCGCTAAGGGTTTCGGGGCTGTAGGCGACGCGCAGAAATTCTATAAAGCGGGTAACAATATCATTATCAAAGTATGCTTGGTCTGTGATGGGAATAATTGCATCACTGCTGGCGCTTAAGGTTTGGTGTAGGGTGGGGTCAAATGGTTGTCCGGCGTGGATGAGTCCGGGTTTGTCGAGGGAGTAGCGCCCCATCATGCAGCCGACGGCGTAGGAGATGAGGGAACGGATATCTTTGTTTAAGTCGGCGTGGCGGATGGTGATTTGGTCGTCGGGTACTTCTGAGGTGAGTTCGTCTTGTAAGCCGTATGCTTCTATCCAGTAGCGGTTGTTTTCTTCTTCTAGGCGTTGGAGTTCGCGGAAGGCGGTTTCTGATTTGCTTTGCCAAATGGTGAAGGCTTCGGAGAGGTGTTTGGTGTTGTGGCGTAATAGAGGGTGGGTTTGGAAGTCCCAGGAGGTTTCAAAGTTATCCCAGTCTTGACGGGAAATATTAATACAATTTTCGACAATACTATTGATTTTGGGTTTAATTATATTTGCTTTTTCTGATATCCAAGGTAATGCAGCAACATTACCTGATGAGAAATTCAAAGTAGGATTGATTGCTTGAATCAATTTATTAGTTATATTTGAACACAAGAAACCAGTTAAGCTAAATATCATATCCGATTGACAAAAAGCAGATGACCCTGCTGAATCAAATATAAAGCCTTTTCCTGAGTATCTAACTCCAAAGTAGCTTGAACTCACCAAAGACCAAGTTACTGAGGGCTTAAAATAATAACTAGAATTTCTAATAACTGCCTTTGGTCTAAAACTATCTATTTCTTCTCCATCGTTATTCCAATTTATAACAAATTCTTGATTTCCATACCACTTCCTAAATTCACCACCCTTATTATATGGAAACCATCGTTTTCCAGAAAATTTTGCTTCTTCTCGACTACATAATCCGAATCCAGAATCATTTAAGTTAACTTCAAACCATAAACGAAGAAAACGATCATTATTTGCAGTAGACAAACCTTGTTTTGATTCAAAAACATTACCTAATGATTCTGCATTTTCAAAAATGTTTAATAGTTTTTCACTTAACCAATAAGCAATAACACTCCCTGGAGTTCTTGCAAAATCAACCGAATTTGAATAATAAAGATATCCACAGCCAGGATTTTTGATTGCTTCTAAAACCTTAATTGGTTGCAAATTCGCCCCATAAAATTGATTAAGATCAATAAAAGTTCCTTGGTATTCAGGTAAAGCTTTATTTAAAATAGTAAAAGTACAGATTGGTACATAAGCCGAATCAAAGAAAGCATGATATTCCGGTCTAATCAGGCTGGTTATTGTATTTTCACTTAATATACGTCTACGCAATTTCTCATAAGAACTTAAAAACATCCAAGTAAATGGTGTCATTAAGCCAATGAACCCGTTTTGTAAACTCATATTTAAAAAACGCTCAATAAATATAGAGAAAGCGTCTGATTTAGAATCAGGATAATTTTGATTGGCAAAACTTCTTAAAACATCATTTAAACTTTTACTTCCCATATAAGGCGGATTTGCAACCACAACCCAATACTTATTCCTCAACAACTCTGCCTGTAACAATAACGCTTGTAAAGCCGTAACACACTCCCGAAATAGCGAATCACTCGCCTCTAAATTATTTAATTGCCATTTCAATTTCTCACCATCAAAAGCTGGCGTAGTAATTAAACTTCCTAAATTATCTGCATCCTTAAAAGCCTCAATTAACGGTTGCCAATCTTCAGCATTCAATTCTGTAGCTGGTGGTAAAGTCTGACTATGGGTAGGACGCACCGCCGTAATATTCAAAGCCAGAGATTTCCGCAAAATACGCGAATTCTTTGCCCGTGCCTTCATCAATACTGCAAAACTTGCCAACTGCGCTGCACGTTCATCAATATCTAAACCATACAAATTGTGCGTCAAAACCAGCGCCGGAATATCGCGCTCTAAATAACCTTGTTCTTTGTAAATTTCAAACAGCAAATCAAACGCATACACCAAAATATGACCACTACCACAAGCAGGGTCTATCACGGTCAACTCTTGAGGCGTTAAAGCTTGCGGTTTTTCACCCTCACCATTATCGTTAGGATTTTCCAAATAGTAAGGCATATACTCACGCAAGCGTGATTCTGGGTGCGCCTCTAACCATAACCGCCCTAAACTGTTCTCCACCATATACCGAACAATCCAGTGGGGGGTAAACAATTGAGTCGCTGCTGGAATATCTGCGGCTGCAACCTTCGACTTTGCCCCAATCACCTCATCCTTGCGTTCCGAAATGTAGAACTGATACAGCCAACCCACTACTTCAATATTCTGCCAGTCCTCCTCTGGAATCTCTTTTACCAGCCGCCGTACAATTGAATCCTGATTTAACAAATTTCCAGGTAAAAACAGCGCTTGGTAGTTCTGGCGAGGGTCAAACAGTGCTGGAATTCCCTCTGCCAAAGCTTTACACTGAGCTAACAGCAAACGGCGGTAGAGAAACTCATCGGGGTTGGGATCACGATTGGCAAAACTACGCCACTCATTGAGAGTATCCAAATCAAGACCCGGTAAATCTCCCATTTCGGCAATAGAACTAGCATCGCGTAACAAATCAGGGTCTACCAAATTTGGATCGCTACTACTCAACACCCGCCCGATATATCCATTCACCTCCATAAACCGCAATGCCGCCAAACGGTTAAACCAGGTGTAGGCAATTTCATCTATCAGCGCATCTACCGCCTGGGACTGGCTGGAACTTAGTGTTAAATCTTGCAAGCGATTTCGCAGTTGATGATACTGGTTTGCTTCCGTGGTATTTAGCGTTTGACCAGCTACTAATAGTCCCCCCGCCACTGTCTGAGGTTCTGTAATACTTTTGTGAGTTATACCAAATTGGGCAGCACGAGCTTTAACTTGTTCTCGTAGGTAACGACGCGCCCAAATAGCAAAGTTTTTGATAGCGGTGCGGTTCATAAGCTGATGAGGGAATAGGGTGATGCAATAAAGGTACGAAAATGATTGGTAAAACTAAGTAATATTACTCAAGACGAACGCGATGATTTTGTTGAATCTCATCTAATAGGGTTTTCCGCAACGCCTCTAGATAAACATCCACATCTTGGAGTGTTTCCAGTAGGGGTTTAGGCGCAACTCTCGCTACCTGCACCGATACGATGGGTTTGACACAAGTAACTTTGCCGTTACTGCCATTGTTTGACTGACGCTGAATGATTTCATTGGCTTGCTGATCTACTTTTTGCAGCAATTGTGGGAGGATGCTTTCTAGTTCACTTTGACGTGCGATCGCAGAATCGATACTTGTTACCTGGTTAACTGAGGTGACAACTTTATCGATGTCTTGGGTGATATTGCTGAGGTCAAGCTGTGCAGAAATGTCTTCGTGAGCGGAAGTCACATACTCAGCTAATTTCTCCCGCATTGCCTTGCTTTTACTCTCCACCTGATAGATTTGAGTTGTTAGCGCTTCCTGCACCTTATCTTTGACAGGTAGGAGTAACATTGCTAATTCTGGAATCTTGGCAGTGGGGTCAGACATCGCCAAAATTTGCTTAACTAAATCCACCCGCCTGAGCAAATCTGGCTCACTAATATGGCGTAGTTCTGGTTCTAGAGTTTTCAGGTCATTACGAGCTTGCTGGAACAGCTTAATTTGTGTGCTAAAGAAGGATTGCAGCTTTTGCACATCTTCGATAAATTCTTCTATATCATCCCGTCGCTGACGAAATGTGTCGAAAAACTTAGCCGCACTATCCTTGGTTAACAATTCAGCCAGCAAATTTAAGTTAGTACGCAGTAATTCAGCGAAGGGAAGCCCACCTTCTGCTTGGATTAACCAACTTTCAAGTTCTTGAGAGCGTTTTGTTAGGGCATTTTTGTATTGTTCAAATAGCAACTGTGGATCGCTAGACATATTGCCATTGAGTAAGTCACTGGCCATATCTTTGGCAATCTTCAAGTTTGCTGGGTTAATTTCATCAGTAAGGCGGACGGTATATTTATCTATTTCTTTGCGCGATCGCAACTGCATCACTAAACCTTTATCATGCAGATTAACGTTACCTTGAGCGTGTCGCAGTTCTATTACACCCTTGTTAGCAAGTTCCGCCATCACCCCCAAAGTGTCGAATTCCGACCACCCATAGGGACGGACTGCAAACTTATCTACCAATGCCTTAATACTGACAAGGCGGCGAACGCGGGTTTCTTCCATTAACCAAGCTCGCATTTCACTATGAGCAGCCACATTAACAGGCTGTCCGTTAATATCTTGTTCTTGACTCTCACGAGTTAGGGCATTGCTTACCTGATCTTCGTTTTCAAAACCACTAGCCACGTAACCGAGCTTTTGATACACATTGCCTACCAAATAGCTCAAACCTTCGTTCAGCAAGGTTTTAGTGTCTCGGCTGCGAATTTCTAACTTGCTACCACAGGCAAATACATCAGCACGAGTAATCAAATTTTCTAGGATGGTTTTCACATCCTCACACCGCTTACTATTTTGGTCGCTTTGATCTCTTAAAATTCTCTGGATGCTAGGGCTGAGGTTGCTACCACTTTTCAATTTTATATACTTTTCTGTCTTAACAAGGGTTTCGAGGTCATCTACCAAACGTTGCTCATAAGGCAATCGCACTAAGACCTCATAACCTCCCCCTGTAGTACCAATGCAGAAAGTATCCTCCTTCATAGCAGTGTAAGTTTCAGCACAAGGAGTAACAATGTGCAGAGTTATATCGCTTTGTTGACTATGGAGTTGTTCATCCAGCTTGCGGTTAAATTTATACTGGTGTCGCTGACTGTAACGAAATAGTTTATCAGTGAAAATTGATTCCCAAATAAGCTTTCGTAGTTCTTCTTTGACTTTTCCTGAATCAACTGGAGTATTTTTGATTTCTCTGCCAATATCCTGCTCCTCATGGGTCAAGAAAATATATTCATCGCCATTACGCTGGATAAGAGTTTGACGTTCCAACCGCCCCAAAGCTGCTTCTACCTGCTGCCGCAAAGCTAGTTTATCCTGGTCAATATTACTTAAGCTAAGAGTAGTTAAGTTATCCAAATTAGCCCGAATTTCTTTCAGATACTTGACCATGAATAGGGTCTTCAATAGGTCAATGTCAAAAGAATTTAGTTGCGGATTCCGACCCGCCTGAATAATAACTTGGTTGATCGAACTATCCAAAAAGCCTTCTACTGCCATGTAAAAGGTGTGAAACGGAACCAGCACACCAAGGGGTTCTCCGGCTACCGCTTGGGATGCAACCTGAAATGCATCCAATAGCGATCGCTCTCCTGATGCCAAGTGCTTGCCAGCAGAACCCATGAGGCGAATTTGAGTAAAAACCTTTTGTAACAGATTAAACTGATAGGGAATAAAGGGATAAGCGGTAAAGAAATCTTGAGGATTACCATATCCCGGCATATCGGCACTGTCTTGAGTAAAAGCAATTTGGTTTCTCAGAATAGCAATCTTCTGGCTATACAAAGCTTCCAACCCAGCCCGCGCCGCATCAGTTTTGCTGAGCAGACGTAACTTAATTACCTCATCGGTATTAGCAGAAGACAAATTCAGTGGGCGATAAAAACGACCAATAATCTTAGAAAAATCCTCGCCTTTAATCTTGTTTTTGGTAATCTCATCCATTGCCTCTTGGGATGTCACCACCACCCAAGCTTTTCCCAAACAGTAAGTACCCAAATCTTCCACAACAGTCTGTAAGTTCAGCATCAGTTTGCTGTCTTCACCAATATACTGTCCTACCTCATCCACCATAAAAATTAGGCGATGTTGCGGCCCTTTACTATCCAGATATTGCTTTACCATGCCAGCAAACTTTTCTGGACTCAGAGTATAATTTTGTTCGCCAAAATCCAGTAAGCGGTTAGCCGCTTCTGCACTCATGCCCGTGCTAGTTTGTAATGCACTAGCGATCGCATCTTGATGAAAACCCCAAGCATCTCGGTTTTCTTTCCATTCCAAGCCACTCTCTGCCAAGAAAGCTTGTTGAAAAGCTGCATATTTACCTTGGCGATCTAGTTGACGTTCAAACTCAGCAATGGGAAGAACCGTCCCAAAGTACCCCAAATGCTCGTCAAATACCTTTTGAAAGACCTTGGTAATGCTTTCTTTATGGTTTTTATTATTGGCATCAGCTTTAGAGTCAATATTGAATAAAATCACATCGCAAGAACTATGTGCCGCCTGTGCTATCAAGGCTTGCAACATCGGATCGGGTATGCGTTTTTCATCAAAATAATCTAAAGCACGGCTATTTTCCAGTTGATGATTAGCCAATAGGTACGACAGAATCTTCAAAAAGTGAGATTTCCCTGAGCCAAAAAATCCAGCAATCCATACACCCATTTTATCCGTAGGATTATTTAGGGCATTAGTGTAGCGTTCAAAAAATGTCCGAAAGTGCTTATCCAGTTCGTTGGTAACGACATACTCTTCCAATTCTTGACGGATATTCTCGTCGTCCTTCTGCCCAACTTTGATAACGCCATTGATATTACGGTGAATGTCTTTTTGGAAGAGTTCGGCGATATTCATAGGTGGTGTTGTTGGTGGGGAATCAGAGGGAAGGCCCGATAGTAGTTGTCATCCTTAAAGGTGTCGAATAGGCGTAGTTCGTGCCCATCGTAAGAACCAGGGAAAAACATCACTAGAGGGATTTTGTCAAGTACTGGGTGTAGGTTGTTGAGAATACTGTGCGATCGTAAAAGGGGCCAGCTAGCACCAACTCCAGTCATGATTACAAGCTGTTCATCACCCCTAAGTTTTTTTTGGATGTAGGCAATAACCTGGTCAGGTCGGACAAGAGGCGCAACGGTCTTAGCCAGGGCAGCATTTCCTTTAGTTGCTTCCAACTCAAAAGCTTTTTTGAGTACCCCTCGTTCTGACAAAATGTCGAGAATAGTCTTGTAAAGGTCAATTTCCAGCAAAATAAGCTGGATCGGTGAGCCAGCCCGGTCTTGTTGTTCCGACAAAGAGGGACTGGCGAACCCGGAGGGTGAACTCGTCAATTGCAGCTTCAGGCGATCGACGTAGCGCTGTACCAGTGGTTCATATTCAGCGTCATAATCAAAAATATAAAAGCCAATTTCGTTACCAATGCCACGGTTACTCAGCAGACGTGCATCTTGCAGCTTTGGTAGCAGTGCATCAAGGCGCTGATTAATGGTCAATGTGGGCATAACTTCCGCATTAACCCGCAGCTAACTTGGCTATGTTAAAGTGCTTATTTATATACACAGCAGAAATATACCCTCAATCTTTTTATAAGGGTAATTGGTAAATAGCTACAAGCTGTATGTAAATTTACGGCTTTTATTAGGCAATTAGTAAATTGTATTTTTCTAGATGTCAACAGGCTTGATCTGCTGTAGTTGAGTTTTGAGAGAGGTCTAGGCTTTTTCAGATTCTGGGTAAAGCATAATGTTACTAAATTATAAGTATTGTTATGCAGCATATAGTACTTAATGTTACTCACTAAAGCGTTTGAGGTTTTGGTGTAAGACTTCGTGAATGCGATCGCACCAAAAAGGAATTACAGTCTGCCCTTGACAAAGAGCTTCTAGCGCTGCCTCTTTATCAAATTCTGCTAATGTTAAATACTTTTGCTGAGAGGCGTTAGATATCAGCATCAGTCGCCTCATCTTTTTTTTAGACACAAATTCCTCAAACAGCCAAGGCTCCTTATCTTGCAACATAGCCAAAGCTTCCCGGCAAACTTCAAAGCTTAAGCCAACAGACAATAAATAATGCATCACAGTTAGCGTCAACAGGTCAGCTACGGAGTAGTAAACATTACGTCCCTTACCTGTGGTATTCACAGTTGGTATAACAACACCTTTATCTCGCCAATACTGTAATTGACGACGGGAACAATTAGTAATTTCAGCAGCTTCTGTGCTTGTGTAGAATTTTTCTTCCATAGAAATCATCCTACAGAAGCAACTTTTTAAATTTAATTTTTTTAAGAATACATAGTGTATTTATATGATATTTTATTTTTATGAGTCAGATTACTATCCAGTGCCGTCTTATTGCCAGTGAATCAACCCGCCAAAAACTGTGGAAATTGATGGCAACTTTAAACACACCCTTAATTAATGAACTAATTGAACAACTTGGTAAACACCCAGACTTCGAGAATTGGCGACAACAAGGTAAGCTTCCAACAACTGTTGTTAGTCAACTGTGCCAACCTCTCAAGACTGACCCTCGCTTTGTAGGTCAACCTAGCCGTTTATATATGTCGGCGATTCATATTGTGGACTACATCTACAAGTCTTGGCTGGCTATACAAAAACGTCTACAGCAACAGCTAGACGGCAAAATGCGCTGGCTAGAAATGCTCAACAGTGATGTTGAACTTGTGGAAACTAGCGGTTCTAGTATGGGGGCTATTCGTACCAAAGCCTCTGAAATTTTGGCAAAAGCTATGCCAACATCTGACTCAGATAGCTCTCAACCCAAAACAAAAAAGGGCAAGGAGGCTAAAAAATCCTCGTCATCTAGTTCTGACCGCAGTTTATCCAATAAATTATTTGAAGCTTACCAAGAGACAGAAGACATCCTTAGCCGCAGCGCCATCAGCTACTTATTGAAAAATGGCTGCAAACTTAGCGATAAAGAAGAAGATTCAGAAAAATTTGCTAAACGTCGTCGTCAAGTTGAAATCCAAATTCAAAGGCTTACCGAAAAGTTAATAAGTCGGATGCCTAAAGGTCGAGATTTGACCAATCGTAAATGGTTAGAGACACTCTTCACTGCTACAACCACCTTTCCTGAAGATAACGCCGAAGCCAAGCGCTGGCAGGATATTCTATTAACTCGACCAAGTTCTCTTCCATTCCCCCTTGTTTTTGAAACGAACGAGGATATGGTTTGGTCAAAGAATCAAAAAGGTAGGCTGTGTGTTCACTTCAATGGATTGAGCGATCTTAGCTTTGAGGTATACTGCGACAATCGCCAACTTCACTGGTTTCAACGTTTCCTAGAAGATCAACAAACTAAACGCCAAAGTAAAAGCCAGTATTCTAGTGGCTTATTCACTCTCAGAAATGGTCACCTAGTTTGGCAAGAAGGAGAGGGTAAGAGCGAACCTTGGAACCTTAACCGATTGAACCTCTACTGCTGTGTTGACAATCGCCTATGGACTGCTGACGGAACAGAACAGGTTCGCCAAGAGAAAGCAGAAGAAATTAGCAAACTCATCACGAAGATGAAAGAAAAAAGTGACCTAAAGGATACACAGAAAGCTTTTATTCAACGTAAAGAATCAACGCTTAATCGAATGAATAATAGCTTTGAGCGTCCTAGTCAACCCCTTTACCAAGGTCAATCACACATTTTGGTTGGAGTAAGCCTGGGACTAGAAAAACCTGCCACCGTAGCTGTAGTAGATGCGATCGCAGGTAAAGTTCTAGCTTACCGGAGTATCCGCCAGTTACTTGGCGACAATTACGAACTTCTGAATCGGCAAAGACGACAACAGCGATCATCATCCCACGAACGCCACAAAGCACAAAAAAGCTTCTCTCCCAATCAATTTGGTACATCTGAGTTAGGGCAGTATGTAGACAGATTATTGGCTAAAGAAATTATTGCGATCGCACAAACCTATAAAGCTGGCAATATAGTTTTGCCTAAGCTAGGGGATATGCGAGAGATTGTTCAAAGTGAAATTCAAGCTATAGCCGAAGCAAAATGTCCAGGCTCCGTAGAAGTTCAGCAAAAATACGCCAAACAATACCGAGTTAATGTTCACAAGTGGAGCTATGGCAGATTAATACAGAGTATTCAAAGTAAAGGTAGTCAGGCAGGAATTGTGATTGAAGAGGGAAAACAACCTGTTAGAGGTAGCCCTCATGAACAAGCAAAGGAATTAGCACTTTCTGCTTACCATGATCGGCTAGCTAGGCGAAGTTGACAAATATCTGAACCTTGACAATAGAATATTAATAGCGCCGCAATTCATGCTGCTTGCAGCCTCTGAACTGTGTTAAATGAGGGTTAGTTTGACTGTAGCAATATAGTCTTGCTTTCTGACCCTAGTAGCTGCTCACCCTGATGCTGCTGTCTTTATGACAGGATAGGTGCGCTCCCAGCAATAAGGGCGCGGATGTACTGCTGTAGTGGCTACTGAATCACCCCCGATCAAGGGGGAACCCTCCCCAATTCTTCATTTGAAGGACTAAAATCAAGGCAAAATTTCTAAGAGTTTCGCGCAAGTTCCAAATACCTTGCCCCGTCTGAATTTATCGTTTTTCCATACAGATATGATTCTTGTGACTGAGGCTCAAATAGGAAATTGGGAAACATACGCGCTGAGGAAATCTAGAAAAGTTGCCCTACAATATTTTGAAACTGAGTGGGTGGCAACAACCCTCCAGGTACTGGGTGGGTTGAAAGGCGCTACTCAGGGGATAGCAGATGCGATGGGATGTGGCAACAACCCTCCAGGTACTGGGTGGGTTGAAAGCCAATGTGTGTATTTCGCTGGCATTGCACTCCTAATGTGGCAACAACCCTCCAGGTACTGGGTGGGTTGAAAGAGTAACGACGGCATGTTCCACAACGGTGCGGAAGTGGCAACAACCCTCCAGGTACTGGGTGGGTTGAAAGGATAGATTACCTGAATTTGCTACAGCACTTAATAGTGGCAACAACCCTCCAGGTACTGGGTGGGTTGAAAGCAGAACTTTTCGCGAATACCTTTTTCGTTACGTCCGTGGCAACAACCCTCCAGGTACTGGGTGGGTTGAAAGAGGATGTCACTTTTGATGAGAATAAGCTTACCGGTGGCAACAACCCTCCAGGTACTGGGTGGGTTGAAAGTTGTTTTACTGCTGAGTGTATTGGTAATCCTGGTGTGGCAACAACCCTCCAGGTACTGGGTGGGTTGAAAGGGCGAACTTCAAAACATCCGGGAAGAAGCTCTGCGTGGCAACAACCCTCCAGGTACTGGGTGGGTTGAAAGTGATTAATATTCCGATGCCCCAAATAATCTTGAATGTGGCAACAACCCTCCAGGTACTGGGTGGGTTGAAAGATTGGATTCTATCTGGCGGATGGCGATTAATGGTGTGGCAACAACCCTCCAGGTACTGGGTGGGTTGAAAGAACCATCCATCGGATTCCTCTAGATGCCTCCTGGTGGCAACAACCCTCCAGGTACTGGGTGGGTTGAAAGGCAAATCTGAAATCATTACGCACGCATACAAAAATGTTTTAATAACCTGCCAGGTACTAGGTGGGTTATCATAATTTTTATTAGGGAGGGTTGAAAGAGAGCGCTACGTTGACATTATCGCTATAGTCTCTGTAAATAAATGACATTAATCTGTCACTGGCACCTAAACGACATCAATTCGTCCCGACGACAGTTAATTAGTCCCAACGACATTAATCTGTCACCGACGACAAATAATTAGTCACTGTACAAAAAAAATGGACGTAACTGGATTCGAACCAGTGACCTCTACGATGTCAACGTAGCGCTCTAACCAACTGAGCTATACGTCCTTAACCACACGAATATTGATAGTAGCATATACTTTTGCGATCGCACAAGATAAAGACCCAAGCTTTTTAAGGGGGTTTTAGATTTTGAGTGCGTAAATCCTAATTTCAAATAAAATCCTTATTATTTCGTTACAATCAGCTTGTGCGTTAAGCATTCAAGAGTTATCAGCCATGAAATTGATTTCCGATCCACCGATTCCTGTAAAAATTCAAAAGATGAAGGAACGGGTGCGGTGGATGCATCCAAGTTTTGTGCAACGGGGAATTGACCAAACCAGCATGGTTATTGACGATCGCAGGGAAGATAGTCCAGAATTTTCCTTTATGGTTATTGGTGATTCCGGCACCAAATCCCATTCTCGCCATCACCCCCAACGAAAAGTTGCCGAATTGATGCTTCCTCACCGGGATGATTGCAGTTTTGTGTTGCACACAGGTGATGTAATCTATGTGGTTGGTTCCCAAGAATATTATTCAACAAACTTTATTGAGCCTTACCGGGAATTTATTGTAGGTGGTGACAAGCCGAAAAGCATTCCTTATGACCGCATGGTATTTAATATGCCATTCTTGCCAGTGCCAGGTAATCATGATTATTACGATGTGCCGTTGATGTACCGTTTGGTTACTGGTACAACATCTTCATTACGTCGCTTGTTCCGCTACAAAGATATCGAGATTGGCTGGCATGGATCGTATCAAGGAAATGCTTATGCGCGGGCATTTATGGACTATACGCAGGCGATCGCTTCCCCACAAGAGTTAGAACGTCATTTAGATCGACACTACACTGCTAAGACCGATACAGGGCGGTGTTTGCGTTACGAACCCGGACAATTTACCCGCTTACCCAATCGCTATTACACCTTTCGTTATGGCGGGATTGACTTTTTCGCACTGGATTCTAATACCTTTAATACACCATCACCTTTACCTGCAACTGAAGAGGGGAAAATTTATCGCCGGGAATTGCAAAAGCGTCGCCAGGAAATAGATCGAGAAGAATTGCAGATTTTGGGAATATGCGATCGCCTCAACCCGGATAAACCCGCCGAAGCTGAACAACTTGATGAACTTAGCGCCAAACTAGACCAAATAAACGAGATCAAAATCGATATTGAAAAACAATTGGCATCTCATAAAATGCCTGCGATCGATTTTGAACAACTTGAATGGTTGCGAAGCAGACTAATTGAATCTTGGAACACCTCCGAAGTGCGCGGACGCGTAATCTTTTTCCACCATCCTCCCTACGTCACAGAAGCTACTAAATGGAATCAAGCACAAACCTTGGCAGTTCGCCATCGCTTGCGCTGGGTGTTTGAACAAGTGGCAGAAAATCTTGGTTCTCTAATTAAAGAACGTCCCATAGTCGATTTGATTTTAAATGGTCACGCTCACTGTTTGGAGCATCTTCGTACAACTGATACCGGATTTGCTGACTCTCACATTAACTGCATTATCTCTGGTGGTAGTGGTCATCGTCCCCGCTATCAAAGGCGAAAGGGGACTGAATTAATGGAGACTTTTACGGAAATTGCAGGTAAACCCACTCGGAAAGTTGCCGATTCAACGCTTTTTGTGGGTCGTCACGATCGCACTTTTCAGAATCGCCTACCTTACTCATGTGTGCGGATTGATGTTCTGGATGGTAGCCCGCCTAAGTTTATCATTAGACCGTTGGTTACTGAACGGATTGAAGATGAATGGTATAACCGCGAACTTGAACCATTTGTAATTTAAACGGCAATACAGTTCAGTTGAGCATTTCTTCCTTCTCTTTCTTTGCAGTAGCCTGCGGCAAGCTCTACGGGTGACGCTCGTTCCTCTCTACGAGACGCTGCGCGTAGCTCGCTTCTCCGTAAGAGTACGCTAACGCTGCGCTATCGCTACCGCTACGCTAACGCCAGTTCCTTTATGCCGGGGAACCCGTCCACCGGACTGGCTCACCGCTTTGCGTCTACGTTAAAAAAAATTGACTTTGATCAAGATAGGACTTACGCAAAATATCTCTCAAACTCTTATTTCTCCGTGTCCTCTGCGCCTCTGTGGTAGCCTGCGGCAAGCCGAAGCGTCTACGTTATTCCGTAACTCTTGCGTAAGTCCTAAAAGAGTTAAGACTTATACCAATCCTGTATGAATATATGAGGAACGAACCGCAAAGGACACAAAGAAAGAAAATTTGGTGCAGCCTCACAAAGCAATGATATTAACCTAAACATATTGATTTAAACGGGATGCGATGCTTATGGCGGTAAACTACGCGCTTTAATCACTTGAAAATCAAATCCAAACGTTGCTGTGTTGCTTTGAGTGATTCTGCTGGCGAACTTTTACCCAACAGCACAGATTCAATCGCCCGACCTACACTGTCAGAAATTCGATTGTAACCAGGAAATATGGGACGCGATCGCCCATATTTAGCTTGGTCTAAAAATACCTTTACCTGTGGTATTTTTTTGATAAAATCTTGATATTTTGGACTTTCACGAGACTTCAAATTCACTGGTAAATAACCAGTTCCCAATGCTAATTCTGTCTGAAATTCTTCACTCAAAGCATATTCGACAAACTTAAAAGCTGCTTTTTCACGTTTCGGTGTAGTTTTGAAAAAGAAGAGATTCTCACCACCAATAACAGTAGCAGGTTTTTGTCCAACAGGAATTGGAAAAACATCAAAATCGACACCAGTCTCTTGAAATTGCCCCAGAGTCCAAGGGCCATTTAATTGCATTGCAACTTTACCACTGAGCAAGTCATCTGTCTCATAACCCCGTTCTGGGCCAGATAAAATCGCGGAACCTTTCGTAATTAAATCACGCCAGAATTGCAAAGCTGCGATCGCGCCTTGATTGTTTTGCAAATTTACTGCTGCTGCATTCTGTGAATCACCACTCACTAACTCACCACCTCCACTCCACATAAACGGCAACCAGGTGAACACTGTAAATTCTCCCTTTCCCAAAGGTAGAAACATCCCATATTGATCGATTCGTCCATCACCATTGGTATCACGAGTTAATTTCTTGGCAACTTGTGCAAACTCCTGCCAAGTCCTGGGTAATTCAGTAATTCCTGCTGCCTTAAACAAACTCGGACGGTAAAAAATACCAACATTATTTGTAGCAAAGGGCACGGACCAAATTTTACCGTTGTATTTCATCGATCCATATAAAGCGGGGTCAATTTCGGCTTTGATTGGAGATTTATCCAGCAGTTCATCCAAAGGTAAAAGCGCATTGAGTTCTACCAATTGACCTGCGATCGTCGGATTGTACCACAATAAATCTGGAGGTGCATTTCCTACCACTGCTGCTAAAATCTTGGGCGTTTGTTGATCCTGTTGCCCAACATAAAGCGACTCTACTTGAATATCTGGGTGGGATTGATTGAATTTGTCTACTAGTTTTTGCAGCACATCCCGATTTGGCGGCGGATTTACACCTTGCCACAGGGTTAAATGAATTACTTTATGTTCCTTAATAACAGGTAGAATACTTTGACATCCAACTAAAGCTATTATGCCTACGAATAATACAAAGAGTAATTTCCTAAGATAATTTGATAGTCTCTTTCTTTTTCGCTTGGCATAGCGAGGAGGCGAAAAAAAATTGTGCATGATGTTGATTAAAATGATTGATCGATTCTCGTAGCTGCTTCAACATAACTTTGCCACTTTGATGTAGAGTTGCACAATTATCTTAAGTCATGGTTTTTGCAAGCGTTTATATCCTAATCTTGAATAGAGTTTTGATAATTTCAGATTATGGCAGGACACAGTAAATGGGCAAATATTAAGCGCCAAAAAGCGGTAGTAGATGCAAAAAAGGGGAAAACCTTTACTCAGTTATCGCGGGCGATTATTGTGGCGGCTAGAAGCGGCGTACCAGATCCGGCGCTGAATTTTCAACTTCGCACGGCAATTGACAAGGCAAAAGCAGCGAGTATCCCCAATGATAATATTGAACGAGCGATCGCTAAAGGGGCAGGCACTTTTGGCGGTGATAACGCTATCTTTGAGGCAATTCGCTACGAAGGCTATGGCCCTGGTGGTGTAGCGATTTTAATCGAAGCCTTCACAGATAATCGCAATCGCACTGCTGCTGACTTGCGTGTAGCTTTTAGTAAAAATGGTGGCAATCTTGGTGAAACAGGTTGCGTTAGCTGGATGTTCGATCAAAAAGGCGTTTGTGTAGTACAGGGTGTGATTGACGAAGAACAGCTTTTAGAAGCATCCCTCGAAGGCGGTGCTGAATCTTATGAGATGACTGAAGATGAGATGGCTGAAGTTTTTACTGATATTGGCAATTTAGAAGCCCTTAGTCAGACGCTCAAAAATCAAGGCTTTAAGGTAACTGATGCCGAATTTCGCTGGATTCCTAGTAATAGTGTAGAAGTTACCGATCCAGATCAGGCACGATCGCTTTTCAAGTTAATTGATACTCTAGAAGGCTTGGATGACGTGCAAAATGTCACAGCTAACTTTGACATAACAGAAGAATTGATGGCTCTCAGCATTTCTTAATCAAAGTTTGCACAGAGCAAAATGTTACATCTAACTTTGAAATACCACCAACTCTGATTAGCCAAGTATTCTCTATAATTACGATATTTTACGGTTGTAAAAATAGACATGAAAGATTCATATCAATTACAAACTCATGACATATACCTATTGGATAGTTAGATTGTTGATTAGTTGATGAGGAATTTCAAGTGAATAAGTTCGCTAAAGCTTTACTTTTGGCTTTAATTTTTGCTGCGCCTGTAACCGCTTTTGCATCTCAAGCTCAAGCGAAAACTATCCACCATGTTGCTGCCACAAAATCTAGTAAAATTAAACACGTAAAATACCACAAACATCACAAACATCATGCTAAAAATATAGCTCCTAAAACTCATTAATAGTTACTATTATGTGCAGCAGTTTCTAGTAGCTCTGTAATAAAGTTTAGTATTGGTTTCTCTGAAAAAATAACTGCATTATTTAACCCCGTTGAAATCCCTACCAATCAACGGGTTTTTTCATTAACTTGCTCAAGGAGGCGCGATCGCGTCAAAATAAGAGTAAAAGACGCTGTAACCTAACTTAACAATGGCCCTAACGCAGCTTGAGCAACCTCTCTCCCCTCAACCAACACCGCCAGACTTGCGGGGATATGAATATGATTTGGTAATTGTCGGCGGTGGGATTATTGGGTTAACTCTAGCCTCTGCTTTAAAAGATTCTGGCTTGAGTATCTTGCTGATTGAGGCGAAAGTCGCATCAGCGGCGGTAGCTAAGGGACAAGCTTATGCAGTTCATCAGCTTTCGGCGTTAATTTACCAAGGAATTGGAGTTTGGGACAAAATATTGCCTCAAATCGCCAAATATCGCCGAGTTCGTCTTTCTGATGCCGATTATCCCAACGTGGTGGAATTTACCACAGATGATATACATACAGCAGAGTTGGGTTATGTGGCGGAACACCAAGCGCTGTTGCAGCCTTTGCAGGAGTTTGTCCAAGATTGTCCAAATGTGACATATCTGTGTCCGGCTGAAGTGGTAAATACACAGTACCAGAAAGATATAGTCGCAGTAGATATTAAAGTAGCCGATCAGTTATACACAGTTCGCAGCAAATTACTGATAGCAGCAGATGGGGCGCGATCGCCAATTCGTCAAGCTGCTGGTATTAAAACCTCCGGCTGGAAATATTGGCAGTCTTGCATCGTGGCATTTGTCAAACCAGAAAAACCTCACAATAACACCGCTTACGAAAGATTTTGGTCTAGCGGGCCCTTTGCGATTTTACCTTTACCAGAGAACCGTTGCCGCATTGTGTGGACAGCCCCTCACGAAGAAGCAAAAGCTTTGTGTGCCTTAGATGATGAGCAATTTTTAGCAGAACTCACCCGTCGTTATGGCGATCAGATGGGGAAATTGGAATTACTAGGCGATCGCTTTGTATTCCAGGTACAACTCATGCAAAGCGATCGCTATGTTCTCCCCCGACTGGCATTAATTGGTGATGCGGCGCACAATTGCCATCCTGTGGGTGGACAAGGTTTAAATTTGGGAATTCGGGATGCAGCAGCTTTGGCGCAAGTAATCCAAACAGCGCACCAAGCGGGTAAAGATATTGGCGACATTCAAATTCTTAAAGGTTATGAACGCTGGCGCAAGTTGGAAAACCTGACTATTTTAGGTTTCACCGATTTGTTAGATCGGATGTTTTCTAATAACTTCTTACCTGTAGTGGTGGTTCGTCGCTTGGGTTTATGGTTTTTGCAACGAGTACCCCTTTTAAAGGTGTTTATGCTGAAGTTGATGATTGGCTTGAAAGGGCGGACTCCAGAATTGGCAAAACGATAAACGCTAGATTACAGCAGCTTGAAAAATCTGGTTTGGGGTGAGATTCAATTCGGGAAAGGTTTGGGAGATAATGCGATCGTTATCTCTAAACTTACTTATTTGATATTCCTCATCAACCAAGTTACAAACGGTAATTGTCGGTTGTTTAGGATTGCCGATAAAATTGCGTCCACCCAAAGCAGCATAATCGACAATCCAGTATTCTGGGATACCCATCTCTTCGTAATCAGCGTATTTTAAATAGTAATCATCCCGCCAGTTAGTTGATACAACCTCAATTACCAAAGGGATCGATGCACCCAAACTAACGGTAGATTGTTTTTTCCATAATTCTTCGTTTACCAGATTGGCACGGTTTAGCACCAATACATCTGGTAAGTAACCAGAATCTTTTTCAGGAGGTCTAACTATAGCTTGGTTGGGGATACTGTAAGGCAGGTTTAATCGGTCAATTGAAGCACTAAGCTTTATCGTCAAAAATCCTTTAACATCTTCGTGTTCCCCTACTGGTTGTGCCATCTCAACAATTTGTCCTTTATGTAGTTCGTAGCGGACTCGTCGATTGTCGGGTAGCCAATCGGCAAATTCCTCAAAGGTTATTAGCTTGGGTATAGCTTGAGTCATGACTTTTGAGAGTTATTGCTTTGGAAATATTATCTCTAATCTAGGAGACTGTGGACAGCTTTTCTACTACGGTTAAGAAAAAAGGGTGAGCAGTGCCCACCCCATGATTGCCGATTAGACTTAACCTCGCTTAACCAAACAAAGCTTTGATAATTTTGGGGATATCCCAAATAGAAACCCCTATTCGTTTGAGAAAATTCCAGACTGAATCTTTGCCCTGCTGGAATGTATCCTTAAGTACGCGAGCAACATCTATGATTGAGTAGCCAACGTTACTGAGGATTGAAGCTGCATCATTCGCACTCTTACCAAAAACGTTTTTGAGTACCTGTCCCACTTCAGATGCGTTGTAGCCGAGATTCTTAAGAATTTGAGCAGTTGCTTGGTCGCTTTGGCGGAAGACATTAGAGAGTACCTGTCCCACCTCAGATGCAGTGTAGCCAATATTCTTGAGAATTTGAGCAGTTGCTTGGCTGCCTTGCTGGAAGACATCAGCGAGTGCCTGTCCCACCTCAGATACGGTGTAGCCGACATTCTTGAGAATTTGAGCAGTTGCTTGGCTGCTTTCGTGGAAAACATCAGAGAGCACCTGTCCCACTTGAGATGCGGTATAACCTGCGGTTTTGAGGAATGAGGCGACCTGATTATCGGTAGCATTAAAGACACTCACGAGCATTTGCCCAACATCAGTTGCCTTGTAACCTACAGCTTTCAGAGCGGAAGTGACCTCATTTGCCCCTTTGCCAAAGACACGATTTAGGGTCTGCCCTACTTCAATGGCTGAGTATTGAGCATCATGAAGAATTTGGGTAACTTCGTCAGATGTCTTGCCAAACCCTTCCTTGAGAACATGTCCCACTGTATCTACATCATATTTTGCACCCTTGAGCAAACTAACGGCTTGGCTAGCACTCTGACCGTAGATGCTTCCCAGAACCTTACCCATATCAGCGTAGGCATTCGTTGTCCAGGCGATCGCTTTGGAGCTAATGCCATCCAGCCAAGCTTGGGCATTTGGGAACAGCATATCAAAAATTTGACTAGCTTGCTCTTTGATCTTCTGTTTGATCTGTTCGGCTAAAGCCTCCAAAGTAGATGGAGCAACAGTAATTGTAAAGGATGATAGGGGGAGTTTTTGACCATTCAATGTACAGTTAGGCGAAACAGTGGCGGAAAATCCGTTGTTACTCAGAGTGATATCTAAAGACAGATTTGCCGCAACGTTAATTGAAAGGTTATCTGCAACCTTGATGAGATTGCTGCCAACCACTTTGTTGACAACTCCTAAATCAACGCTAAGGTTCGGCAGATTAAACCCTGCTATACCCTTTATCTGCCAAGCTTTATCGGCAGTTTGGAGAGTGAGCTTAGTTTGGTTTCCAAGCCAGGTTCCTTCTAACCAAACGAGATCGTTTTCAATTAAGGCTTTTGCACCTAGCAGCGTTAAACCCGCTAGTGAGGTTGTGACATCCCCAGAGAAGCGATAAGTTTTATCGTTGATGTCGCCTTTCAGGTTGCCGTTCACTTTCAAGAGAGAATTGCTGGAAAATAGCTGCAAATCGCCTTCATAGTGGAACTGATGATTGTTTTGATTGTCGATTAATTGCACCTGACCCTTAGAAATTGGTCGTTCTGAATTCAGCAGCGGGATCGACAGACTGCTGCTTCCATCTAAACGGAAAGCAGTATTATTAGCAGTGATTAGCTGCCATTGAGTTCCCTGAAGCTGCCCATGATTGGCGTTTGCGGTGGCATCGTGCGCCACTGTGCCCGAACCTTCGTTAAGTTGCCAGTAGCCAATTAATCCGGGTTCATTGCCCTTGGGCGATCGCATCATTGCTGCGCCAATTTCTTCGAGAGAACGCGCCCTATTCCAAATTTGGACATCGGCAATTTTCCCTTTGAAGAATCGCTCTGTTCCCGTTCCTCTGGCTCCGATCGCCCAGTTCTCGCTAACTTGGATCGCTCCTTGAGAACCAGCAACTGCATTCATGAGTAGACCATTCCGGTATAGCCGCCACATTCCACCATCAAACACGCCGGTTAGATAGACCCAGTTCCCCACATCTTCAGCCGGAATCGATGCAGCAACCAGTTGTTCAAAAGGAAGACTGTTTAATCCCCAATAACCAAATTGGTATTGTCCATTGAGAATTCTGAGGTAGACCTCTCCGCTTGGAGATGAGGTATAGCCGTGAGCAACGATGTTTTGTAATCCATCGATCGCATCGGGTTTGATCCACGCAGAGATGGTGATTGCTCCGGTAAAATTCAAAGCGGCAGGATTATTGAGTTTAACGTAATCGCTCTGCCCGTTAAATGCCAGCGCATAGGATGTGGGAGGCGCGATTTTTGGAGATGCGATGGCGATCGCTCCTGCTAAATTTAGGGTGACAACTTTCGCGATCGCACCTTTGATCTCGAATCCGGTCTTGAATCCCTTAGAAGAAGCAGCTAGACCAAAAACAGTGTCTAGTTTGGCGCTACCGACATTAAAGTTACCTCGCAGAAAGGCGACAATACCCTGCTCATTGGCGGTTGAGGCAGAAGGCAGCACTGATAAAATTTGAGTTGCTTGCAAATCTGTGGTCAATCCCAAAGCAGAATAAGCGATCGCTTTCGATGTTGGTTGGGTAATAATTTGACTAAATTCATCAGGGGTTGTCACCAGCCAGCCTAAACTGCTAGACAGTGGCCCAAAGGAAACCTGGGTACTGCCCACGCGCTGATTTAGTGGTAATGCCTGAATCAACTCATTCACTGACAAGGTTCTTATCCCCTGGAGTAGATGCACTATATCTTTGTCATCTAGGGTGGGTCCATCTCCTTGAGTACCTAGCGCTTGACCGCCAAGATACTTGGGAAGTTGGAGATAGTTTTGATTGAGCGAGAATTTGAATTCTACAGGAAGCTGATTTGGAATTGGGTGGTCAGAGTTAGTGAAGAACTCTTTGATATCAGACAGCAAGTTACTAATTTTCTGAAGTTCAACTGTCGGCTTAGGAAATTGGGCGTGTGCTTGGAGCGTTAAGCCTTCTAAGCCCAGATACTCGATACCAATATTGTCGTAGAACATGGGAATCGGTACCGGAAATTCAAGCGGTAGCACCATCACCGTATTGTTTAACCGCAAGCGACGTTGTATTGCTTGAGTACTAGGTAGCGGATCGCGATCTTCAGGCAATGCGATCGCAGCAACTAAGGTAGCTAAATCAAACTGATCAATATCAGCGTCCATTTCTAGCAAGAACAACTGTCCGCCTGCGGTTTCACCAAAGGAAATGCTGCGAAGCGTCACACCATTGAGAACAGGCATCCCCAGCATCAAGCTAGGAAACAGCAATTTAATTGGCGGATCGTCTTTTTTGACGCTAGCTTTAAACTGCAAGGCTCCAGCAGGCGAGGCGGCAACCTCAAACTGGAAGCTTTGCGGCATTTTAAAGTTGAGGTATTCCATGAAGCTTGTGGGGAGCTTGTGGAAGCTTTGGGAGATAGTCTCTAGAACTTCTTTGGCTGCATTAGACAGTTTGCCGCTACCGAGCTTGGCAAGTAAGGCTTCTAGACGTTCGGTGAGCTTGTCCACAAAGTTCTCAGCATTGATTTCTTGATCGAGAGGCAAACGATCTGGCAGCATGGCGGCAGCACCAGGAAGTTTACAAGCTGCTAACAAATGCTGAATTGGGGTTAGTGGTAAAGCCAAGGGTTTGACTACCTCAAATCCACCACTGGCAGCAAAGCTTGATCCGGTGTAGCTAAAGTTGGGTACATCGACGTTAATCTCACCGTATTCACCGAAATCACAATGCCAAAAAGATTTTCCAGTTGCGTCAGTCTGCGACTCGATGGCCTTAATAAAAGATGTTTCAGGAAGGAGCGTAATTCCTGCTTTACTAATCACGAGCTTCACTTGCACCGTTGTATCAGCTTCGTCATGTAAATCGAGGGTGCGGAAGAACTCTACTGCTGGAAGTGGGTTGCCATCGGCATCGTTTTCAATGTGTCCGTTCTCGTCTTTCTTGCGACCAAATAGATTATTCAGTTGTGAGGGTAGACCGATATTCAACTCTGCTTCTAGATCGACAATTCGACCTAATTGGATACTGAGGCTAGAAAACCCAATTTTGGCAGTACCTAACTCGATGCGATCGCTCTCTAGTTCGATTGGTGGGACGGTGAAGTAAATCGACTCAATGTCACTCTTGCTAGCAATGCTCAGGATAACCCCCTGTTTGCTTGCCGTAAAGGTCATAGCGATCGGGTCTTTCGGCAAATGTGCTTGAACGGTGGGATTCAAGCCTTGAAATGCCAGATCGACAGCAGCAGCAAATGTCCAATCACTGGAACTGCCAGAAATTGACAGACGCTCAAAGTTCAGTTCCATCATGCCTTGTGTAGACGGAAGCGGAATTGATACGGCTGCCTGAATTGCTTCAAATTGCAGTCCCCTGGCTTTCTCTTCTCTAAAAATCGTCAGTTGGCCATCACTCTCGATCGCACCCGGAATCGATAGTTTTCCTGCCGCCGCAACGCTCCATTCGAGGGGAACTACTTCGCCTTCTTGAGCCGCAGGTTTGGTAAACTCCAGTTCCAAACCAAAAAGACTCAAGCTGATTTCCCCTAAATTTACAGGATGCATATCAACCTCAGCCGCCAGCTTCAGGGTTTTGCCTGCCTGAGATTGGTTGTAGCTAGCCTCCAGGGTGACAGAATCATCAAACACATCGGCGTTGACTTTACCGTCAACTGACCAATCCTCTCCTTTCAAGTCAAAAGTGAGTTGAAAATCTTTAATTTTCAAGCCGTTGACAATCTCTTTTTCAACGTTACTTTGAATTGTGATCGCGCAATGAGTCAGGCTATCTCGCCGATCTCGCTCAATTGTCAGGCTGACTTCACTAATACTCAGATCGCCTCCATTGGCTGGAAATTCCCAAAGATCCTTAGCAATAATTTCAAAGGAAAATGCGCCTGTTTGAGGCGAGATAGCGATCGCAATATCTTTGAAGTGAAAAGTAGGCAGTTCAGCCGGTAAGGAAACATGATTCAGAAATACATCTGAGATTGCAGGTAGGTCTAGTTCCGCAATCATCCAATGCAACACAATATCAGTGTCTTTTTTAGTAACCTCAAATACTGCATTCGAAATGGTCGTATCACCCACGTGAATACTGCCGCTAAATGTCCCAGTCACGTCATCAGCTTTTCCGGTAACATGTAGTGCAAATTGTCCCTGCTCTAATACCAAGGAACTGATTCCGGGAATGTAACACGACGAAATATCTTTAGCACCCACACTAAAAGATACCGTACCATCGACTTCTCCAAATGTGGCTTCGATCGCAATCTTCCCAGCACCCAGAAGCGAGGATTGTCCTGCGATCGTAATCGTATTCTCAGAATCACTAACAATAAGGTTGAAGTCTAGTTGTGGAATCTCTAAAAGATTCATCAATTTGCCGAGGGGAAGCGTATTGATTGTGGAATCCTTGAGGGTGAATTGTCCAGTTTTTGCGATCGAGTCTTTTACAATTGAGATGATTTCGGTGATTGTTGAACTCATGATGTTTTGTCCTTTGATTTCCTGTGTCTTTTAGAACACTTTCAATCTATAGGAGTTGCTCAGGCAGGGCGATAACGGTAAATTGAGGAAAGTTAAGGATCTAGTTAAGTATCTAGTTAAGTTCGTAAACTACCTATCGCCTAATACGGTTCGGTTAGGGACTTGCAAGAAATAAATTATCCAAATAAACGTAGACGCGGAGCGGCTTGCCGCAGGCTACCACAGAGACACAGAGAACACAGAGAGAGAGGAGAAATAGAAAGGGTTTTTCGTCAGTTTTGGGACATTTTTTATTTGGAAGTCCTTTAACGTTTTAATCTTTTGAATATCCCCCAACTCCCCTTAAAAAGGGAGGCTTTTAACCCTCTTTTACCCCCTTTTTAAAGGGATCACCGTCGGCGGGGGATCTTAGCCGCCAGTTAGAGGGTTAGAGAAAGCAGACCCTCCATTGTGCAAGACTTGTCATGTGATGAAATTCTGTAACTAAATTTCTCATACTAAAGATAGATGTAATATTAATTAACCTGTGATTTTTGCCCATTACCCTCGACTATAGGATTGAAAATTAGTATTTTTGTACATAAAATTAAAAATCTAAAATTAAAAATTGGTAATACTGATGGTTAGGAGTGTTAAAGTTTCAGGAAATTCATCGGAACTTTTCAGCGGGTATTCATGCTGAAGAAACTACAGAAAAAGCAAATTTCTATAATCGCGGGTGCGGCACTGTTTGCCTTTTTAGCTGGGGCAATGGTATCAGCACCTGAGATTGGTAAAACCGTTGGGCAATGGCTCAAACTGGGTAAAAATCAGGCAGAGCAAACATCTGATGCGAGCATTGCCCAATCAGCCGTTTTTCCGCTGATATCACAATCTCTGCCAGAACGGGCGGCAAAACTAGCAACGATCGCAGGGCAGTCGCGATCGCCAGACCGAAATCGCGCTCGTTATCTTTTGGCGAGTGATTACATTGAAAGAACCCAAGCCCAAAAAGCCCTGGCTTTACTCCAAGGATTAGATAAAGACTATCCCATCCTTGCACCCTACATTTTGCTGAAACAGGCTCAGGCAGAGGATATGCTGGGCGAAGATGGCAAAGCTTCGGATCTCAGGCAAAGTGTGCTGAAACGGTATCCCAAAGAAGCGGCTTCGGTGAAAGCAATATATCTGATTGCCCAACCGAAGCAACAAGAAATTGCGATCGCTCAATTTCCTTCCAATCCTCTAACTTGGGAAATTATTCGTAAACGCTTGCAAGAAAACCCCAATCAGCCAAAATTACAATTGATTTTGGCTAATTATGCCTACGATCAACCAGGCATAGTGGGCGTTTTAGATCAGTTAGTCAAACAGACTACCCTCAAACCCGAAGATTGGGAACTCATTGGTACAAGCTACTGGGAAAATAGTCAATTTTTGAAAGCGGCGAATGCTTATGCCAAAGCACCCAAAACATCGCGCAATCTCTACCGGACTGCACGAGGGTTACAGGTGGGAGGCAAAGACAAAGAAATAGCAATCGCCACTTATAAACAATTGGTACAGCAATTTCCCACTACCGAGGAAGCTGGGACTGCACTACTACGGTTAGCAGAAACAGCAAAAACAGGTAAAGACGGCTTACCCTATCTTGAGCAGGTAATTAGTAAATTTCCTAAACAAGCTGCTACTGCACTAGTACAAAAAGCCAAAACTCTCGAAACCCTCAAGGATCAAAAGTCAGCTAGCGCGGCGTGGCAATTACTCATAGCCAAATATGGCAATTCTGATGAAGCCGCAGAGTATCGCTGGAAAATCGCCCAAGATAAAGCCAAAGCCAAAGATTACGTCGGTGCTTGGCAATGGGCAGAACCAATTGTTACTAACAATCCCAACAGTATTTTGGCTCCAAGAGCAGGCTTTTGGGTCGGGAAATGGGCAGCTTCGCTAGGAAAACAGCAGGAATCTCAAACTGCTTATGACTATGTAATTAGTCAGTTTCCCTACTCTTACTATGCTTGGCGAGCAGCGAATATGCGGGGGCTTAATGTCGGCAACTTCGACAACGTGCGCGTCATGAACCCTGAAGTAATCGCACCCCAGCGTTCATTACCACCGGCTGGTTCTGAGACTTTCAAAGAATTGTATCTGCTGGGTCAAGACCGCGATGCCTGGTTGCAATGGGAAACGGAATTTCAGAATAAAATTCAGCCAACAGTAGCAGAACAATTTACTGAAGGGTTGATGCGGCAGGCAAGGGGAGAAAATCTCATTGGAATTGATAAAATCTCTAAGTTGGAAGACCGGGAAACACCAGCAGAACTTGCCCAATATCAAACTCTGAGCAAACAGATCGCCTACTGGCAAGCGCGTTATCCATTTCCCTATCTCCGAGAGACGGAAAAATGGTCTCTTGAGCGTAAACTCAATCCCCTGCTAGTAACTGCTTTGATGCGTCAAGAGTCAAGGTTTGAGCCAAAAATCAAATCCGTCGCTGATGCTACTGGCTTAATGCAGCTGTTGCCGAGTACAGCTAAATGGATCGCCCCACAAATTAAGGTGGATATCAAAACAATAAACCTCGAAAATCCCAACGATAATATTATGCTGGGTACATGGTATTTGGATCATACCCATCAGCAATATAACAATAACTCGTTGTTAGCGATCGCTAGTTACAATGCCGGGCCTGGCAATGTCTCCAAATGGCTACAAACTTTAACTACACAAGACCCAGATGAGTTTGTTGAACAAATTCCCTTTGATGAAACCAAAAATTATGTACGTCAAGTATTTGGCAACTACTGGAATTATTTGAGACTTTACAACCCTGAGATTTCTGGAATCGTAGGAAAGTACTCAACTACACATCCAAAATTGCCAGCGCAGTGATTCATGCCCAATCCGATGAGTAACTAGGGATAGGTGAGTTTGATTTAAGAGACAGGGGGCATGAAGAAGAGACAAGGGAGAGAGAGCTTGTTCAATAATTCCCCCTTGTCCCCCTGCTCCCTGCTCCCTGTTTTTTTACTCATCTTTAGCTACCGATGTCATTACCATTGATCATTGATGTCACCTGCGACTCGACCGCATTAACATAACCTCGATCGCTCAAAACTTGCGTTGGTAACTTATTAGCCTTGATAGCAGCCTGCACTATATCTTTCGCTGTTAGGTTTCCTATTTGGAATTCAGATAACAAAGTACCCGCACTGGGAATACCCTGTTCTCGGAAAGCACCTTGATAAGCTAAAAAGGCAATATTGAAAGGTTGAAGATAGCTGGCATTTTGCAAATCTGTGTTGGTTTGTCTGCCATTATTATTAACTGTTTGAGCGTCAACAATTCCAGGCACAAAAGCAATACAGGCAACGATAAGTGCAGAATTTATAAAATTTGTCAGTTTCATAATTTTTTCCTCAATTAAGCTAGATTCATTAGTTTCATCTAGTAACAAAATTCTTTTTTTTAGTAATCTTAGGCTATTGGCATTCAGTTCATATCTTCCGAAATATTCTTTAATCAAAATTACTCAGGCCCATCATTTGATATGCAAGAGAAGCAGTATCAAATGATTTGAGAGAATTTACATTCTTGGAATAGCTAGATAAAACGTCAGAGTTGACGAATGTGTTCACTGATGCGTCAGATTTTTGATTATTGGCTGTATGAGCACTAGTGATTTTAGGCATAGAATTAATCCAAGCAACAAGATGTGCAGAATTTATCAAGTTTGGAATTTTCATACAGTTATCCTTAATTAAACCGAAGTACACCAGTCAGTATTATTTAGTTGCAGAGTCTGGTTTTTATAAATCTCAACATTTTTCACTCAGTTTATTTGATAGCTTGATTTATTAATTACACCAAATAGCTAAGTCAAATTAACCCCACTCTCAGGAGTTGAAAATTTGTAAAAGATTTAGTAAGTAAAAACTTAGAAAATGCAAAAGTGCGCTAAATTAAATATCTTGTTTACTAGCCGCTCTCAAAGGTGCGATCGCTCATATATATGTAATAACGATTTTCCCTTCTAGAGATTTTTTACTTTTGGCTATAAACTGAAATCCAACTTTTTTTAGCTACTTAAAGTTTCCATACCAATATGCTAGGAAATCTTTCCGATAGAAGCAAATACTTTTAATTTTTAATTTGATAAGCAAAAGTGATGCTAATTAATACTGGCATTGCAAAATTTTCTATAAACCTTATTGATTATTGATTTGAGATTAGATGGACTCTGGTGTAAGTTAGGCGTTCGGGAGGATAAAATAAGCCGATCGTGTCAAAATGTTAAGTGTATAGTTTATTTGCAAACTCACTTATGCCGAAAGCAATTTGGAATGGCGCAGTTTTAGCCGAAAGCGATCGCACCGTAGTTGTGGAAAACAACCATTATTTCCCTGCTGACACCATTAACAAGGAGTACTTCACAGACAGTAATACCCACACTACTTGTCCTTGGAAGGGTGTCGCTAGCTACTACAGTATTGAGGTTGATGGACAAATCAACAAAGATGCTGCTTGGTACTATCCCAGCACCAAGGAGAAGGCTAAGAATATTGAGGGTTATGTGGCATTCTGGAAGGGTGTAAAAGTAGAGGCTTAATAAAGATTGCTGGGAGTATTTTAGTTTCAGAAAATTGATTTAGTATTTACAGCAATCATCAAACAAAATTTTGTGGAGGTTGACACAAGTCAACCTCCACATTTTTAAACTATTTGCTGATTTATTATTAACTGCTGCGTTTTTCAATTCTAGATTCAGAAGTATACCCTGATAGCTATGTATGAAAAGTCTCATTCAGAATCTTTGCTAATCACTACTTTAAATATGTAATTATACTTTTGCTTTACAAAGTGGGGTTTGCTTTCTCTTCGCTAACCAAGCCAGACCACCAGCAAGTATAACACCAGCGATCGCACTTGGTTCGGGTACTTGTCTCAGAGTAACGTTAGGGCTTGTAATAGTGATGGTGCCTGCTCCAATTGAAATATTGCCACCCCTACTGCTTTGCCCAGAATTGCCGCCGCCGATCGGGTTACTTGGAACTGTTACATTACTATCATTAATCAGCGTCAATGTATTAGCATTAATCTGCACACTATTGCCGTTGATAGTGCTATTAATAAACGTTACGTTACCAGTACTGTTATCTATTTTCACGTTGTCGTTAACAGTACTATTGAAAAACGTTACGTTACTAGAATTGTAACCATTGATATCACCAGCGATCGCTAGCCCGGAAAGTGTAACATCTGCGGCGTTAATGTTAAACACGGGGAATTGATTATTGCCACTAATGGTAAGTAAATTACTACCTGGGCCATTGATAGTTAGGTTATTTACGTAGGCATAGCCCGCCGCAGGCATCGCAAGTGCCCCACTCGTCAGTGTAATTGTACTGGGATTACTACCCAATAAGAACTCTACCACGTCATTGCTACTTGCAATGTTGATAGTGTCTCGCAACGAGCCAACACCACTGTCATCAAGATTGTTAACCGTCAAAGTCGCAGCTTGGGCTGATTCCACTTGCATTATCACCAAACCCAAGGCAACGGCTGTGAAAATAGCTTGAACGATAGCCTTTTTTTTATTGTTTTTTGTCACTTAAAACTCCTGGTATTAATTTCTAAAGGAATAAAAAAATACTTGTACAATTACATAGATACATCATAATGTTTAAAATTAATTTGCCAAGCGGATTTTGATAACGCAGAGATTCAAAATCTAATTGAATAATTTTCAGAAGGCTGTGAAATCTTGCCTGTATCGCTAGAAACGCTTTAGTATGCAGTCAAATTTTGCGATCGCTATTTGCTATAGTTTTAAAGACTACTTGTAAAGTATCAATTCATACTAGCTTTATTGATAAGTTTTATTTAAGTGTTGTTAACGATCGCATAAGTGTTTGTCACAAATAGATAAACTCTGGTAACGAAACAACTTCATTGATAAGCTTTACTTAAGTTGTGGTAACAATTGCATAAGCGTTCTGAACAAAACAAGTTGTGTTGTTAACAATTGCATAAGCGTTCTGAACAAAACAAGTTGTGTTGTCAACGAGCGCATAAGTGTTCTGAACGAAACAACTTGTGTTGTTAACAATTGCATAAGCGTTCTGAACGAAACAAATTGTGTTGGTAACGAACGCATAAGTTTTTGTTACCAACGGATAAGCGTTCGTAAGGAAACAACAATTTTTTTACCTAATATTTTTTGTAGACTATCTTTTTTTTATCCGAAATCGTAGAATTTTACGGTGTAGTCTAAAATGCCGTGTATCTAAGGGGAATTTGGAGGTTATGATGACAGGCAAACCCACGATTCAGTTCACCTTTGCCGTTGATGACCCAGAGTTAGATGATGAGAGACGGCAAAAAATAGCTAGCAAGCTGCTGCGGGAAATTAGGGATCTGGATGAGGTGGAGAAGGCCGATCGCGCCGAAGATTTGAACCCAGAAGTGGGAAGCAAGCCAGGATTTGCCACTTTGATCGGAGTGCTGACGGCTGAGGTGAGTATAAAGAATGTCAAAGGGTTTTTAAGCTTCTTGGGCGATCGCCTGGGTGACAAACCGATAAAAATTACTGTCAAAGTTGGCGATAAAGAAGTCAATATTGAAGCTAAAAGCCGAAAAGAGCTACTAGAAAGTGAGAGAGTGGCAAAAGACTTATTAGCAGCAATGGGTGGCGGGAATGTCTAAGAAGATAGCGCTGCTGATTGGAGTCAGTGAGTATGGTGAAGGTATCCCGCCCCTGTCATCTGCTCTCAATGATGTGGAAGCTATGCAGCGAGTTTTGCAAAACCCAAACCTGGGAGGTTTTGAGCAGATTGAACGGCTGCTGAATCCCGATGCGATCGCCATGCGAAAGGCAATTCAAAAGCTGTTTAGAGAAGCTGGAAAAGATGACTTAGTATTATTCTTTTTTTCTGGTCATGGTATTACTAATGATGAAGATCATCTCTATTTAGCGACTCGAAATACAGCTAAAGAAGATTTTGAAGCTACTGCTGTAGACGCAAATTTCATCCGAGGACAATCAAATAATTGCTATGCTAAACGGCAAGTTTTGATTTTAGATGCTTGCTACAGTGGTGCGATCGCTCAAGGTTGGCGAACAAAAAGTGTCGGTGTTGATATCAAGAAGCAGTTAGGCGCGGAGGGACGAGTTGTTCTCACATCTTCAAGTGCAACTCAAACTTCTTTTGAACAAGAAGGTTCAACACTTTCGCTCTACACTCAGTATTTAGTTGAGGGAATTGAAACAGGCGCAGCAGACAAAGATAACGATGGCAATATTTATGTACATGAATTGCATGCTTACGCCAAGGCAAAAGTCAAAATAGTGAAGTCTAATATGACACCAGATATCATTCTGGATAAAGAAGGATACAATATTTTTCTAGCTCATGCTCCAAAGAATCCAGAAGCAGAGTATCGCAAGCTTGTTGAAAAATATGTCAAAGAAGATGGTGAACTTGATGAATTTGCTTTCTTAATTTTAAAGCCAAAACGGAAAACATTTGAACTTACAGATGAAAAAGCCGAGAAAATAGAAACTGATGTCTTAGAACCTTTACGTAGACGAGTTGCAAATTTAAAAAGTTATAAACAAGCTTTTGCCAAGGCTGTTGAACAAAAATATCCACTATATGAATTTACTCTGAATAAACTGAAGGATTATCAGCAGGATATTTTAGGTTTAAGAGATGAGGATGTAGCACAGATTGAGTTAGAGATTACATCTATTAAAGAAGCGGAATATCAAAAACAGCTTCAGATACAGAAACAACAAGAAAAAGAAGAGTACGGAAATAACCTGCGGCGTTATGAGCAGAAATTTAAAAAAGCAGTTCAAGCACAATATCCTCTAGATGAATATGTACACAATGGATTAAAACAGTTCCAGCAGTTGTTAGGACTTAAGAATGAGCATGTAAAGAGAATTGAAGAAATAATTTTAGCTCCAATAGAAGAAGCCGAGAGAATACGACAACAACAAGAAGGAGAAAGACTAAAACGCCAACGAGAAGAAGCAAAAAGGTTGCGGCTACAACGAGAACAACAAAAAGCCGAGCAGGTACGACAACAAGAAGCAGAAACACTGCAACGCCCACGACAACAAAAAAATGATGACCTGATTTCTGAGAATGGTGTAGACTATACGCGGTTACACGATTTACTCAAAGCTGGAAAGTGGAAAGAAGCAGATCAAGAAACTTTAGCAGTTATGCTCAAAGCTACTGGCAGAGAAAAAGATGGCTGGTTAAGTAGTGAATCTATTGAAAACTTTCCTTGTACTGACTTACGCACTATTGACCAACTGTGGGTAAAATATAGCAATGGGCGTTTTGGATTTAGCGTGCAAAAGCGCATTTGGGAAAGCGTCGGAAGAGACTACGACAAGTTTGGCGATCGCATTAGCTGGCGCAAGGATGAGAAAGTTGTAAAAGATTTATGGTTTGGATTTAAACAAGAAGAAACGATGGAGAAGCGATGGCTCGACCGTCACGAGATTACGTATACTACAAGTACCTCCTACGGACACCTGCCTTGGCTGCCTAATTCCACAATTCTAAATACAAATCTCTTCTCTCGCGTCCAGACTTGTTCGTTCTGCCCACCAACCAACACCAATAGACTTTAGATATCTTCTCCCGCGTCCAGACTTGTAAAGTCTAACATATAAAGCTTACAGAAAATTGTGAAGATTCACAAACAAGCCATTTTCCACGAAGTATTGCGGTGTCTACGTTTCCGTTACCTGGCACTGTGGCTTTTCCAAAAAAAGAGACTCATATTTTTTTACTTGTAGTACGCTGTTAGCAACTTGCAGGTTATAACAATTAGCAAATATTAAGTGCCATTTTTTCCATTTCTTCGTTAGTCACTTTCCACTTATCCCAAAATAGTTTTATTTGTCTTGAAGAAGATTTCTTCCTCTTGCATTTTCTAGAAAAGCATCATGCTCTAATGACCTATTTGTGTTGGAGCTTTTCTATTAACTTGCCACTTTGCATCCATGCAGCATCACCAATGTTTTCGCCAATTTTCTCCAGAGGCTTAGTCCAAAGTGTAGTTGCTACAGCCGTCAGTGTTACAGTTACCATAAATTCACTACAAACTGAGTTGATGTAGAGATTATTTCAATTGACACAAATAGTATCACGAAAAAGCTAGACGATTATTAGTGATATCAATCAATACAGTTCAGATAATACCAAAATAATTGTAGAGACGGCGATTTATCGCGTCTCAAAAACCAAATTTTTGCCAGTAGCTTTTAACCCGCACAGGCGGTCACTGAGCTTGTCGTACCACTTCGTGGAAGCAAGCTACGCGCAGCGTCTCGTAGAGAAGTGCGGGTTTTGTCTGTGTAGCCGAGACTTCTAGCCGCCAGGATACTAATATCAATTCAATTAATAATTGCAATATCCCCTTGGGTAAAGACGCGATGAATCGCGTCTCTAAAAATGGTCTTCTTGTCGCATTCTTGTTTCAAATTATGAATTATCAATTAGAAGCTGCCTTTTCTGCCACATTCCGAATTATTTCCTCCAACGTTTGCAATAATTCTTGCTCATTATAAGGTTTAGAAAAGTAAGCCCGCGCCCCCAATTGCATAGCTAGTTGCCGATGTTTATTGCTGCTACGAGAAGTCAGCATTGCAACTGGAATATTTTTTGTATCAACATCTGAATTTACCTTACCCAAAAAACCATAACCATCAAGGCGAGGCATTTCAATATCACAAATTACTGCCTCAACTCTCAATCCACTATGGAGTTTTTCTAAAGCATCTTGACCATCTTTAGCTTGCTCTACTTGATAACCTCCCTTTTCAAGGGTCAGAGCTAAAAAGCGGCGAACATTAATTGAGTCATCTACGATTAATATTGTACCTTTCTGCTTAACAGATGCTGCTGATATTTTGTTTTCATCAAATATTAGGAACGGTGTTTTTAACCTTGCTGATGGTAATTGAATACCTTTAGGAGTCCGGCGATTTGTAGCAATCCAATAGAGCAATTCATTAACATTAACAAGTGGCACTACTCGACCATCACCGAGAATTGTGCAGTTGCTGAAGCCTTCCGGTAAAGGTATATTTCCCTCAACTTGGCGAATAGCAACTTCTTGTTCACCCCAGCAACGGTCTATTTGGATTGCTACTGGCTGATTATTCCCTTTGACTACTAATACACTGTTAGCATTAATTGCTGCCGGAGTCTCTAATTCTGAGGTATCGTAGCGCAGACAATTAAACTCTAAATAAGGAGTTAGGCGAATCAGTGGCAGCATGGTTCCTTGCCAATTTAGAACTTCGCTACCTGCCATTTGGAAAACTCTCTCGTGTTGGAGTAAGAATATTTCTGAAATGACATCTGTAGGAAATGCTAACAGCATTTTGTTGATTTCTACCAGCAGAACTCGCGCAACGGAAAGTGTAAATGGTACTGATAGAGTGAAAGTAGTACCAACTCCTGGTTCCGTATCAACTTTCACATCTCCTCGAATTAGTTTGAGATTGTTACGAACTACATCCATGCCGACACCTCGACCAGATAATGCTGTAACTTGCTCAGAGGTGGTAAAACCTGGTTCAAAAATTAGTGATAATAGTTCTTCATCACTAGCATTAGCGAGTAGAGAAGCATCCAATCCCATCGCTAAAGCGCGGGTGCGAATTTTCTCCAAAGAAATGCCCCAACCATCATCTCGGATAGTAATCAGGGTGCGATTACTGCGGTGACTAGCTGTAATTTCAATCAATCCTTGTTCTGGTTTACCCAGAAGACGACGAGTGCCAGAGTCTTCGATACCATGATCGAAAGCATTCCTTAAGAGATGCATTAAAGGTTCATTTAATGTTTCTAAAATGCTGCGTTCAATTAAAGTATTGCCGCCTTCAATTTTTAACTGAACATTTTTCCCATACTCTACATTTAAATCGCGCAAGGCTCTAGGAAAACGTTCGGTCAAATCGGACAGTGGTCGCATTCGGATATGATTTAACTTTGTCTGTAACTGTTTGGATGTTTTGTTGATTTTACGAGCAATTTGGTCTGTATCATCTACACTGAGTTGCACATCAGTTGTAACTTCCTGTACCTGAACAATGGTTTCCATAACTTCCTGCGATCGCAGGTTTAAATCGTTATAGCGATCCATTTCTAAGGCATCAAATTCTCTGTCTATGCCTTGTGTTTGGTGGCCATTTTCAGCTTGTATCCGTAGTCCAGCAGCTTGGGTAGAAATTTTGTCATAAGCTATACGCAAATCCTGATTTTCTCGGTCGAGAACTTGTACTCGCTGGTTCAGGTTCCGAACAAGTTTGCGTAATCTTTCTAGTTGCGAGTTTAAGCCATTTCGCTGAACAATCAGTTCGCCAAATAAATCATTAATTTGCTCTAGTTGTTTACTGGGAACTCGAACGCTATTTTCATGAATTTCCCGATCTTTAACAACGCCATTTGACTCTCCTTTCCCTTCGCTAGATTTAGCATCGGCAGGATTATTTTCTCTAGCAAATATGGGATTTTGTTCTGTAACATTGATAGAATTAACATCATCTGCAAATTCTGCATCTACAAATGTAAAATTAGCAGCGATACCTGCGCTAGGCTGCGTCAACGCTTCATCATTAGTCCAATTTTCTCTAGTATTTTCTGGCTGCCAAACAGGTGTTGGCACTGCTTCTGGCTCGACAATATCTATGTGTGCGATGGGAAGCTGTGGTATTACTTCTGCTGCTGGTAATAGTAGCGGTGATTGCGTATAACTAGCAAAATCAAGTTCTGTAGGTAAGTTATCTAGTTGATTTGTCAGCACCAAAGCTTGCGATCGCCGCCATGCTTGCAATGCTAATTGGGCAATTTCGGGAATGCGCGAGCTGCTAACCGTTTCCAATTGCTGCGTTACTGACTCACAAAGCTTGGTAAAAGCTGCCAACTGGAGCATTTCACCCAAACCGCCCAATTCCGCTGCCATGATGACAACTTCTTCATGCAAACCGGGCTGTTCGCTATCTGCCAATATAGATTCTAAACGCTGCAAACACTCTTCTACTTCTGTGGCAAATAGCAAGGGGATAACATCTTGTCCATCCTCTGGCGATAGCATAGATGAGGCATCCTCTGGGGTGGGGTCGCCCAAACGATCGTGCAACTCATCAAAAACTGGGTAACAAAAGGTTGCTAACCACGCATCTTCAACAACATTTCCTTCTGCAAGCAATTCGACAATCTGACGCAGCCAATCAACTCCAGATAGCAATAAACTTTGCAACTGGGTGTCAATTTCTAGAGAATTTTTTTTCGTTTTTAAAACTTTAAAGGAATCTTCCAAACGATGGGATAAATGACTTAGTGATTTAAATCCCATCATCCCCGCGCCACCTTTAATAGAATGAGCGGCTCGGAGTGCAGCATTGATTTTCTCTAAATCAATGCGGTTAGTAGTATCAATTTCTAGCAATACCCCTTCTAAGGTATTTAAGTAATCAGTTGCTTCTTCCAGAAACTGCATCTGGATTTCTAATTCTTTGTCTTGTAACATGGTTTTTGTCCTTAGTTATTGGTCATTAGTCATTGGTCATTAGTCATTGGTCATTGGTCATTGGTCATTGGTCATTGGTCATTGGTCATTAGTAAAATGACAACAAACAAATGACAACGGACAATGGACAAATGACAACGGACAACGGACAAATGACAAACTTAACTAACTTTGAAAGCCTCAACAGTCTCTTGTAACTGTTGAGAAATCTCTACAGTTTGTTGCAGAGATTCGGAAACTTGATGAGAAGAATCGCTGGTGCGTTGTGATATAGCAGCAATATCTTTCATCAATTGGCTAACACTTTGTGATGTTTCAACTTGAGATGCAGTTGCAGTGGAAATCGACTGTACTAAGGAGTCAATTTGACGCGATACATCCAAAATTTCACTCAGGCTTTGTTTAGCCTCCTCCACAATTAGAGTCCCTTCTACCACTTGGGTAGTGCCTATTTCCATCGCCTGCACCACTTCACTGGTTTCTCGTTGGATATTTTCAACAATTTGTTCAATTTCTTGGGTTGCTGCGGCACTCCTGACTGCTAATTCGCCAACTTCTTCAGCAACTACGGCAAAACCTTGACCTTCTTCACCCGCACGCGCTGCTTCAATGCCGGCGTTAATCGCTAGTAAGTTAGTTTGAATAGCTATTTGATTAATCAAGGAAACCACGCGGGAAATTTGTTGCGAAGATTCTCCCAAACGTTTCACTTTCTTAGCAGTTTCACCCACAGTTTCCCGTAAAGACAGGATATTTTGTACTGTTAAATCCATCGCGTGTCCACTCTTGGTAGCAGTGTTAGCCGCATGATTGGCAACGAAAGCAGCTTTTTCGGCGCTTTCGGCTACCGCTTTCATGGATTGGGTCATTTGGTCAACAGCATCTAGGGTGCGGTTGATTTCGGCAGCTTGCGTAAGTGCTTCTTCTGCTAAATGGCGCATTGCTCCTTCGTTAGAGCCAATGGCAGTATTAACGTGGGTGGCAGCTTTTTGAACTTGGGTAACAATATCGCGGAG
This sequence comes from Nostoc punctiforme PCC 73102, assembly GCF_000020025.1. GTDB lineage: Bacteria > Cyanobacteriota > Cyanobacteriia > Cyanobacteriales > Nostocaceae > Nostoc > Nostoc punctiforme. Next base: position 6,956,306 of record NC_010628.1, on the reverse strand, counting down.
ACTTTCGACAATTGAGTTGAAAAAGTCGGCAACAGTGCCGATTTCTCCAGCCGTCACGTCTGCACGTACTGTCAAGTCGCCTCTGGCTGCACCTTCTACATCGTTGAGTAGTTCTAAAAGTTGTTGTTGCAGCGTTTCTTTTTGATGCCGTTCATCGTCAGAATCGGTGATTCCAACATTCCTAACTTGTTCAATCTCCTCTAATAACTTGGCTTGTTCTAAGGCATAGCCGACTTGAGTTGCTATCTGTTGAAATAAGTCAATTTCCGGCTGTTGCCAAACACGCACAGTTTCGCAATGATGAGCAATTAATAAGCCTAAAAGTTTTTCCTGAGCAAGAATTGGTACAACCAAATTACCTTTGACGGCAAATTTTTCTAATAGTTGAATGTAACTGCTGGCATTTTTCAGGCTTTGGTCTTGATGAATATTTGCAACTGCTTGCACCTGTCCATCGCGCTCGGTTTCTATATAACTTTCCCGAAAATAAGGATCGTCGATTTTCACTCCGAGCATTTCCGGCCAATTACCAGTTACCGATTCCGCAACAACAACGCCATCCCGATTATCTGGATTCAGGCTATAAATTATTACTCGGTCTGTTTTTAGAACTTGCTGAACTTCTTTCACTGCTGCGTGATAAATATCTTCAGTTTTCAGACTTCTCCGAATTCGTAGGGTAATATCTGCTAGTAATTTTGCCCCTTCAACGTCTACTTCCTGTTCTTTAACTAAGACCTGCAATTGTTCGGCCATCAGGTTGATATTTGCACTCAATACCCCTAATTCGTCTTCTCTTTCGATTTCCACACGGGTATTGAATTTACCTTGACCAAGCTTTGTTAATGCCGCAGTTGCATTGAGAATTGGCAGTGTAGTAAGTTTAGCTAACCAAGATGCGATCGCACCCACAATCAATGCTGTCAGTGCTGTACCGACGGCTATAGTCCACAACAATTGTCTTTGCGGCTCAAATACAGTTGCAGTGTCTGTGGACAAAAGTACTTGCCAGTTTAAATCAGGTAAGCCATCTAGCTTGGTGGCTGGTACGTAGCTGACTAATTTTTGTTTTTTGTCAGTTTTAGGAACATCTATAAAACTATCTACCTTGTTTGCTGTCAGCAGTTTAGGTAAATTAGCATACTCTCCCTTTGCCTCTTTCCCAAATAATCTCTTTTGGGGACTCAAGAAAACTGTTCCTGAAGCATCAAGCAACTGGTATTGTTGTCCATTGGTTACGTAGTTTTTGATGACTTCTTCTAAGGATGTTACAGGTAGCCGCGCTCTTACCACGCCAATGGTTTTGTCCGTCCTTTTCTCTTTCACAGGTGCAGCTATATAAATACTCACTACACCAGTATTCTTTACTGCTTCCGGTTTACTGATGATAGGAGTATCTTTTTGTAAAGCGTCTTGAAAGTAGGCAAGGTCTTTTTGATTGTCCAGGGGTTCGCCTGTAGATTGGACAATCAAGTTACCTTGACGATCAAAAACAGCAACGCTGTCATAAGCTTTGTAGGCTTCGACAATTCGATCTAGGATTGCTTGTTTTTGTGAATTGCTGGTACTACCTTGGGAACTTGTCAAAAAAGGCAAACTTGATATTACCTGAATATCTCCGTAGCGTCCCAACATGAAGCGGTTAATTTTATCACTTAAACCAGTTGCTTCAGCTTGTTGAGACTGGGTAATTTGCTTAGTAATGGACTTGTTGGCAAAAGTAAAAGCGATCGCACCAATGCCCAATACTGGTATTGTACCGATTGCGATCGCTAAAATAGTCGCTTTCTTAGCCAATCCAAGTTTTGTAAAAAAGGCAAAAGCCTGGTTTAACGAAGAATTATTAGCCGTTCCGCTAGTATTCTTAGTTGGTAGTTTTATGACACCACCAGCTATTTTTTGGGATGAAATCAGCGATGCTCTATTTTGAGCGCTGCTACCTTGATTTGTGTTGGTTTTATTAAACATAAAAATAGTTCTCCTAACTATGTGAATAAGAACACTAAAAATCCTTTTTAGTAGTACATTTTAATCACTGCGGAGAATAGAAGACTGCCCAATTGCCTGTGCATCTAATACCAGCAAGATTTCTTCTTGTTGGACAACGCAGCCACATAAATAAGGAACTAGACTGGATGCCACCTGTCCTATAGGAGAATGAATCTCATCAGCAATGAACTTAGTTGTACCTTTTATTTCTTGCACAACTAAACCTAGCACTAATGATTCAACTTGGATAACGATTGTACTGTATTGCCGCAGTCGATAATCGAGAGATTCTAAATTGAGCATTCTTGGCAAATCAACTACCCAAATGATCCGACTCCGCCAATTCATTAATCCTAATATGCAGGTGGGCATATTAGGCATTGAGGTTACAGATTCAATAGGCACAAGAATTGCTTCTTGCGTATGCTTCATTGATAAAACAGCAGCAGTCTGTTGATTGAGCTGAAACTTTAGATAACTGTCTGCTAAATTATTTTGATTTGGTTTTAAAGGAAGTGTAATGTTTGTACTGGTCATTGATTCAAATTACCACTGATTTAATAGTACGTAGGAGATGTTCGCGGGTGTAAGGTTTAGTTATGTAGGCATCTGCACCTTGTCTCATCGCCCATAAACGGTCAATCTCTTGATTTTTGGAACTACAAATCACAATCGGCACTTTTGCAGTAATCGGATTTCTCCTCAGAGAACGACACAATTCAAATCCGCTCATTTCTGGCATTACTACATCAGTAACGATCGCATCTGGTTTTTCTAACACAGCTTTTTCTAAACCTTCTTTTGCACCACTTGCTTTAATTACGTTGTAACCACTCTCTTTGAGATAATGACTCATTAGTTCCAATTCACTGGGAGAATCTTCTACAATCAGAATTGTGCCAAGTAAAGTCAGACTCACTATATAAATCTCCTAAAAAATAACTTAAGGCGATTAAATTTGGTTATAGTTATTGGTTGCTACTAAAATTAACCAAGATATTTAAAAACCATTTTTAGCAATTCTGATTGTGTAAAAGGCTTAGTCAAATATCCTGACGATCTGACCATTTTCGCTTTTGCTCTGTCGATAAATCCTGTTCTACCAGTCACCATAATGATAGGTATATGCTTAAATGCTGAATGTTTTCGTAATAAGGAACATAGCTCATAACCATCTAAACTTGGCATCTCAACATCTAGCAAAATCAGATCGGGCTTACTCCGCAAAATTTGCATTAAAGCCTTCACTGGATCGTTGATCGTCACAACAGAAAATGTGTTTTCATCCAAAAAGTGTTTAATAGAATTCAAAACTGTTTGGCTATCATCAATACAGGCAATTGTATATAGTCTTTTGCCAGCAGGTAGCTGATTAGTTTTATTATTTTCAGGAATATCAAAATTGATTGGTATCGGCAATTTTTGCCCAAGTTTTATTTGTAGCTGTGGCTGAATTTGAGACGGTTGTATTTTGGATAAAACTTGGGAACCAGCACCAGATGGAATTGATGACTGGATATTTTGCCGATTTCTTAACTGTTTTTGACAGTGTTCAACAAGTAACCGTAAATCCAGGCGACAGAACTTTGGTAGTTCATCCAAAAAGCTTTCCGGGCTGAATTCATAGCTACCTTCTTTTAAACACAGAAATGATTCCAGTACTTCTTTTGCCAATTCGTCTATCAGGCTTGCTGCTTGCACAGAAGTAATATAATCCTGATTTACTAACCAACAAATAGCTTGGTAATCCGCATTAGGTATTGATTGATGTTCATCCTTCGTCTCAAACATCAGCCGCATTTGCACGCGAGTGGCGCTGTTGAGAGCAGGAATCTGCTGGCTTAAGCGTCGTAAGTGACTGTCAAGCCGCTCAAACAGTTTATCTGAATAGGAGGCATAAGTAAGTTTACCGTCCTCTAGATAAATTGACCAAGAAACTATTCCAGTAAATATGCTTAAGCACCCTGTAGCACGCCGACTGGTTAATTGTGCCAACAGAGATAGCGGATGTAGTTTCTGGAACAACCTGTAGCTACCTATAGGAGTTGTGCTCATTTTGCTTTTACTTCAGCTAAATTCGATACGTGTAAGCTAAATTCGTATAGAGTTATTCCACAATTGAAATCAAGTAAAAAGCATCAAACTTTTGTATTTTAAAGTACATAAGTTTATATTTAGTGTTTGTGGTGAAACTCAACGAAAACAGCGTTATTTTCAAACGATCAAATCTCAGCAAATTCGTAAATTATTATTAATTTACTTCCTCTTACTGAGATTTACAGACATTTTTGGAGAATAAGACATAAAAATGTCAAGACTAGATGAAGCCACTTTCCATTGAGTAACCCCAATCTGACCACAGGAATAATACTGATTTTATTAAAATAATATATTTGAACTTCTGTATTTACACTTAAGCAAAATCGAGTTTATAAGCATACAAGTACTAAATAAAGTCACTTTTAATTAAATAGCTCTGTTATGCCTACAGGGATAATACTGGTTTTATTTGACAAAAATAAAACATAATTCACAACATTTAATGACTAGACCAGAAAAAGATATGAAATTAATCAAGTCTCCAGATGAGTTTTTCTGTTTGTTCAAAAAATTTGCGCGATCGCTAGTTTATTCGTACTGTGGATGTTAAGCGCGTAGGCGTAGCCCGCACTTCTCTACGAGACGCTGCGCGTAGCTTGCTTCCACGAAGTGGTACGACAAGCTCAGTGACCATCGTAGACATCGCCACATCTCTACATTAGGCATTAGATGTATAATTGCTGAATGATTTGTGTATTTATTTACTGGTAAAAAACTATTAAATGCTTATCTTTACACTAAAGGAAATTGATTAATTGCTCCAATGGTAGAACCATTGGCAGCTAGTGCAGGCATTCCTCACAATGAGAAAAGTTTCGTTTAACAGCCAAAGAAATTGAGTAACATTATGCGTTATTCTGTATTAGCCACTGATTACGACGGTACACTAGCAACTGATAATCATGTAAATGAAAAGACTTTGGCAGCACTTTCACGTCTGCGAAGTTCTGGTTACAAACTTATCTTGGTGACAGGCAGACAGCTAGATGAATTGCTGCAAGTTTTTGTACAAGTAGATTTATTTGATTATGTAGTGGCAGAAAACGGCGCTTTGCTGTACTCACCAGCTACCCGTCAGGAGAAATTATTAGGTTCGCAACCATCAGCAGAATTTATTAACGCATTGCGCCATCGCCAAGTTAAGTCTCTGTCAGTTGGTCGTGTAATTGTTGCCACTTGGCATCCCCAAGAAAGCATAGTTTTAGAAACTATTCGCGATATGGGATTAGAATTACAAGTCATATTGAATAAAGGTGCGGTGATGGTGCTACCCTCAGGAATTAACAAAGCCACAGGTTTAGCTGCAGCTTTGGCTGAGATGCAGTTATCACCTGAAAATGTAATCGGTATTGGTGATGCAGAAAATGACCATGATTTCCTCAATTTTTGTGGTTGTTCAGTAGCAGTTACTAATGCTGTGCCAGCGCTCAAAGAGCATGTGGATTTTGTGACTAATGGTAGCCGGGGAGATGGTGTTATAGAACTAATTGAAAAACTCATCACCTCAGATTTAGCTGAATTCGGCCATTAATTTGAGTATATTTATGCAAAAAAAGGAGAGTAGCAATACTCTCCCAACATAATATGAGTGAGTTAAAATTTATTTTCTTAGTGATGAAGTCTCGCTTGACGTTCACGCAGTTCGCGAGCGTGTTGTTCACGAGCTTGGCGCTCACGCAATTCACGAGCGCGTTGTTCACGAGCTTGACGTTCACGCAATTCACGAGCTTGGCGCTCACGTAATTCACGAGCGCGTTGTTCACGAATTTGACGTTCGTGTTGGACTTTACTGTTATTAAAAGCTACAGTATTACCATTAAAACGATCGCGATCGGATTTAAATTCAGCAGCATTAGCATTTTGAGAAATAGCAGCAATTGAAGCCGCTGCTAATAAGCCTCCAAGAAGAATAGATTTAAAGCGGTTCATATATCCTTTAATCTGCCTTGCGTTACTTGATTTGTACATCCTCAATGTAATCGGAATAATCAGGTATACGCCTGTATACAAAGTCATGTTGAAATAGTTACAAAAGTAACTAATATTAGGATGCATATTTGATTTTTGAAAATTTATAACGTTCAAAACCTAACCTGAAATGGGTTATACCCTAGTGGTCTGTCCCATTAAATAAATTTGAGAGATAAGAGAACGAACCGCGTTCGCGCAGAGAAGGAAGAAGGTGCGATCGCAAAGTTAAAAAATGCAGACAATAATTTCTTTACAACAGCAAAGTTCAGCTCTACTGATTCTCATGCTTGCAGTTGACGATTAATTAATTCATTTGCTGCCTAGCCTATTAGCTTATGCAGTTTTTGGAAATTAAAAATGCGGATAAAAGGACTTGAACCTTCACTCCTTTCGGAACTAGAACCTAAATCTAGCGCGTCTGCCAATTCCGCCATATCCGCATCAGTTTACTATCATACCATAAGAAATTATTTTTGGGAATAGGGAATGAGGAAGAAGCAGGGGGCAGGGGAGCAGGGGGACAAGGGGGAATTATTGAACAAGCTCTCTCTCCATTGTCTCCCCTCTCTTTCTTGTCTCCCTTGTCTCTTCTCCATACCCAATTACATGACTGCAACACGAGGCAGACGATGCTTGAACCCGCAGAGAATTTCCCAAGAAATAGTGTTTAGTTGTTCTGCCCAATCGTCTGCGGAAATTTGTTCTTTTCCCTGCTTTCCTAGTAAGGTGACTACTTCTCCTTCTTGGATATTGGGTATGGCACTTACATCCAGCATCAACTGATCCATTGTAATTGTGCCGATTTGCGACACTCTCTGACCGTGAATTAACGCCTGCATTTTGTTAGAAAGACTACGAGGAACGCCATCAGCATAACCAATTCCGACAACAGCGAGGCGAAGTTCACGCGGGGCAATAAATTTATGCCCGTAGCTAACAGCAGTTCCTGCCGCAATTGTTTTAACTTGGGTGACTCGTGCTTTAAGTTGCAAAACGGGCTTGAGATCGATCGCATTTTGTAAATGCGGTGCTGGGTAAAGTCCGTAAACGGCTAAACCTACACGTACAATATCGTAATGCAATGCCGGATCTGTGAGTGCAGCTGCTGAGTTTGCCAAGTGCAAGCAAGGCGCTTCAATTTCCATTGCTTTGATTTGAGCGATCGCTTCCTCAAATCGTCTATGCTGTTCTTCCATTGCCGTTGTATCAGGATCGTCTGCTGTTGCCAAATGAGAATAAATACTGGCAATGGATAGATGTGGTAAGCGCTGCACTAATTGCACAAATTCACCAGCTTGCTGCCAATTAGTTCCTAACCTAGACATACCCGTGTCTAATTTGATGTGTACGGGCACTGGCGAACCATGATTCATGGATTCCAGGATATTAGAAAATACCAAAGCTTGTTTAGGGCTACAGAGTGTGGGCTGAAGATTCCATTGTGCGATCGCATGAATCTGTTCTGGTGTATGAGTTGCTCCTAAAATCAAAATGGGCGCTTCAATCCCGCCTTCTCGCAATTGAATAGCTTCTGGAACTGTAGCGACTCCCAGCCAACTAGCTCCTGATTGAATTACAGTTTGGGCGACTGTTAGCGCTCCATGTCCATAAGCATCAGCTTTTACTACTGCCATCAACTGGGTACGCGGCGATAAAAACTGCACCAATTGCTGTACATTGTACGACAACGCCCCCAAATCAATTTCTACCCAAGCTCGTTGCGAAAACCACGCGTAGGTGTCGCACTGCTGATTAGGAACTACACCAGGGATTTCTTTGCGACTTAACATTATGTACTGACTCCTATCCCACCACGGCTAAACTTTCAAGTTATCTATCTATACACGCTCCTAAAAGCGAGATCAGATTAACTAGGAAGTTTAACCTTCATATTGGAAGTGATACAAGATGTTGCAGTAATAAACTAAAAGTTAAGATTTATGAGTAAGGAGTTAGAGGTAAATCTTATGGCTCGGCTTTTTGCTGTGTTATTTACATTAATCTACGTAAAATTATTATTTTAAAGTAAGAAGTTTTACTTAAAAACTGCTAACTCTTCACTGATAACTCTTAAGTTATATATTAATTGCCGAATTCTGCCGAAAGTATAATTTATTCTCATCTCCTAGCAGGGTGTATTTGTGTTAACATTTATGTAAAGCTAATACCCTGAGCGCAGATAAATGGGGAAGGTTTTAGTCTTAAACGCATCTTACGAACCTCTCAATATAACGAGTTGGCGGCGTGCTGTGGTTCTGTTAATCAAGGGCAAAGCAGAACGCGTAGAACACAACGGTAAATTTTTGTACTCGGATTTTCCGTTGCCGACCGTAATCCGGTTACGTCATTACGTGCGTGTTCCTTATAAAGAAATTCCTCTAACTCGCCGAAATATATTGCACCGTGATAGTCATGCCTGTCAATACTGTGGTTACACAGGAGATGAGTTGACTCTAGACCATGTAATACCGCGATCGCGCGGCGGGGGCGATACCTGGGAGAACATTGTGACAGCTTGTGTCCGGTGCAATGTGAAAAAAGGCAGTCGGACTCCCCATGAAGCTCACATGCCTTTACGCCATCCTCCCCGCCAACCTTATAGCAGTCTCTATTTCGAGGTCAGCAAACATCTTAAGAGTGGACTGCATACAGAGTGGCAAAAGTATGTTATAGGTCTTTGAGCAAAAACGCAGAGGAGCAGAGGATAAAAAAGAAATACCTTATTGCTTTAGGTTCAATCGAACAGCTTTAGTAATGGAGTGTTGAAAAATTGGCGGCTATATGGCTGGCAACAAAGGCGATCGCGTCTCGTAGATCGGCGCAATGGTCAACGCTTAAGCCTCTACACTTGTGTATGTGGTTTCTCTTTTGCTAGCCATCCTCTCTGAATTCTGAGACTTTTCAAAGGGGATACAAACAGGCGTTGTTAATTAAAAGTAATTGTTAATTGCTCAATAGTCATAATAATGAGATTATTGAGCATAAGAATATTTGAAAGAGCAAGGACTAACCCTAAAGTATAAGATAGAAAGTATACCCTAAGTCAGATAAAAAATTCAGATAAAAATCCTGATAATTCAATTTAAGGAAGAGAAAAAAGCTCCTCAAACAGGTTTATGCTGCTTTATGCTGCCAGATACAGCCCGATATAGAAAACTTGCTTGTTTTCAGCACTCATATACCCTTTAGTGGAATTTAATTGATGTCAAGCGCTGTTACTGACAAAAAATATACTTAGATGTATAGTGCAATGTCTTGATATTTTTGCGAAGATCAAAATAATGTGGCTAAATTCAGTAAATTGCTGATCTTAGTATTTCTGAATTAAAGGAGCCTCACACTTTAAAAAAGTTCCCTATGTACTTGAATTCTCCCGTTACTCAGTTTGAGAGTTTGTCATTGACCACAGCAGAGCCAAACCCAGAGGAACCTGAAATCGAGAAAGCGCCAGTGGAAGTTGCATTTAAAAGTCCATCATTACCGCCATCGGTAGGTGACGGAGCTATATTTCTTAGTCACCGTGGTAATTCTCTGGCACAACAAAAGTCCGAAGAACTGCAAAAAACCCTTTTGGCACATCGACACGATCGCCAACTGGTAATTTTACAAGATTTTCCTGACCCTGATGCCCTTTCTTGTGCATGGGCTTATCAGTTAATTGCCCAGCAATATGATATCAAATGCGAAATCATTTATGCTGGCGCATTGAGCCATCAAGAAAATATAGCTTTGGTAAGGCTGACTAACTTACCTATCCAACGCTGGACAACACAAACCTTGAAAACTAAAGATTTGTCATCTTATCAAGGTTTTGTATTAATTGATAACCAGGGAACTACTTCACAGCTACTGTCAGCAGTGCAGCAAGCTGGAATTCCCCTAGTGGTACTCGTTGACCATCATAGTATCCAAGGCGATCTGCAATCAGAGTTTGAGGATATCCGCCCTTATGTAAGAGCGACGGCAACAATTTTTACTCAATATCTCCAAACGGGATTACTAGCATTAGATAGCAGCATAAATCAACACGTTAAATGTGCCACTGCCTTGATGCACGGCTTGCGATCGGATACAAATCGGTTAATGCAAGCGCAAGAAGAAGACTTTATGGCAGCTGCGTATTTAAGCCGATTTTATGATGCCCAATTGCTAAACGCCATTTTACAGGCGAACCGTTCCAAGCGGGTAATGGATGTGATCGAGCGATCGCTAAAAAATCGCATCGTCCAAAATAACTTTTCCATTGCTGGTGTTGGTTATTTACGCTACGACGACCGTGATGCCATCCCCCAAGCGGCTGATTTTCTCGTCACCGAAGAAAACGTTCACACCGCCGTAGTTTACGGCATTGTTCACGATGAAGACGATGAACTGGAAATAGTCATTGGTTCCCTGAGAACCACCAAACTTACCCTTGACCCCGATGAATTCATCAAAGAAGCCTTTGGGCAAGATAGCGCCGGGCGGTTTTTCGGCGGTGGAAGGACAAGCGCAGGCGGCTTTGAAATTCCGATGGGCTTCTTATCTGGCAGCAACGAAAATTCCGCTTATGCGAAAATGAAGTGGGAAGTATTTGACGCTCAAATTAAGCAAAAACTGCTGAGGTTAGTTAATCCCAGAGATAATCCGATTCAATCAGAATAGAGGGAGATAAAGGAGATGGGGCGAACTCCTAACTCGTGCAGCAGTCAAAGTGTTTGGTCATATAACATCCCTAAGTCATTCCTCATAAACAAAATTCCCGACTTTTCTCAAAAGTTGGGAATTTTGGTCTTTTTACAAAGGCTGAACTGATTGAGGATGTAGTTTGTGACTAATGTTAAGTAGGTAGGCAGAAATAAAATTAAATCGCACCTAGCTATTTTATTTGTGAAGAAGGAGCGCCATGAACTCTATAGAATTGAAAATGTTACAAACTCTATATGAGCAAGATTTTTGTGCGTGGGTAGAGCAGACAGCACAGCTTTTGCGATCGCATCAGTGGGACACACTGGATTTAGAACACTTAATTGAGGAAGTGGTGGACTTGGGTAAGAGCCAACAGCGAGCGTTGCAAAGTGCATTACGGTTAGTCTTATCGCATTTGTTGAAGTGGAAGTATCAACCAGAACGTCGTAGCCACAGTTGGCAAGTCACCATTACCCGTGAGCGACTGAATTTGGATGAATTGCTGCAAGAAAGTCCTAGCTTGCGACGTTTTTTAAATGATGCCGAGTGGATTAATACTACTTATCAAAGAGCGCGGCGAGAGGCAATGGTGGAAACTGGTTTATCAGAGGAGAACTTTGCGATCGTCTGTCCATTTTCTATTGATGAGATTTTAGACTTAGACTTTTATCCTAACGCTGAGAAATAACCGTAATGGGATAAATATACAGGAACTTTTGTATCTTATACAAAATGAAAAACTTTAAGTATGTCATAAATTAAGTAAATATACCTTGAAACTAGGTTCAATAAGTGGGTAATCTAATTTGTGTAGAAGTAGCCTTCCTAAAATAGGTATAAATATGCCACTCAAATTTGAATTACTCTGTATTGACCAACAAGAAAAGGTCAAGTTTAAAAAACCTAAAAATTTTATTATAAATTTATCGACTATTGAAAGCTTATGGCATAGTGAACCATTGATTTCAGATAATTATCTTGAAATTAATGATAATAGTCAAAAAATAAAAGTATCTGTTCAGCCTTTTGATACGAGTAAAATGGTTACTGGAGGTCGGTTTTCCTCTGCTTACTACATTATTGCTGAAGGCGAATTTGACGATATTGAGCCTTTCAGAATAAAACTTATTGATCAGCTAAGAGATTTGGGATTTGACCACAGACAAATATTAATAGATCATGTTTCTAATGATATTGCACTTCGTATATATCCTTTAATAAATAGTATTGAAAGCTTATTAAGAAAATATATTGTAAAGTTTTTTATCACAAAGATTGGGACTGACTGGTGGTCAGTTGCAGTTTCTAAAGAAAATAGAGATAAGGCAGATAGTAAAAAGAAGAATGAAGTAGTTTTTACAAAAGTGGTAGTTGCAAATGTTGCATTATTGAACTTTGACCAGTTAGGAAAAATTATTTACAGTCAATCTTCAATCTTTACAAAAATAGAAGATGTACTCAGTAAAGTTAAAGCAGCAACAGACTTAGAAAGTTTAAAACAAGAACTTTTAGAAGGTAACTACGCCAAATATTTCAAAGATACATTTGAACAAAATGATTTTCAAAAAAAATGGGAACAATTGACTTTTATTAGAAATAAAGTTGCTCATAATAATTATTTTATTCAGAAAGATTTAAATTTAGCAAATGAGCTATATGACAAACTAAAGCAAATAATTAATAATGCAGATAGTAGTATTGATGCATTAACTTTGAGTATTGCAGATAAAGAAGCTGTGATAAAAGCAATTGATGATTTATTTGAAATCGAGAAAGAACAGAAGCAACTAGAACAGCAGGAAGGAAGAATTAATGAAGAAATAGAAGATAGCTGTCTACAAGTAACAAATACTGAAGGTAGTGTTCAACCATACTTAATTCTGAGCGAAGAAGATTTAATTTTTCAACTTGGAGAATGTTCAAAATCACCAGATTTTCCCAATTTTGTAGGTTTGAAGTCTTTTGTTAGAGATTATTTGGGGCGTAAAGGATATTCCTTTAATTCATCTTATGCCCTAATTAACCTTTTGGAAGATAAAGGTAAAATCGAAATTTATGAAGTACCAAATCCTTATGGAGCATTTAACACAACTGCAATTAAATTAATAGAATAAATTTATTTTCGATACATATAGACGGAGGAAAGCTTTAGTGGAGTTAGCGAAGCTACCTCTGCTGAATTGTAGCGTTAGACCGCTAAACCACTATTTTAAAGTCACATGACTAACTTAACCATCGTTGATACTGATATTTTAATTGATACAGGTCGCGGTGTTCTCGAAGCAGTAAAGTGTTTGCAAAATCTGAAAGCGACCTAACCCCTCATTACACCGGACAAATGGCAGATCAACGAATACGTAATCATGATTAAAGTTAGGATGGATTCATTAACATCAAACGTAACTCCTAACTAAGTACGGGTTACGACCCGTTACGCTAACAAAATTCAAAGTATGGAACTATACTTAATTCGTCATGGCATCGCCGAAGACAAGGGATTAGGCATCAAGGATGAAGAACGCAGCCTTACCAAAGAAGGAAGGCAAAAAACTGAGAAAGTTGCCCAGAAACTTGTTAAATTGGGTTTAAGCTTTGACTTGATTCTTACCAGCCCCTTAGTGCGCGCCCGCCAAACGGCTGATATTCTTATAGCAGAAAAACTAAGCTCTCAATTAGAGGAATCTAGCCACCTCGCCCACGATGGTCAAATTTCTAATTGGCTCAAAGACTGGTTAGAACCGAGAAATTATTCCCAAAATACCCAACTGGCGCTGGTTGGACACGAACCTGATTTGACTAATTGGGCAGAAATTTTCCTGTGGGGAGAAGTCAAAGAAAACTTAGTCTTGAAAAAAGCAGGTATGATTGGGATAAAACTACCAGAAACAGGTTCTCCTCTGGGTCGGAGTCAGATGTTTTGGTTGACACAACCCAAGTACCTGCTGTAACAGTTTTTCAACATTTTTGATTGTTGTTAGAACGGCTACTGTTATGGCGACAATAAATTTCTGGTAAGTTAGCTTGATCAGATATTTCAAAAAGCAAATGGTGGTGCCATGATGGTGTGCGAATACAAGCCTGGTTTAGAAGGCATTCCCGCCGCTCAATCAAGTATCAGCTATGTTGATGGGCAAAAAGGAATACTAGAATATCGTGGCATCCGGATTGAAGAATTAGCAGAAAAAAGTACATTCCTAGAAACTGCTTATCTCTTAATCTGGGGTGAACTGCCAAGCAAGGAAGAACTGGAAGGATTTGAGCATGAAGTTCGTTACCACCGGCGGATAAAATACCGCATTCGGGACATGATGAAATGCTTTCCAGAAAGCGGCCACCCAATGGATGCCCTACAAGCCTCTGCTGCTGCTTTAGGTTTGTTTTATTCACTCCGGGATTTACATAATCCTGCCTACATTCGAGATTCCGTAGTGCGCCTGATAGCAACCATTCCGACGATGGTGGCGGCGTTCCAACTGATGCGAAAAGGCAATGACCCGGTACGTCCCCGTGATGACTTAGACTATTCGTCCAACTTTCTATACATGCTCGATGAGAAAGAACCCGATCCTTTAATGGCGCGGATTTTTGATATCTGCTTGATACTTCAAGTCGAGCATACAATGAATGCTTCTACCTTCAGTGCCAGGGTTACAGCTTCTACCTTAACTGATCCTTACGCTGTGGTTGCTAGTGCTGTGGGAACTTTGGGTGGACCCCTGCATGGTGGAGCCAATGAAGAAGTAATTCAGATGTTGGAAAAAATTGGCTCTGTAGAAAATGTCCGTCCTTACATAGAGCATTGTCTAGAAACTAAATCTAAGATTATGGGCTTTGGACATCGTGTGTATAAAGTAAAAGACCCACGAGCCATAATTTTACAAGGTCTAGCAGAGAAACTGTTTGAGAAGTTTGGCTATGACAAATTCTATGACATTGCTCAAGAGATGGAACGAGTGGTAGGAGAAAAACTCGGCAGCAAAGGGATTTATCCTAATATTGACTTTTACTCAGGTTTGGTGTATAGGAAGATGGGAATTCCTACAGACTTGTTTACACCAATATTTGCGATCGCTCGCGTTGCTGGTTGGCTAGCTCACTGGAAAGAACAACTGGCAGAAAACCGGATTTTCCGTCCTACCCAGGTTTACAACGGTTTGCACGAAGTTACTTATACTCCCATTGACCAACGGTAATTGGGCATGGGGCATTGGGCATTGGGCATTGGGCATGGATTAAAAATTACCTTTTTCCCCTCTGTCCCCTGCTCCTCTGCCCCCTGCTCCCTGCTCCCCTTCCCTCTAACCCTCTTGTCCCTTGAATAGCCAATCCCAATGCCAACCATAAGTAGAAGTTCTCATATCGCTTCAGAGGGCTAAAACCATCCAAGGATATACTAGGCATGGGAATTAGCGACAAATCTTCAATCAAGCATCATCTGGGCAAAAATTATAAATGGGTGAATTTACAGGTATTAATTTAACTAATAGTTGTAATTCACCATGACTCGATGTCTTAAAGAGCGGAAACATGAACTCAGGAATTGACCTCCAAGGAACTTTTATTGAATCCCTCCGGGATTTAGGTATACCAGCAGGAACAGCCAAAGCAATTTGGATGCCCCTGCCAATGATACTGATGCTGATTGGGGCAACAGTGGGGGTATTAGTTGCTACTTGGCTAGAACGGAAAATTTCCGCCTCCGCACAGCAGCGAATTGGGCCAGAATACCAGGGGCCTTTTGGGTTGCTGGTACCTGTAGCTGATGGTTTGAAGCTGGTATTTAAAGAAGATATAGTACCAGCCAAGTCTGACCCCTGGCTGTTTACCCTCGGCCCAATTATTGTTGTAATTCCGGTGTTTCTGTCGTTCCTGATCGTTCCCTTTGGGCAGAATATCGTTATTAGCAATGTGGGCATGGGCGTATTCTTGTGGATTGCCTTGTCAAGCATTCAACCCATTGGCTTGCTGATGGCTGGCTACGCATCTAATAACAAATACTCCCTCTTAGGGGGCTTGCGGGCAGCAGCGCAATCTATTAGCTATGAAATTCCTTTGGCGCTGGCGGTGTTAGCGATCGCTATGATGTCTAACAGCCTCAGCACCGTTGATATTGTCAATCAACAATCTGGCTACGGCATTCTGGGCTGGAACATTTGGCGACAACCAATCGGTTTTCTGATCTTTTGGATAGCCGCTCTAGCTGAATGCGAACGATTACCCTTTGACTTACCTGAAGCGGAAGAAGAAATCGTCGCAGGTTATCAGACTGAATACTCAGGTATGAAATTCGGTCTGTTCTACCTGGGTTCCTACGTTAACTTGATCCTTTCGTCCTTACTAGTAGCAATTCTCTACCTGGGCGGTTGGGACTTTCCTATTCCCCTCAACCTCATCGCTGGTTGGCTGGGAGTCAGTGAATTAAATCCCGTGTTCCAGATAATAACTGCTTCTTTGGGAATCACGATGACCGTCTTCAAAGCCTATTTACTAGTGTTTGTCGCCATCCTGTTGCGCTGGACAGTGCCACGGGTACGGATTGACCAACTGTTAGATTTAGGATGGAAGTTTTTGTTGCCAGTTGGTTTGGTTAATCTTCTATTAACCGCCGCTCTGAAACTAGCCTTTCCCTTTGCTTTTGGTGGTTAGTCATTAGTCATTAGTTGTTGTTAGTCATTTGTACAAATGACTAATGACTAAGGACAAAGGACAAGGGATAAATAACGCTGATAGCTTAAAAAGAGAGAGTGAACCAAAAATGCTCAAGTTCCTGAAACAAGTTGGTGATTACGCCAAAGAAACGGTACAAGCTGCACGTTACATTGGTCAGGGGCTTTCTGTCACATTCGACCACATGCGGCGGCGACCGATTACCGTACAGTACCCTTAAGAGAAACTGATTCCTGGCGAACGGTTTCGCGGTAGGATTCACTTTGAATTTGATAAGTGCATCGCCTGCGAAGTTTGCGTTCGCGTTTGTCCAATTAACCTACCTGTAGTCGATTGGGAATACGACAAAGCCAGCAAAAAGAAAAAACTCAACCACTACAGCATCGACTTTGGAGTTTGTATCTTTTGCGGTAACTGTGTGGAATTTTGCCCCACTAACTGTCTATCCATGACAGAAGAGTATGAGCTTGCCACTTACGATCGCCATGAATTGAATTATGACAACGTAGCCCTAGGTCGTCTGCCCTATAAAGTAACAGATGACCCAATGGTTACACCACTGCGCGAACTAGTTTATCTACCCAAGGGTGTCCTCGAACCCCACGGACTGCCCGCAGATGCACCACGTGCAGGTGCGCGTCCAGAAGACCTAGTAGAACAAACAGAAAAATAAATGTAATTTGTCATTTGTCCATTGTCATTTGTCCTTTGTCCTTTGTCCTTTGTTCTTTAACCAATGACTAATGACCAATGACCAATGACTAATGACCAATGACCAATGACCAATGACCAATGACTAAGGACAAAAAACAGTGAATCTAGCAGAAGGAGTACAGTTAATATCACTTGGCATACTGGGCGTGATGATGATTGGGGCAGCCATTGGTGTGGTGCTGTTCTCTAGCATTGTCTATTCTGCCTTTATGCTGGGGGGTGTGTTCATCAGTATGGCGGGAATCTACCTCTTGCTAAATGGTGATTTTGTTGCCGCTGCACAAATACTAATTTATGTTGGGGCGGTTAACGTGCTGATTTTGTTTGCCATTATGTTGGTGAACAAGCGTCAGGATTTTGTTGCATTTCCCAACTCTTGGGTGCGTAAATTACTTACTGGTCTAGTCAGCGTAGGATTGTTTGGTCTTTTAAGTACAATGGTGCTGGCTACTCCTTGGGCTTACTCAACTACTCCTGTAGTGGGTGGTGAAAGCTCAATAGTTGTGATTGGAGAGCATTTTTTCACTGACTTTTTACTACCTTTTGAACTGGCTTCCATTTTGCTGTTGATAGCAATGGTAGGAGCAATTATTTTGGCACGTCGTGAGTATTTGCCAGATCAACTGACACGATCCAATGTGGGGCAAACTGTTTTGACTTTACAAGAACGCCCCAGAGAACTAGTATCAACAACCAGCGAAACAAAAGAGTAATATTTGCGACCTGAATCGCAGATAAACAGCCAGCTTTTTCAGGAGGGATACCCAAATTCATGCAACTCCAGTACTTTTTATTACTAGCAGCAGCTTTATTCTGCATCGGCATCTACGGTTTAATTACCAGCCGCAACGCTGTGCGGGTGCTGATGTCAATTGAATTACTGCTCAATGCTGTTAATCTGAATTTAATGGCATTTTCCAACTTCCTCGACTCAACATTAATTAAGGGTCAGGTTTTCACAGTATTTGTGATTACCGTGGCCGCGGCCGAGGCGGCGGTGGGTTTAGCGATCGTGCTTGCCATTTATCGCAACCGCGATACCGTCGATATGGAGCAGTTTAATCTCCTGAAGTGGTAATTGTGCGTGCAACTCAAGCAGGTAATCATTGCTTATAAAGCGCGGGATGCCCGGAGTAAACAATGGGCAGAAATCTGTGCTAAACAACTAGAAAGCCGCGAGTGCCAGGTGTTGATGGGGCCGAGTGGGCCAAAAGACAACCCTTATCCAGTCTTTTTGGCTTCGGCGGCTCAACCAATCGATCTCGCTTTGGTACTCGGTGGCGATGGTACTGTTTTAACTGGTGCCAGACATTTAGCCCCAGCGGGCATCCCTATTCTGGGAGTGAATGTGGGAGGTCATCTGGGGTTTTTAACTGAGTCGGTGGAAGAGTTTCAGGATACAGAGAAAGTTTGGGATCGGCTGTTTGAGGATCGCTATGCTATCCAACGACGGATGATGCTACAAGCTGCGGTGTATGAGGGCCACGGGTCTAATTTAGAACCAGTGAGTGAGCGTTACCTAGCTTTGAATGAATTTTGTGTCAAACCCGCCTCTGCTGACCGAATGATAACCTCAATTCTAGAAATGGAAATCGATGGTGAGGTAGTCGATCAGTACGTTGGGGATGGGTTGATTATTTCGACTCCCACAGGTTCTACTGGTTACACCGTTTCTGCTAATGGGCCGATTATGCACGATGGTATGGAGGCGCTTACCATCACTCCCATTTGTGCAATGAGCCTTTCTAGTCGCCCCCTCGTTTTACCCCCTGGTTCTGTGGTGAGTATTTGGCCTTTGGGGGATTACGATTTGAGTACCAAACTGTGGACAGATGGGGTGTTAGGGACTTCTATTTGGCCTGGACACCGCGTTGATGTGCGGATGGCAGAGTGTCGGGCTAAATTTATTATTTTGCGCGAGAACAATTCCTACTATCAGACGCTACGGGAGAAGTTGCTTTGGGCTGGTACAAGGGTTCACTACAACAATAATCACCGTAATTAATTAAGTATTTTAGAGTGCATCTATCGCAGATTGCGATCGCGCTGCCCGCCTATGGCGATCGCAACTAAAACCATCCAAGCCCCTAGATTCATCTAGGGGCTTTCCCCATTCTGCTGAGACTCATGGCAAAAGCCTATCTCCTTGTCCTTTTATTTGACTTATATTTATAGCCTATATCAAAGGAAAATTTTGTATCTTATTGCCAGATTTTTTAGTAATTAATGTCCATAATAAAAGCACTATACCTCTAATCTAAAAGAGCAAGAAAGCTCTCTAGAGGTTATTTTATCGAAAACTGTCTCAATCACGCTTCGACACATTAATGCATAATGTGAGCTATTTGTATAGTGCCTAAATCATAGTAGGATATTTTCGCAAATCTAGGTAGGAAGATAGATGGAAGTTTCTGGATGCAACATCAATTACTCACTGAATCCTCCTCCCTCTTTTGAAGATTTTCCCATACTTCAAACTGAAAAATATACCCTACGACTGGCTTCAACCGAAGAAGAATTAGAATCAATCTTTCGGTTACGCTTTGAAGTTTTTAATCTAGAACTAGGTTTGGGATTTTCTGCTTCTAACTTTACTCAGATGGATATAGATAAGTTTGATGCAGTTTGCCATCATTTAATCATGATTTCCAAACAAACGGGTAAAACCATTGGAACTTATCGGATGCAAACCTATACAATGGCTTCTCAAAGACTAGGCTTTGATGCTGCCGATATATTTAATCTTAATGGAATTCCTAATTCTGTGCTTCAGGCATCAGTGGAAGTTGGGCGGGCATGTATAGCTAAAGAATACCGCAACAGTCAGGCACTTTTATTATTATGGAAAGGGCTAGCAAATTATCTTATCTGGAGTAAAAGTCAATACTTCTTTGGCTGTGCATCATTACTAACACAATCTTCTTCGCACGCTACTTGCGCGTATAATTATTTTCAGCAGAATGGCTTGATGCATCCAAGTATTTTGGTTTATCCAAATTCACAGTCTTGTCTAGAACTGCCTCAAAATTGTCCAGACCCGTATAATGTGGAAATTCCTAAAATTTTGCAGGCATACTTGAATATTGGAGCTAAAATATGCAGTATTCCCGCTATCGACCGACACTTTAAAACTATTGATTTTTTAACCATATCTAATACCAAAGATTTTGCTAGATGGCGTTATCAAATATTGTAAAAATTATCTTTAGTCCTAACGTCCCTTTGGATGTGTAATGAACAGACTTAGATATATATAACGAATTATGATGATGGGCGTAGCTGCGACACTTCATCTAGTAGTACGCCTGACTGGATTATTTTAGACAAAATATTGGGAAAACTACTTATGCGCCACCTCAAATCTGCTCCGAGTTGGTTGCGATTTTTAATTATTTTCTTATTGACGATGGGTATATTGTTTCGCTTTTTTAACCTTGATACCAAGGTTTACTCCCATGATGAAACCTATACCTCATTGCGAATTTCTGGTTATACAAGAACTGAAGCACAAAATAAACTGTTTAATGGTAGTGTCATTGGCAAAGAAAGTTTTGCTCAGTTTCAAGGGGTAAATCAAAAAAGCTTAAATGACACAATCATGACTTTGGCTAAAGAAGATTCTTTGCATCCACCGCTTTATTACATAATAGCCAGATTATGGTTGGAAATTTTTGGTAATTCGGTGACCGCAATCAGAAGTTTATCTGCTTTAATCAGTTTGCTGGTTTTCCCTTGTGTCTATTGGCTATGTCGAGAATTATTTAATGCGCCGCTATCGGTTCCTGGTGTAGCGATCGCACTTATGGCAATTTCTCCAATTCAACTAGTATACGCCCAAGAAGCACAAGAATATATTCTCTGGTTAGTCACCATATTACTATCTAGCGCTTCTTTGCTGCGAGCAATGCGCCTGGAATCACAAGATCAAGATCAGCTAGCAAAACAACGACAACAGCCAGAAACATTTACTATCTGGAGTATTTATGCAGTAACTTTGGCAATCAGTCTTTATACATTTCTTTGGAGTGCATTTGTCGCAGTTGCTCACGGAATTTATGTTATTACTACTGCCAGATTGCAGTTTTCTTCAACTATCAGAACTTATCTTCTAGCATCATTGATAGGTTTTTTAGCCTTCATGCCTTGGCTCGTGGTTGTGATAGGTGATTTTTTCCAATTTTTGATTTCAGCAGACAAGGCAACACCACAGTCATTTTTTATGCCTAGATTCGAATTTTTATTGATGCAATTAAGCCGAATATTTTTTGATTTAGACCTGAGTTCAGATAATCAATTTAACTATTTAATTACATTAATTTGTTTCATATTTGTAGGATATTCAATTTATTTCCTTTGCCAAACAACTAACTATAAAGTTTGGTTATTTATCATTATACTAATTGTCGTGCCAGCGCTGCCTCTAATACTACCAGATTTAATGGTTGAGGGTATACAATCATCTGAACCAGATTTCATACCATCTTATTTAGGGATTCAAGTAGCTGTTGCTTACTTGCTAGGTACACAAATATATAATGAGAGCGTGTCACGCCAGAATATTTGGTATGCGATCGTCGGATTAGTAATTATTTGTGGTTTAATTTCTTCTAAAGTTTATTCCCAATCAGAAACTTGGTGGAATAAGGGCATAAGCTATGGCAATCCCCAAGTTGCCCAAATCATCAATCAGACGACTCGCCCACTTTTGATTAGTGATGCTTTGGGTAATAATTATGGAAATGTCTTTTCTCTGAGCTATCTTTTGGAGCCAAAGGTACAATTTCTATTGGTTCAAAATCAAAAAATTCCTAAAATCCCTGATAAGTTTGCTGATGTTTTTTTATTCAATCCTTCAGATAATTGGCGCGAAACGATAGAAAGAAACTATAATTTAAAAACAGACATTGTTTATAGTGACAAATATTATTCGGTTTGGAAATTAGCTAAACCTCGCATTGTACGCCAACGTGATATTATCCGCAAGGCGAAATTATCCAATCTTTGACTATCAGGTTATGAGACAAGTTTAGTTTTTAGATACTTATTGTTCAAAAAGGCATTTACATTTTTACTTGCTTAAAATTAGCTAAAAATAACAGAAACAAATATTCAACAGATTCTTATCTAAAATTAATTTAAGTGGTACTACGATGCTTTAAATTGTCATTTGAGATTAATTTGATGATTAATTTAAAGGTGTTGTATGGGAATAGCAGATTTTCTTGGTCTTTTACATCCAGCGATCGCAATCATATTCGTGTTTCCACTGCTTGGGACAGTAATTAATTTTGCTTGGCAAACACGCCAACGCAGATTGCAAATTTTAGCCGGCAGTAAGAGCAAAATTCCTCCAGTAGTGGGTGTAGAACATAAGCAATTAGGTGAAAGACTAACAAGTGCGGTTGTCGGATTAACTTTAATCGGATTAAGCTACCCTATTGGTAAAAATATTATTAAAAATCAATTATGGAATAAAGCACCTTTTCAAGTTGTTTTTATCCTATTAATATTAGCTGCTACTATCGCCTCTTTAGTATTTCTTTATCGGGCAAAGCAGCGAGCGTGGAGGGCGGTTTTTGCCACTTTAACTGGTGCAGGTTTAGTCATACTAGGCTGTCAAGATGGAGTATTTCGCCGTACCAATGAGTGGTATTGGTCACATTATTATATTGGTATTACCGCAGCACTGCTAATGATTTTTTCATTAGCTGTTGTTCAAGATATTTATCAAGACAAATCCAATCGCTGGCGAATCGTCCATACGATTTTAAACTGCATTGCTTTGTTGCTATTTATTGGACAAGGTATGACAGGAACGCGAGATTTATTAGAAATTCCCTTAAGTTGGCAAGAACCTTATATTTATCAGTGTGATTTTGCTAATAAAACTTGTCCAACACCAAATTCTGTACCACCAAAGTGAACTAAGGGATTTCCAATAAATCCATTATCCAATTTCTCTATAATCTTAAGATTTGGCAGTCTAGAATTTAGTGGCGGGTTTGAATTCCCCACTCAAAGATTGCTGGATTCTGGATTCTTCAACGAAGAGGCAGGGGTAATGAGACATTGGGAATTGGGCATAAAGAAGAGATAGGGAAGATGGAGAAGACTTGTCCCCCTTGTCCCCCTACTCTCTGCCCCCTTGCTTATTTTTAAGCAATATTATCTACAAGCCGATCGCGAATTGTTTTAAGTTGGTCTTGAGTCTTAATTGGCTCTCGTGGTGCTGGTAGTTCTGTATTAGGCCAGTTAGGTAAACTATTACAGGGACATAACAATGCCGGCATCCCCACATTTCGCGCGGCTACTGGCATACTGCAACGACCACAAGGAACCATATCCCATGTTGGTGTCAACAATTCAGCAATGGTTTCTTGCGTACCCTCTAAATGACAATCACCTGATTCAGGCGCAATAATTTTCTGCCAGCACTCTTCAAATTCTTCACTATAGCGATCGCCATTTAGCACCGATTTGGGCAAAATGCTTGCCTTGCCGTTGCTCGTAATCACTTTCTTACCCAACTGAAACCAGTAGGCAAGGTATCCTCTAACTTCTTGTTTGGTTGCCATAAGACAATTTTAGATTTTAGATTTTGGATTAATTTGAATCAATAGTTAAGAATCTTGACTTCTGAATACTCCAGTATCCTCTTTGGTTGGCAATGGCGAACCAAGGACACTAAGATTGAGAACATGACCACCAGTTACTAAATAAACAGTTTCACTAAGGGCAGCTAGTTGGCGCACTAAAGAACCCAAGCGATCGCGGAACATCCTTCCAAGGGGATAAGCTGGTACCACACCCCAACCTACCTCTTCTGCTACAAACAGCACATCAGCAGCAACTAACTCCACTGTCTCTAATAACTCTACAACAATATTTTCCCAGCTAGATTCGTCCTCCTCTAAGAGATTAGCAACCCAAGTTCCTAAAGAATCTACTAAAAGGCAGGTATAGGGTTTGGCATCGGCAAGGGTAGCAGACAGTTCTATAGGTACAGATAGAGTTACCCAATCTTGAGGACGGCGTTGTTGGTGTTCTAAAATGCGTTGATGCCATTCTTGGTCATCTGTGTTATCGGTCGCTGTTGCTACGTAGACAACTGCTTTCCCTGACTCCATAGCCAGAGTTTCCGCCCATTCACTTTTACCAGAGCGTGCTGGCCCTGTTACTAAGATGATTTTACCCAAAGTTGTTTTTTGAGTATTGTAACAAAACTAGAATTCAGAAATCAGGAGCCAGAATAATGCCTCCAGCACGCTCCGCGAACTTTCTTGTTCAGAATTCAGAATTCTGCCTTCTTCAACAAGAATATGCTTACGGTTGCAATTTATCACCATAATTTTTACTTCATCAGCGAGATTTTTGGTTTCAAATAACTTTTAAGGGATAAAATTAGCACCAACATCATTGATGTCACAACTGGCAAAAGCCGAAAATCCCAACAACCCCATTCTTAATGATTCAACAAGAGGCAGGGGGCAGGGGGAAAAGGAGCAAGGGGAAATGATCCCTGCTCTCTGCTGTGGAGCGAAGCAGAACATGGGTCTGATTCCCCCACAACAACCAAGTGTGGTTCTAGTTCTATTGGGTCGAATCCCCATCTGAATTATCCCCCTGCTCTCTGCCCCCCTGCCTCTTCTTCAACACCATTGGGGACAGCAAAATTTAGGATGTCTTTATGAACGCAGGCTTAAAACGCATAGAAGCAACTCTACACGATTTAGGGAATCGCGGCACTGCCCCTGCCGCCGAAACAACTGATTCGAAAACAAAACGGCCTTTTTCCTTTAGAATCAGTGTCGGAGCCAACGAATCCACAGAAAGTACACAAACTTCATCATCTCAGCAAGAACAAACAGTTGAATTGGGTGTAAATACTGAGAGTGATTATCCTCTTGAACAGAATTTCTTTCCTCACCATGACTCTGTGCAGACCTTTCAAGCAGAAGAGAATGGTGGCAAAACACCCAGCCTACCCAAGTTAAAAACTCCGAGTTTTAGTAACCATCGCCACGGAGCGAATCCAGCATTGGCGATGAATCTATTACAAGAAATTCAGGAAACCGTCGCTGGTTGGCAAATAGAACTGCAAAATATTTTGAACCAAATTCAGGATATTTACTTAGAAGGGCCAATTGTTAATGGCTGGTTAGAATCCAATCCCAGCGAACCAGAACTGGGAGGAACCGCAACACTACGCCATGCAGAAGTTGACCGCCTGATGAACTACGTAGAAGAAATTT
The DNA here is from genome assembly GCF_000020025.1 of Nostoc punctiforme PCC 73102. Taxonomy (GTDB): domain Bacteria; phylum Cyanobacteriota; class Cyanobacteriia; order Cyanobacteriales; family Nostocaceae; genus Nostoc; species Nostoc punctiforme. The sequence goes on along the minus strand of NC_010628.1, from coordinate 6,930,945 downwards.
GTGCTACTGGTGGGAAAGTATCTTATAAATCATCGATTACTGGCTACCGCCTCTGTGGTGTAGACGATGCTGGTAAAGTCTGGTCGCGCCCATGTCCAGCAGATCAGGTTCCCAATGTTAGTATGGCGATCGCACGTTACCAAAAGTTACGTCAACTGTTGGGGCGCAAGCAATCTTTAGAAACCCGCCTGAGTCAACTGGCCCAAACACTTGTAGTTTTACACAGTCATATTCAACAAACATGAAGTTTTAAAGATTATTTCCGAAGAAACTCGGTTGGTGGGTCGGTAATTTTTGGTTTAGATTAACTCTCAGCAGGTGTGCGTTGGATTTAAGATTTTTATCTAAAATCGTTCGACTGAGCGGAGCCGAAGTCCCATATCTCAAATCCAAAATAAAATCTATGCCAGACACCCAAATCTCTGCCATTATCTGTACCCACAATCGAGATACCTATTTAGGGGCTGCAATTGATAGTCTTTTAGCGCAGGATTTTGCTGCTGACTTTGAAATTGTGGTAGTTGATAATGGCTCTAGCGATCGCACCCGTGAGGTTGTAGAACAAAGGGCCCACAATCCGCGCCTGAAGTATGTATTTGAACCCACTATCGGTTTATCTGTCGCCCGCAACACAGGTGCAAAAGTAGCTAGTGGTGATATTCTCGCTTATCTAGATGACGATGCTGTTGCTAGCCCTGGCTGGCTACAAGTTTTATATTTTGCCTATTACAATAATTCTAAACTAGCGATCGCAGGTGGCAAAGTCACTCTCTTATGGCCCCCAGGAATTGAACAACCACGGTGGCTATCTCCAGGGCTGGCTGCAAATCTGGGTGCATACGACTTGGGTGACAGTAACATCTACATCGAGCAACCGGGCTTAACACCCAGAGGCTTAAATTACTCCATCCGCCGCAGTTTCCTAGAAGAAATTGGCGGTTTCGATCCTCATCTCGGTCGAGTGGGGAAAAATCTATTATCTAATGAAGAACTGCAAATGACCGAATTTGCCCTACAGCGTGGTTGGCAAGTCGCTTATCTTCCCGAAGCGCTAGTTGCTCACAATGTTGCCCCAGAACGTCTACAACGCACCTGGTTTTTAAACCGAGGCTGGTGGCAGGGTATCAGTGAATGCTATCGAGAACAACTCGCTGGTAAAGCTGGAATCGCTCAATTGCAGCGAGGTAGCGAACGGTTTGTGCGTGGCTTGTATAAAGCATTGCAATATTTCTTCGATCCAGCAGAACGGTTTGACAAACTTGTATATGCTTACGGTCAGATTGGTTACTTAAATGCTGCTATTCAAGGTCTTTTATTCACATCAAATAAGAAATAATCACTAAGATTTATACTGTTATGTCATCTAAAATACCAGTTTCAGTACTAATTCCAGCAAAAAACGAACAAGCAAACCTGCCAGCCTGCCTCGCTAGCGTCAGCAGAGCAGATGAAATATTTGTAGTAGACTCTCAAAGTACCGACAACAGCATTGAAATTGCGAAAAGTCACGGTGTCAATGTCGTGCAATTCAACTTCAATGGACGCTGGCCTAAAAAGAAAAATTGGTCTTTAGATAATCTCCCTTTCCGTAACGAATGGGTGCTAATTGTAGATTGCGATGAACGCATCACCCCAGAACTTTGGGAAGAAATTGACCAAGCAATTCAAAATGAAGAATATACAGGTTATTATCTCAACCGCCGCGTATTTTTCTTAGGAAAATGGATTCGCTATGGTGGGAAATATCCCGATTGGAATCTCCGTTTATTTCAGCATAAAAAAGGCCGCTACGAAAATCTACATACAGAAGATATTCCTAATACTGGTGACAACGAAGTTCACGAACATGTGATTTTGCAGGGCAAAGTTGGGTATCTCAAAAATGATATGCTCCACGAAGACTTCCGCGACCTTTATCACTGGTTAGAACGTCATAACCGTTATTCCAACTGGGAAGCCAGCGTTTATTTTAATACTCTCACAGGTAAAGATGATAGCGGTACCATCGGCGCAAATCTCTTTGGTGATGCAGTGCAACGCAAGCGCTTTTTGAAAAAAGTCTGGGTACACCTGCCATTTAAACCCTTTCTACGGTTTGTTTTATTTTATATAATTCAACGCGGGTTTTTGGATGGCAAAGCCGGATATATTTATGCACGCTTGCTGAGTCAATATGAATATCAAATTGGCGTTAAACTTTACGAATTACGCAGCTGTGGTGGTCACTTAAATACTGCAACTACTCCAAAGGAAGAAGCAGGCGAGCAGGGGAACAGAGGAACAGATGTAAAGCTATTAACCATTGATTCCTGATAAATAACTAATGACAAATGACCAATGACCAATGACCAACCTTTCGTAGATTTACGTAAATATGACCAATCTTGGTTCGATCGGGGGCGGCCAAGCTGGTATGTTTTGTTATGGTGGCTTGTACAAGCGATCGCATTTCCCCTTACTCCTCAACCGTTAAATATTCTGCGTTGTGCCTTGCTACGATTATTTGGCGCTAGTATCGGCAAAGGCGTATTAATTCGACCCACCGCCCGCTTCACCTATCCTTGGAAAGTTACTATTGGCAACTACAGTTGGATTGGAGATAACGTAGTTTTATACAGCCTCGATCGGATACACATCGGTGAACACTGCGTAGTTTCTCAAAAAAGTTACCTGTGTACTGGTAGTCACGATATCCAAGATCCTGCTTTTGGGTTAAAAACAGCGAGTATCACTATTAACAATGGTGCATGGGTAGCGGCAGATTGTTTTGTTGGGCCGGGAGTGCAAATTGGGGCTAATGCTGTGATTGGCGCTCGTAGTACTGTTTTGACTAATATGCCTTCTGGACAGGTTTGTTGGGGAAGCCCCTGTCGTCCTAAGACGAGTCGCATAAAACCTGATACCCCTACAAACCCGTGATTTTATAGATAAAGATAGTAAGGTAGCCCAGCTAGCTGGGCTACCTTAAATTTTCTACATATTTTATTTATAACGGTTCTCAATTGCATAGAATATAGACCAATAAGGTTCAGTTAAGGGTAAAACTCTAAAGTCAATTGTTTATAACCTAGATGCAAAGCGGTGAGCCAGTCCGGTGGACGGGTTCCCCGGTATAAAGGAACTGGCGTTAGCGTAGCGGTAGCGATAGCGCAGCGTTAGCCTTCGCGCAGCGTCTCGTAGAGAGGAACGAGCGTCGGTACGAGCGTCACCCATAGGGCTTACCGCAGGCTACCAGCATCGCACAGCGTCTCGCAGAGAAGGAGACCAAAGATGCCAAGAGAAAGAAGAAATACTTAACTGAACTGTATGCACCTATAAGCTCTGCTTTATACAAGTATTTTCTGGAGATAGTTTACTTTTAATTAAATCTTTTTGCTTTCTAGTCCAGAATCCGTGCATATCTAAAAAATTTGGCAGAAGATGTGATGTGCCAAATCAGCCAGGAGATAGCCTACTTAGTAAAATTTTTTCTCATTCCCACAAGTGAGAGTCACCCAAATGTGTAAAAGTATAAGCTGTTATTGCGATCGCCTTTGGCGTTCTCGCAGGGTACCTAATAAAATGGGGCGTTCACCTAGCATCTTATAGAAGATTAATCGCAATAATATATTATCTTGGTCAATTTGCTTGCATTGGAATGCTCCCGAAGAATTAGGTGATGAAGTGCCCTTTGCCAACCATGTTCGTCAACTTGCCAAGGATTTGAAAGATCAACAAATTCGATAATTCTCCAAAAAATTTAATAGGAGGCAAGTATGAATTTTAATAAAGATGAAAAAAATGTCATTTTAATAGTTGATGATGCCCCTATTAATTTAGAGATATTATTCAAGCTTTTAGAGTATTACGGTTTGAAGGTTTTAGTCTCTGAAGATGGAATGAATGCCATTGAAATTGCAGAGAATGCCTTACCTGACCTAATCTTATTGGATATATTAATGCCAGGAATTGATGGTTTTGAAACTTGCAGACTTTTAAAAAAAAATCTAGTCACTCAGGATATTCCAGTAATATTTCTAACTGCTATAACCGATAAGATAGATCAAATCAAAGGTTTGAATCTTGGGGCAGTAGATTACATAACTAAACCTCTAGAACATAAAGAGGTTTTAGCTAGGGTAAATATCCATTTACGTTTACGGAACCTCACAAAAAAACTTACAGAGCAAAATAAACGTTTAGAAATAGAAATCTTTGAGCGCCAGCGAGTAGAAGAAGAACTGCGATGTCATTCAGCTGCATTAGACGAGTGGAACAATCGCTACCAAGCACTAATTCAAGCGAGTGGTCAGATTCTCTACGACTGGTACTTGGATACCAACGATATTAAATATGATGGCAACTTAGAGCAAATATTAGGTTACTCTATACCTGAGATGTTAGGAGGTTTGAACCGTTGGTTAGAGTTAGTTCATCCTGATGATAGAAAATTATTCAATGAAGAGATTAACCGCGTTTTATCTGCAAAAGAGCGATTCCACCTTGAATTTCGCGTCGGTCGTAAAGATGGCACTTACATCACAGTTGAAAATAACGGCTATATCTTTTTAGACTCTACAGGTAAAGTTGCTCGGATGGCGGGTTTTGTAATTGATATTACCGAACAGCAAGCTGCGCTATGCGAACGCAAAAATGCAGAACAAAAAATTCGTGAGCAAGCAGCTTGGCTCGATATCACCACAGATGCAATTATCGTTCAAGATTTGATTACCAAAATTCAATTTTGGAATAAAGGAGCTGAACATTTGTACGGTTGGATGGCAGAAGAAGCATTGAGCAAGAATGCCAATCAGTTTTTGTATCGAAAGCAAAGTTTTGGACAACTAAAAAATATCCAGAAAACTTTAGTTGAAAATGGTTCGTGGCAAGGTGAATTATATCAAGTTACCAAACAAGGCAAAGAGATTATCGTTGCTAGCCGATGGACATTGGTAAATGATAATGAGGGACAAGCTAAATCCGTCCTAATTGTCAACTCCGACATTACAGAGAAAAAACTACTTGAAGCACAGTTTCTCCGCGCCCAGCGAATGGAGAGCCTTGGCACTCTAGCAAGTGGTATCGCCCACGCTCTTAATAATACATTAACACCTATATTGATGACAGTGCAACTTTTAGAGGCACAGCTTCTAGATGAAAAAAGTCAGCAATGGTTAACAATTATGAAAACAAATGTTAAACGCACCGCAGATTTAGTTAAACAAGTGTTGTGGTTTTCACGCGGCTCTGTAGGTACCTTTAAAACCTTACAGGTGCAGTATTTAATCTCAGAAATTGAAAATATTATTAAGCAAACATTTTCTAGAGTTATTGAAATCCGTATTGATGTTTCTGAGCAAAACTTATGGAATATCTTTGGTGATGCTACTCAGTTACACCAAGTGCTAATGAACCTATGTATCAATGCTCGTGATGCCATGCCTAATGGCGGTATCCTAAAGATTTCTGCGAAGAATTTCTGGGTTGATAGTCACTACGCCAAAATGAATATTGATGCTAAGGTAGGTTCTTATGTAATGATTAGCGTCTGTGATACAGGGATAGGAATTAAGAGAGAAATAGTAGATAGAATTTTTGAGCCATTTTTCACAACAAAAGAAGTCGGAAAAGGCACGGGGCTTGGTCTTTCAACAGTGCTTGGGATTATCAAAAGCCACTTCGGTTTTGTGAATGTAGTGACTGACGTGGGCAAAGGCACAGAGTTTCAAGTTTGCTTACCCGTCACGCAAACAATGGAGACAGATAGTAAATTAGCTGGAGATGAATTACCACCAGGGCATGGAGAATTGATTCTCGTTGTTGATGATGAAGATTCAATTCGAGAGGTTACTCAAACCTGGTTAGAAAAAAATGCCTATAAAGTTATAGTAGCTAGTGATGGTATTGATGCGATCGCACTATATACAGAATATCAACAAGAAATTAGTGTAGTCTTGGTTGATATGATGATGCCAAACATGGATGGACCAACAACCATCAGTGTGTTGAAAAAAATTAATCCAGAGATCAAAATTATTGGTGTTAGTGGATTAGCTTCCAATCATGAAATGATTAAAATCCTTGGTAATAGTGTCAAAACCCTTTTGTCCAAGCCCTACACCTCAAGCGATTTGTTAAGAAATTTACAGATGGTGATTAATACAAAGTAGAGTTTGTCATTTGTCATTTGTCATTCGTCATTGGTTATTTCTACCTCATCTCCCATTCCCCATTCCCCATCCCCCATTCCCCAGTGCCCATCCCCCATTCCCCAGTGCCCATGAGTGGTAATATATTCTCATGGCTGCTCTAATCCTTGCTATTGATGAACAAACTACTGGATGAAACGCTGTCAATCGAAACTGCTGAACGCATAAACAGCAGAGCTAGCACTCCGTTTGATAATGCTTATAAAGCAGCATTGTCTACTGAGGGAGCAAGATATGTCCAAGGATTTTTAACTTTTGTGGGAAAGCCATACAGGCCCATTGAACACAGTTGGATTGAACTAGGCGATGCCTCTGAGGTACGCATTATCGATCCCACATTACCGCACCTGAACAAAAATCCCCAAGAACTCTGGTATTTTGCGGCACAAAGGCTAACGGTTAAAAAGTTGAAAGCCATCATTGAAGAATCGAAAGAAGATTATCCAGAAGATGAACCATTACCAATCTATGGCGATCCACCTTATGAATATTATGGTGATGTGATGTTGGGTGGTCAGGACTATTTGGCAGCATATCAAGCCGCAGAAGCTAAGTGTCAAGAAATCAACAAACTCAACCCTGAGAGAAACTAAATAATTCGTAATTACGAATTATTTAATAGGATTTACCATCGCTGCCAAAGTATTCCCTATAGCCACAAATTTTGTCTCCACGCACATCAAAAGAAACCGCTACCCGATTTTTGTAAAGCTGTCCAAACAAAAGTCCCTCATCTCGAAACTCAAAAACAGCCGTTGTTTCATTGCTAGTAACACGGTCTAAACCAGTCAGGTTCAAACCAGGACTGAATGCTTCAAAAACGTACTCAAAAAATTCTCTAGCTCGCTGTTTGCCGACATTCAAACCGTGAAATTTACCCATTGGAAACCAAAGGGTAAAATCTTCTGTGAGCATATCTAACAATGCTTCCCACTCTCCAGTTGCCATACCATACGTAAGATGCTCAAATGCCTGTCGAGCAACTTTTAAAGTATTTTCTGAATTTTGTGTCATTCTCACCCCTGACTGAATATCAACTAATAAGCTGTTACGTATACAACTTGCACTATCAGGGCGCTCATGTTGCCCACCCCACAATCATATTGAAAGAAATATTAGTGCAAATTAAAGGCACAACAGCTTACCGTGTTACTTAAAACCTCACAACTACTTTGCCACAATTCTGACCACGCAAGAGATATTCTACAGCTTCGGGAATTGATTCTATACCGTTAAAGTGGCTTGGGTCAACAGAAACTTTGAGTTTGTCTGTGTAGAACAGGTTTAATAGGCGATCGCGTGCCTCAGCAATATATTCTTTATAATGAGGCATGAGAAAGCCTTTCACAGAAGCAGCTTTCCAAAATAGCTGGTGATAAAGGCGTGGTTGTGTAATTTGCTCTACATTTTTTGCGTATTCGGAGATGAAACCAACTACAATTAAGCGTCCCCGTATTGCCAAGTTTTCAACGCAGGTATCAAAAACCTGTTTACCTACACAGTCAAAAATTAGATTAATCCCATTGGGGTATTCTTGCTTGAGGACATGATTGAGATTTTCTGTGCGATAGTTGATAATGCGATCGCACCCTAATTCTCTCAATAACTTTACCTTCGCTTCAGAACTGCAAGTACCAATGACATGATTCCCGGCTAACTTTGCCAATTGCACTGCAATATGGCCTGTTCCCCCGGCTGCTGCTGTCACTAAAACCACTTCATTACTTTTCATCTCCCCCACTTGTTCCAATGCAACCAAAGCTGATACACCCGTGGGCATTAGTGTTAGTAACTCTGGTGTTGCTTCCCGCACCTTCACTGCTAAGTTTGCATTGATAAGCTGATATTCTCGATAACCGCCACCACGTGCCGTAGTTATGACAGCATCACCAATTTGAAAATCTTTGACATTTTCACCTATAGCGATAACTTCCCCCACAGCTTCCACACCCAAATCAAAGGGAGGAATTAAGTTAATATATGGAACGTCACCACGACAAAGTAAGGTGTCAAAACCACCGTTAACGCCAGCAAATTTGTTTTGGATTACAAGTTCACTAGCAGCAGGCTTGGAAAGAGGAATTTCGACAATTTCAATAGCAGATTTAAAATCTTGATTCAGTTGCTTTGCTATTAACTTTCTGTAGGTTGTTACGTTCATTTTTAAATCAAGGCTTTATCCCACTCTAATTGATGAGCTAAACCATACTTGATAAAATCTTCTTCTTTAGCTTTATCGCTTTTACCAAAAACACCTAAGCTGTAAGGATTATCTTGCATCCGTTGTGTGACTTGCTCTTTCTCAAATTCGATCACTTCATCTCTAGGTTTATCCGGTTTAAAAAAGTCTACAACCAAAACAGTTCTATCATAACTAGTGTAATTATGTGGACAGTGGGGATAGCTATGATCTAAAACCAAGAATTTTCCTTCATGCCAATAAAGTTGATCGTGACATATTTTCATAGCCACATCTCCCTCTGGCACTATTAATCCTAAATAGCCACGATTTGTATGAGGGTTATAGTTTACATGCAGCTTGATATCCAAACCTGGGTGAAATGTACCATAATACACGTTTCTGATGATATCATCCTCAATCAGGTTCACATCTTTTATCACATTGGCTAAATTCGTAAAATATTTCTCTCTTAATACCAGTGCTTTTTTTGATGCTTCATCTGGCCCATAATCAGGATATTTTATTTGATGCGCCTGAATATATTTTTCAATAAACATACCTTGAAACAAAATACCAAAAGCACTGTATTTCGACTTTCCCTTGGTTTTAATGGTTTGGCTTTTAGGGCCAAGAACATCGTAAGTAAATTTTAATTCCTCATTAGATGCATTATTAATAAAGCTTGTATACTCATCTCTAATGACTTGCCAGTTATCTTGAAAATTTTTCAGAAAAGGAAATTGCTTTGGGTCTATATGATATTCATTAAAGCTCTCCATTGTCTTTTCTCCTGAAGATGATTTCATAAAAAACCGTTATATAATGATGGGATTTGGCTGATGGGATTTGGCTTTCGTCTCGATTCGATGTTGGAATTCCTGACTAAACTCATTTTAGTGTGAGGTCTACTGTGTCTGAAACTCCCCTATTAGATCAAATTATCAAAAATGTGCGGGTAGTTCGTCCCCATGAGGATGTAATCGAACTACTTGATTTAGGCATTAAGGATGGAAAATTTGCTCAGATTGCCTCTAATATTAGCCCAGACACTGGCAAACAGGTATTTGATGGCAAAAACCTGCTAGGCTTTCCTGGAGTCGTGGATGCCCACATGCACGTAGGTATTTATCGACCCCTCGACAAAGATGCTCTGACTGAAAGCAAAGCAGCCGCAACGGGAGGCGTGACTACCAGCCTGAATTACATCCGTACAGGGCAGTATTATCTTAACAAAGGCGGCTCCTACCGCGATTTTCTTCCAGAGGTTTTGGCCTTATCCGCAGGTAATTTTTTTGTAGATTACGCCTATCACATCGCACCTATAGCAAGCCAGCATATCGACGAAATACCTTTATTGTTTGAGGAACACGGTATATCTTCGTTTAAAATATTCATGTTTTATGGCGGATATGGGTTGCATGGTTTGTCAGACCAGCAAAACCTTTTTTTGATGATTAACAAAGAGGAAAGATACGACTTCGCCCATTTTGAATTTATTATGCGCGGTCTAACTCGCTTGATGGAAAAACATCCAGAAGCGCGAGATAGCATCAGCTTGAGTTTGCATTGCGAAGTTGCAGAAATTCTCAACGCCTATACCAAAATAGTTGAAAATGATTCTAGTCTGAGCGGATTACACGCTTACAGTGCAGCACGCCCTCCTCATTCAGAAGGTTTAGCAATTTGTATTGCTTCTTATTTAGCCAATGAAACTAACTGTGCAAATATCAATTTGTTGCACCTAAGTTCGCGTAAAGCAATGGAAGCAGCTTTGACTATGCAAACTGCTTTTCCCCATATCAATTTTCGGCGAGAAGTTACTGTTGGACATCTGCTATTAGATGTCGATACTCCTAATGGTATTTGGGCAAAAGTTAACCCTCCTATCCGTCCTCGCGCTGATGTGGAATACTTGTGGCAAGCAGTACTAAATAATCAAGTAGATTGGATAGTTAGCGACCATGCTTGCTGTTCTGCTGAACAAAAAAGAAGTGCTAAAGACCCAAATAATATTTGGTTAGCAAAGTCTGGTTTTGGTGGTACAGAATATTTACTTTCTGGTGTATTTAGTGAAGGTAGCAAGCGTGGAATGTCTTACAATCAGATGGCTAAGTTGCTATCTTGGAATCCATCGCGGCGCTTTGGTTTGTTAAAAAAAGGTGATATTGCAATTGGCTATGATGCTGATTTGGTACTGGTAGACCCCAATGAAACCTTTGTGGTATGCGCTGCTAAGTCGGAGTCACAACAAGGTTATACACCTTTTGAAGGTGTAGAGTTAAGTGGGCGGGTAAAGAATACCTTTTTGCGTGGAAATCTTATTTATAACAATGGGCAAGTTTTAGGTTCACCTATTGGGCGCTATTTAAAAAGACATTCTAGTAATCCACATGGAAACCTTACTGCTTAAAAATTTATGTGTCTTGAGGTGCGTATGACAAGACTGTTGCAACTTTTGATAAATCTCTATCAACTCTAACAAAGAACAAGCCGCCATCATCCGTGATATGCCTGGGAAGAGTACTAAAGCTAGGACAATACCAATAATGATCTTTTACGATCCGATAATCTCCTACATCACAATACCCCGTTAAACAATATCCTTCTTCGTTGTAAGGTTGTATCATTTGATACTTGTTGTCAAAATGCGGCAAAATGGCGAGCAGCCATACTCCACCTCCGTTAATATCTTTCCTTAGCCACTTCTTATTTGCTTGCACAAACTGAACTGTATCTGCTTTGCCCCAAGGTAGCAATTTACTGTCCAATGCTGGGATAAAGTCAGATAATCTAGCATCTGGATGGTCTTCTTGTGCATATTTATACTCTAATGGAACAGAACCATTTTCCATCCAAAGGATTTCAGCTTCTTCTCCACCTAGTACTTTCCAAGAACCTATTCTTACACCTGCGGGGATAAAGGAGTAGCTATGTTTGTTTAGCTGCCACTCACCCAGTTGTATTGCACCCTTAATTACAAAAATCTCCAGATCAGCAGTAAAGATTCCAGATGGAGCCTCAAACTTAGGTGGTAAAACCACTCTTGAAGTCGATGCACCAGAATCATGCCACGTTAACAATCGACGACTTCCAGGTGCTATGTTGTCTGGCATTCCCCTGACTCGCCAACCTTGCTTTTCCATTACGGTATTCGTGTCAAAGAACTGGTACTGGCGAGGTAGGTATTCTTTAGCGATCGCTGTGCGCCTTCCTGATAAATTCATGCGCCCTCTGCCGTCTCCACCCCAATCCTCTTTTACGGAGGCTATATGTAAAAAGTCATCAGCCTCTTGTTCTCGTGCAGAATTTTCTTCATTTTCCATGTTATTTAGCACTCACACAGTCAATCTTAAAATCATATGGAGCATTAACATAGTAAAGCATCTTTACTATGTTAATTAATTTTTAATGTTGATTGAATAAACTCATATGCTTAATGTTGATTGAATAAACTCATATGCTTTCTTAACATAATTTTTTCAAACACCTATCTAAAATTTTAAATACTTGAATTTTCTAGAAAATCTATGACTATCTGTGATATTTCTTCAGGCATTTGATTCATCATACAGATAGTTCCGCCTTCAATCTCAACCACCTTGCTATGAGGAATTGCTTTAGAAACAAAATATCTATTTTCTACCTTGGCTAAACCTAGCTTGTCAAAGGTTTTCATATCTTCAGTCCCCCAGAGAATCAAAGTAGGAGACTTGATTAATTGAAATCTTTTTGGTGCATCTAGACAGTAGTCTTGTACAGCCCAAATAGCATATAAAGGATAGCCAAAGCTTTTTAAATCGTCTAAAACCCAACGTTGATTTAATTCTGGAGAGCCTACATATTGGGCACGGGCTGACCATCTTTCCATGAGGTGGGAGCCATCTGCTTTTATTTTGAAACCGTCAGAAAATCTCTTTAACAGAGCTTCTTTTCCTTCTTGATCAAAGCCAAAAGCATTACATAATATAAGTTTATCTACTTTTTCAGGATATGCTGCTGCCACTTCCCCTGCCACAAAAGCACCCGTATGGTTTCCCAGGATGCTTATACTGGAAATACCTAATTCTTCCAAAAGGGCAATAACAGTTTTTGCGTAGTCTTCGGTGGAGTAAAGTCTTGGAGGTTTATCAGAATCACCTAGTCCTAAAAAGTCCATAGCAATGACACGTCTTGTCTGGGCAAAAATAGGTATTAACTCACGAAATTCGTCACTACTCCTTGGGTTTTGATGAAGTAAAAGCAGAGGCTCTCCTTCGCCACCGATACGGTAAAGAATCTGCCCATCTTCGGTGTCTAAAAATGCTCGTTTGATTGGTTTATTCATATCATACTCATAAATCAGTTCTAATTAATTAGTTGTAATACACGCAGTTCATGGAAGGTATAACAATGTTATACCCCTACAGCGCATTGGTATCTCATCTTTGTTATTTTTTATTACCAAAACAGAGACTTATAAGTAATTCTTTTTACTTTTTTTGTGCTACGGTTTGCAGCCATTCAATCAGTGGTCTTAAGGTTCCTGGCAATGCTGCTTCACTGACAGTCACTGTATGCTGCTTGCCGTTATCTTCTACTGTCAACTTATACTGAAAGCGATCGCTCTGGGGATTTGGCGAGGTAATTAGTTCAGGTAGCCTAAATAAATCTGCAATTTCCACCAGGCGGGGAAGTGTGGCAGCTTCATCTGGCGGGAGAGTGTCTGTATCAACGGTTGTCTTCTTGCTGATTCCAGCAAAGCCACCTGTGCGTTCAAAGGATATCCGCATTTTTTGCTCTCTGTTGTGTTATTTAGTTTGGATAAATATTTAGAATGGGAGATAGCAGTTCTCACATCCCACTTTAGCAACAATACACAACAGATTTATCAGTCCTGAGTGTTGAGTGAGGGAGTGGAAGGTATTGACTATTTATTCCTCACTCCTCACTCATAACTCCTAGATAACTCCTACCTTTTGCCAAGCATCCTGTACAGCTTTTTGATCATCACTACCATTACCGTAGAGTTCGCCAGCAATTTGAATGGTGACACTGGCAGCTTTTTTGAAATCTGCTTTGGCTTTCAAGCGATCGCGTAAAGCTATGTACCAGATTTTGCCTGCTTTTTCCCAAGCATAGCCACCAATGCTAACAGCCGCTAAATAAAACGCATGGTTAGGAATTCCTGAGTTGATATGCACGCCACCGTTATCATCAGTACCAGTGTATTTATCTTTTACATGGGCTGGTTGAGGATCTTTACCCATTACTGGATCATCATAAGCTGTTCCCGGTGCTTTCATCGATCGCAGGGCAACACCTTTAACAGTTGGTACTAAAAGACCTTCGCCAATCAGCCAATCTGCTTCTTGTGCAGTCTGATTTTTGCTCTTTTGTTTCACCAAAGAACCGAAGACATCAGAAAATGATTCATTTAATGCTCCTGGTTCGCCATAATATTGTAAACCCGCTTCATATTGGGTTATACCATGAGTTAGCTCATGCCCAATCACATCAATTGATGTCGTAAAGCGTTGAAACATTTCTCCGTCGCCATCACCATAAACCATTTGGTCGCCGTTCCAAAAGGCGTTGTCATATTTAACGCCATAATGCACGGTGGAGTCTAAACGTAGTCCTTTGTCGTCAACGGAATTGCGATCGAATATCTCATAAAACAAGTCATAAGTTGCACCAGCAGCATCGTAGGCTTCATTCACTGCTATATCACTGCTGGGAGGATCGCCTTCACCGCGCACTAATGTACCAGGAAGCTGTTGGCCATATTTTGCATCATAAATGGTGCGACGCTTTTCACCTGGAGAAGGTGCAAACGAGACAGTACCTATGACATCTCTCCGTCCGCGAAATTGTGCCGAAACATTTAATGTACGAAAAGCCCAATTACGCTGTTGAGGATTGCCATTTACAACGACATGTTCTAGTATATGTGGCGGGATAATACAACAAATCGGGCATCTAGACACAAGTGGATGCTCATACTTAAACCCGGCTGATTTCTTTTTATTTCGAGCCATCCAAGATATTCTCCTTTTAAAACTAAGTGATGGCAAACAGTGGCTCTAACCCCACTGGAGATAGGAGCAGAAAAACGAATCCAAATTGCGTGTCCCTGGTTTATTTTCTGAAGAAAATTTTCTACTCTGTATTTTCGGATAGGTCTGTAAAGGATTGATAGTACCCTCATGGGTACTTCTGATGTGGAAATATTGCATCAAAACACAAGGACAGCCTAGATACCGTAAGTCTCAGCCAAAATCTTTGCGTGAGTTAGCAAGACCTCCTTTACAGACCTAAAGCGTCTATATATCAATACGGTTCAGTTAGCGCCAAAAAACTTAAACTGCGTAGGTTGGGTGGAGGAACGAAACCCAACATTTCCGGGCCTTTGTTGGGTTGCGCTTTGCTTAACCTAACCAACAATTTTTCTTAACTGAACTGTATTGGTCTACATATTAGTTCTAATTAAGGGAAATAATGTTATTTATTACTGTTTTGTTACCATAAGTCTGCTAATCCTATAAATATCGATTAGGGACAGGTAAATTCCAAATCCAGTATCCAAAAACCAAAATTTTCATAGCCAGCCACCTAACACCGCCAGACCATAATATTTCCAAGGTACTGCAACTGTTTTAAATCCAGCTTTGCTCAACATCTGTAAATGAGTATCTAAGCTAGCTAGCTGGTCTTGACTAGAGTAACCTTGAGTGCTGCTTGCACCAAGCTTTGCACGAATCTCTGTTAAATTGGTTCCCTGTTCAACTGACCATTCTTCTCGTGCAGCCTGATAAACTTCTGCTAAGGCTGATGATTCCGGTAAAATTGGGTCTCCATTCCAAAAACAGCCATCTTGAGTGAGGCTAGCAGCAATTCGGCTAAATAACTTTAATTTCATCTCATCCTGGAGATGATGAATTGCCAAGGATGATACACAGGCATCAAATTCGCTACCAATATCTAATTTTTCTGGATTATTTGCCCAATCGCCAAAGTCTGCTTGTGTACCAACCCAACGTTTTTGATATCCAGATGCTGTGATTTTATGTTGGGCAAATTGTAACATTCGAGGTGAGTAATCTAGAGCAATTACTTGGGCATTTGGAAAGCGTTTGAGTATTTTGAGACTAAGTTCGCCTGTACCACAACCTAATTCTAATATCCGCAGACTTGTGGAAGGTAGACAACGGGTAATTACCTCCAACATCTCATCGTATCTGGGTATCAGTTGGCGAATACCAATGTCAAAATCAGCAGTGCTGGCGAATACTTCTCCGGGAAATAACTGTTGCATAGGGATTAGAACGAATACACACACTTACTAATATTAATCATCCATCATTACTGAGGTATATACTACATCGGTAGAATCAACTTTTAGTATAAAAAAATATTCACTTCATATACTTTTGGCAGAATACACATATCACTTTTTATGTTACTAACCAGAAAATCATCTCTTAATTTAAGCTGAAATCCTATAATTTTGAACGAAAAAGCCAATTTAACTCTTTTTTAAGATTTGTAAATATAAAATGACTCATGTCTTGAGTTAAACTGATATGTGTAATTAGTAACTCTGATTAATTAAAATTTTGGGTTTTCAAAAGTTACCGACGTTGGTATATTAAATACTGAACAGAAAGTTAACTAAAATCAACTAGAAGTCCACTGGCACTCTGAGTAAAACAGAGTGTAGAAAGTTTAGCGATAAAAGGTTCGAGACTAATGCTAAAAAACAGCGAACTGAAGGTTAATCAGGGCTGTAATCTTAAATGGAAGCTTGGAGATAAACTATTTATCCAGTTTTCTCTGTTAGAAATTTTGCGAATTAAAACAGTTGTCAAACCTCTATATCTATAGATAGATATAGCAGAGTTAATAGTAGAGTTAATCTAAACTTAAGGTTAACTTGCCGAATTCAGGTCAACAATCCCAAAAGAGCGCAAGCGTTATGACGATCAATTTTTAATGGGACTAGTTGAGTAGTCTTAGGGCAACCTTAAATTAGAGGTTAGCTTACAGAATTTAGATCAATAACGGTGCTATTTAGTGGCATCGCTCGGTAATAATAATAAGCTTTTCTAGTAAAAGCTGGCTTTAGAATGCCTAAAAGTTTTAGCGTTCATGAGCATGATTTGTTATTGCCATACATCAGGATTAATCTAAAATATTGCCTGAATTTTCACAAATTTTTCAATTCTATCAAGGTCAATAATAATGAGTAATGTTCAAGCATCGTTTGAAGCAACGGAAGCTGAATTCCGCGTGGAAGGTTACGAAAAAATTGAGTTTAGTCTTGTCTATGTAAATGGTGCATTTGATATCAGTAACAGAGAAATTGCAGACAGCTATGAGAAGTTTGGCCGTTGTCTGACTGTGATTGATGCTAATGTCAACAGATTATATGGCAAGCAAATCAAGTCATATTTTAGACACTATGGTATTGATCTGACCGTAGTTCCCATTGTGATTACTGAGCCTACTAAAACCCTTGCAACCTTTGAGAAAATTGTTGATGCTTTTTCTGACTTTGGTTTAATCCGCAAGGAACCAGTATTAGTAGTGGGTGGTGGTTTAACCACTGATGTAGCTGGGTTTGCGTGTGCTGCTTACCGTCGTAAGAGTAACTATATTCGGGTTCCGACAACGCTGATTGGTCTGATTGATGCAGGTGTAGCGATTAAGGTTGCAGTCAACCATCGCAAGTTAAAAAATCGCTTGGGTGCATATCATGCTCCTTTGAAAGTCATCCTCGATTTCTCCTTCTTGCAAACATTACCAACGGCTCAAGTTCGTAATGGGATGGCAGAGTTGGTCAAAATTGCTGTTGTGGCGAACTCTGAAGTCTTTGAATTGTTGTATGAATATGGCGAAGAGTTGCTTTCCACTCACTTTGGATATGTGAATGGTACAAAGGAACTGAAAGCGATCGCACATAAACTCAATTACGAGGCAATAAAAACTATGCTGGAGTTGGAAACTCCAAACTTGCATGAGTTAGACCTCGATCGCGTCATTGCCTACGGTCACACTTGGAGTCCGACCTTAGAATTAGCTCCGATGATACCGTTGTTTCACGGTCATGCCGTCAATATAGACATGGCTTTGTCTGCAACTATTGCGGCAAGACGTGGCTACATTACATCAGGAGAACGCGATCGCATTTTGAGCTTGATGAGTCGTATAGGTTTATCAATCGATCATCCTCTACTAGATGGCGATTTGCTCTGGTATGCTACCCAATCTATTAGCTTGACGCGAGACGGGAAACAACGCGCAGCTATGCCTAAACCCATTGGTGAGTGCTTCTTTGTCAACGATTTCACCCGTGAAGAACTAGATGCAGCTTTAGCTGAACACAAACGTCTGTGTGCTACATACCCTCGTGGTGGAGATGGCATTGACGCTTACATAGAAACTCAAGAAGAATCCAAACTATTGGGAGTGTGAAAACATGACCAGTATTTTAGGACGAGATACCGCAAGACCAATAACGCCACATAGCATTCTGGTAGCACAGCTACAAAAAACCCTCAGAATGGCAGAGGAAAGTAATATTCCTTCAGAGATACTGACTTCTCTGCGCCAAGGGTTGCAATTAGCAGCAGGTTTAGATCCCTATCTGGATGATTGCACTACCCCTGAATCGACCGCATTGACAGCACTAGCGCAGAAGACAAGCATTGAAGACTGGAGTAAACGCTTCAGTGATGGTGAAACAGTGCGTCAATTAGAGCAAGAAATGCTCTCAGGACATCTTGAAGGACAAACACTAAAGATGTTTGTGCATATCACTAAGGCTAAAAGCATCCTAGAAGTGGGAATGTTCACAGGATATTCAGCTTTGGCAATGGCAGAGGCGTTACCAGATGATGGGCGACTGATTGCTTGTGAAGTAGACTCCTATGTGGCCGAGTTTGCTCAAACTTGCTTTCAAGAGTCTCCCCACGGCCGCAAGATTGTTGTAGAAGTGGCACCTGCACTAGAGACGCTGCACAAGCTGGTGGCTAAAAAAGAATCCTTTGATCTGATCTTCATTGATGCGGATAAAAAGGAGTATATAGAATACTTCCAAATTATCTTGGATAGCCATTTACTAGCTCCCGACGGATTAATCTGTGTAGATAATACTTTGTTGCAAGGACAAGTTTACCTGCCATCAGAACAGCGTACAGCCAATGGTGAAGCGATCGCTCAATTCAACCGCATTGTCGCCGCAGATCCTCGTGTAGAGCAAGTTCTGTTACCCATACGAGATGGTATAACCCTGATTAGACGCTTGGTATAACAGGCGCTTCTCAATTCAAGGCATCTGATGTTATGGCAGTTCTCATTTGGATGCAATATCCGGTAGGGACGCACATCTGTGTGTCCCTATAAAAGAACTGCATTCCACGTCAAGGAAAAATTTATGGCACAATCAATCTCTTTATCTCTTCCTCAATCCACAACGCCATCAAAGGGTGTGAGGCTAAAAATAGCAGCTCTACTGAAGACTATCGGGACTCTAATACTACTGCTGATAGCCTTGCCGCTTAATGCTTTGATAGTATTGATATCTCTGATGTGTAGGCCGTTTACAAAAAAACCTGCCGTAGCCACTCATCCCCAGAATATCTTGGTCAGTGGCGGCAAAATGACCAAAGCATTGCAACTTGCCCGCTCCTTCCATGCAGCCGGACACAGAGTTATTCTGATTGAAGGTCATAAATACTGGTTATCAGGGCATAGATTCTCAAATTCTGTGAGTCGTTTTTATACAGTTCCTGCACCACAAGACGACCCAGAAGGCTATACCCAAGCGCTATTGGAAATTGTCAAACGAGAGAAGATTGACGTTTATGTACCCGTATGCAGCCCTGTAGCTAGTTATTACGACTCTTTGGCAAAGTCTGCACTATCAGAATATTGTGAGGTTTTTCACTTTGATGCTGATATAACCAAGATGCTGGATGATAAATTTGCCTTTACCGATCGGGCGCGATCGCTTGGTTTATCAGCCCCGAAATCTTTTAAAATTACCGATCCTGAACAAGTTATCAACTTCGATTTTAGTAAAGAGACGCGCAAATATATTCTTAAGAGTATTTCTTACGACTCAGTTCGCCGCTTAAATTTAACCAAACTTCCTTGTGATACCCCAGAAGAGACAGCAGCGTTTGTCAAGAGTTTACCCATCAGCCCAGAAAAACCTTGGATTATGCAAGAATTTATTCCTGGGAAAGAATTATGCACCCATAGCACAGTCCGAGACGGCGAATTAAGGTTGCATTGCTGTTCAAATTCTTCAGCGTTTCAGATTAACTATGAAAATGTCGAAAATCCCCAAATTCAAGAATGGGTACAACATTTCGTCAAAAGTTTACGGCTGACTGGACAAATATCTCTTGACTTTATCCAAGCTGAAGATGGTACAGCTTATGCCATTGAATGTAATCCTCGCACCCATTCGGCGATCACAATGTTCTACAATCACCCAGGTGTTGCAGAAGCCTATCTTGGTAAAACTCCTCTAGCTGCACCTTTGGAACCTCTTGCAGATAGCAAGCCCACTTACTGGATATATCACGAAATCTGGCGATTGACTGGGATTCGCTCTGGACAACAATTACAAACTTGGTTTGGGAGATTAGTCAGAGGTACAGATGCCATTTATCGCCTGGACGATCCGATACCATTTTTAACTTTGCACCATTGGCAGATTACTTTACTTTTGCTACAAAATTTGCAACGACTCAAAGGTTGGGTAAAGATCGATTTTAATATCGGTAAACTCGTGGAATTAGGGGGCGACTAAGTGATTCGTAAGAAGCAAAAATGGCATTTGTAAACCTGTTGAGCATGAATAGCGAAAAGCTTGTCCATGCTCTTGATTTTTTCTGCGATCGCCTCCCGCACTCCAAAAGAGCAGTAATTATTTATACTTTTATGAATGCAGGCTTACACCGCTTATTTTTTTAATATCAATTTTGTAACACCTTTTTATTACTACCCAATGTTTCATTAATAGCGGTTATTAATAAATCATTTAGAGGGATTCCGGCTGCTTTCGCCATAGAAGAAATCACACTTTTGGGGGCAAAAGAACAATATAATCCAGCTTCTAAGAACCAAGGTTGTCCCTTTGGATCGATTCGGAAGTCAAATAAACTGTAGTGGCGACAACCCAAAGCCTGATGACACCTTTTAGCCACTTGCTGAACCTTTTGGGTGATTGGGTCGTTAGGGTCTAAAATCCAAGCCTTGATATTATCTTTAGCAGTCAAATGCAAGTCGCCATCGTCAGTTTGTTGGAGTTTATCAGCATAGTTACGGATAGGTTTATCGTGTGGGTCTACCAGATACTCTTCAAGGGGTAAACCTATTAGCTCACCGTCTTTTACAATGATGCCGCATCTGACTTCTCGACCAAGTTCGATGAATGCTTCTACGATGACCTCCGAAGCATATTCAAATGCTTTCTTTAAGGCAGCATCATATTCAGTCACATCTTTAACTAAGACTACTCCTAAAGAGTTGTCAGAACTTACAGGTTTGACGACTGCTGGAGGTGTAATTGTTGGAATATCTCCTTGGCGAAGCAATTCTCCACGAGGCACTTTTACCCCTGCTGCTTCGACAATTGCTTTGGCTCTGGCTTTGTGGGCCGCGATCGCCATAATATCTGGGGTATTTCCTATATAAGGGATCTTGAGCAGATCGAATAGGGCACGGTACTGAGTCATTCCAGGAATACAAAACATTTGTGGTAACATCATGTCAATGTTTTGGCCTGTTAGAAATTGTATGGCATCAAACACAGGAATCGGTTTGGTAAGAGCAATATCTTCTCGACTGAGAGAGTCAGGAAATCGCCACTGCCGATCGGGTGTGATATATGCAATTTGAAAGTTATAAAGCGATGGATCTGCTGTTGCAGCTAAACAGTCTTGGGCATAAAGACGTGATAAATCACAGTAAAACTTATCGTGTGCAGACCCAACTAAATGAAGGATATTAAGTACTGGCATAATTCATCTTTTTATCTATTATTATAGCTGGAGTTTACCGATTAACGGACTTGTAGTATAACGCTTCTTCTAAAAATTGCACTAGTCTATTAAATCGTGAGATATTCAAAGTCATACTATGGCAGCGATTTAAATATCATCACTCTTGCATTCCGATATATTATGGTAATATAGATAAGGTTAGCTCTGATCTTTTTCAGAGTATCTTTGCAGAAGTTTTGTGTTTATGTAAGGAAATTTAAAAAACTTACGAGAGTAATTAACCAAACTTCAATTAATAGTTAGTTTAATCGAAGTCGATGATAAAAATAAACCGAGTTGCCTTCATTAATTAATTATTTAAGAGTAAGTTTGAATACTTATTCAATACTGAGTTGGCAATCCAATGAACACAAAATAACGGAAAATTAATTATAAGATATAAGGCATCCTTGCTCCTCGTTCTCATAACCCAAAGAAAGAAACCAAGAAGAAAACAGAAGCCAGGGAAATCTGGTGCAGCCTTACAAATAAATGGTATAAATACTTACAAGATGAAAATCTAGTGCTATAGGAATAAAGCAGTTAAGCCTTCCTGTGCGATGAGCTTAAAATAAGAAAACGGTAAACTTAGAAGATAACAGGATAGTAACCCAGTTCGCTATCAGTTAAGCTCAACTTTCGCTTCCCATATTTGGGAAACTATATGCTACAGCTTCTCATCATTGTGTTTGTTATCCTTTTAGGTTCAGCAATTTGTTCTAGTGTAGAAACAGCCCTGTTTTCTGTTTCAACCCTGAGAGTCAGACAATTAGCACAATCAAATAGTCCATCAGCAGTAAGACTTTTAGCGATTCGTGAAAATATGAATCGACCGATTGCGGCTCTTGTAATCCTCAATAATACTTTCAATATCATTGGTAGTATTCTTACAGGTAGTATTGCTGTTCAGGTATTAGGAGACAAATGGCTTGGTGTATTTTCAGGAATATTGACATTCTTAATTATCATCTTTGGTGAAATCATCCCAAAGACAATTGGAGAGCGTTATTCTGAGCAAATCGCCATACTTGCAGCTCTACCTGTAGCTGGACTTGCTATTGCTTTCACACCCTTAGTTTGGATTCTAGAAAATGTTACTGCACCCTTTGCCAAAGGGAAAAAACGACCAACTACGAATGAGGCTGAAATCAAGCTGTTGGCGAAGATTGGGCATCAAGAGGGAATTATCGAAAGCGATGAAGCAGAAATGATTCAGCGAGTGTTTAGATTAAATGATGTGACAGCATCTGATTTAATGACACCCCGAATCATGCTGACATATATTTATGGAGATATGACTCTTGCTGAGGCGAAAGCAAATATTATTGCGTCTCAACACACCCGGATTATTGTAATAAATGAATCTCTGGATGAAATTATTGGATATGCTCTCAAACAGAATTTACTGACAGCGATGGTTGAAGGAAGTAACAATCAAAAAATCGCTAGTCTAGCTCGAAAAGTCAACTTTGTTCCTGAGATAATTCGAGCAGATAAACTGTTAAAAAATTTCATAGAAGCTCGTGAACATCTTGCAGTAGTGGTAGACGAATATGGAAGTATCGCTGGTGTCGTCACTTTGGAAGATGTGCTTGAGGTGATAACTGGTGAAATTGTAGATGAAACTGATAGAACTGTTGATTTGCAAGAAATTGCCCGCAAGAAACGAGAAAAAATGTTGCAGTCTGTCAATAGTAGCAATTAATGCAATCGCCTAAATAATCACACGGCACATTCATTTCCTCCTCTCTTTCTCTGCGCCCTCAGCGCCTCTGCGGTTCGATTCCTAAAAACGATCGCCATCTGGTGCGTCAAACCCCGTTAACGCACCCTACCAATCATCTATTCGTCAATTTGACCAACGCGGCGGATATTCAAAATGTCGCTCATTTTCTTAATTTGCACAAATACTTGCTCTAATTGAGAGCGATCGCGTATATCTATTCCTAAATCCATCAATGCAGGTTGACCAACAGAGGTTTTCACCTGAGCATGGCGGACATTGATTCCTTGGTCACTCAACCGTGACAAAATATCTTTTAGTACCCCTACGCGGTCAAGGGCTTCAATTTGAACATCTACTGGATACGTGTGCGGACGACCACTATTTTCGGCGCTTGGGTTCCACCTAACTGGTACTAAGCGCTCATATTCCACAGTCTCTAGATTATGGCAGCCTTGGCGATGAATTGAAATCCCCCTACCTCGCGTCACCACACCAATAATCGGTTCGCCAGGAATCGGGGTACAACATCCAGCTAAATGATATACCAACCCCTCTACCCCAACAATAGGCGAATCACTGGCGCGGGAAGTAGTTGGAGGGGCATCTCGCAAAGCTTTTGATGTAGTAGGTGGTTCTTTGGGGATAAATGGCGGCACTGTAGAAACTGGTTGTTGTCCCTTCGCCACTTCTCGCCAACGATTTAGCACCAAGTTCAATGTCACTTCACCGTAACCCAAACCGGCAAGTAAATCGTCCACACTGTGGTAGTTACACTTTTCGGCGACAATCTGCATTGCATCGGACTTTAGCAAACTATCAAAACCAGTTTTACCTAGTTCCTTTTCTAACAATTCCCGTCCACGGGCAACATTTTCTTCGCGGCGCGATCGCTTGTACCATTGTTTGATCCGATATTTCGCCGCCGAACTTCTGACAAAGTTCAACCAATCCAAACTCGGATGGCAGTTTTTTTGAGTGAGAACTTCTACAATATCGCCATTTTGTAGTCGCGTTGACAGAGACACCATTCGCCCATTCACCCGCGCCCCTGAACAGTGATTTCCAACTTCGGTATGAATGCGATAAGCAAAATCTACAGTGGTAGAACCGGGACTTAAAGGAACAACATCCCCCTTAGGGGTGAAGACATAGACATCATCTTCAAATAGATTATCCTTGACACTATCAAGATATTCTTGTGCATCCTTGAGATCGGTTTGCCATTCTAGTAGTTGTCGCAGCCAAGTAAACTTGTCATCTGTCCCTGTCAAATGGCTAATACTAGAACCTCCAGTTTCTTTGTATTTCCAATGGGCGGCAATCCCATACTCGGCGATATGATGCATTTCGATTGTCCGAATTTGCACCTCTAAAGGACGGCCAGTTAGTCCAATCACCCCAGTATGCAACGACTGGTAACGGTTAGGCTTTGGCAGCCCAATGTAATCTTTAAATCTCCCAGGAATTGGGCGAAAAGCATCATGAACCACCGCCAACGCCCGATAGCATTCCTCATTGCTTTGAACAATAATCCGCAGCGCTGCCAAATCGTAAATTTCATGAAATTCCTTTTGCTGGCGGTGCATTTTTTGGTAAATGCTATAAAGGTGCTTGGGACGACCGCTAATATCCTGAAAGCGGATTCCGGCTTGCTGCAAACGCTCTTGCAACATGTTCGTAGCTCTAGCCAGTTTCTCTTCTCGCGCCGTCCGTTTTTCAGAAACAAGCTCTTGCATTTGGCGAAAAGCTTCTGGTTCCAAATACTTAAAAGCCAAATCTTCCAGTTCCCATTTTATTCGCCAAATCCCCAAGCGATTGGCTAAAGGCGCGAATATATCTCGCGTTTCTTGGGCACTGCGGCGGCGGCTGGCCTCTGACATATATTGTAAAGTTCGCATATTATGCAAACGATCTGCCAATTTCACCACAATGACCCGAATATCTTGCGCCATTGCCAAAAACATCCGCCGGAAGTTTTCGGCTTGGCTTTCGGTTTTGCTGGTGAAATTGATCTTAGAAAGCTTTGTTACACCTTCAACCAATTGCCGCACTTCTGCGCCAAAGCGTTCTTCAATTTCTTGACTTGTAACTTCTGTATCTTCAACAACATCATGGAGAAATCCAGCTGCTATCATAGCAGCACTACCTCCCAAGTCATGCAGCAAGTCGGCTACAGCAATGGGATGAGCAATGTATGGTTCTCCAGATTTGCGGTATTGACCTTGATGCAGTTGGTAAGCAAATTCAAATGCGCGGCCAATTAAAACTGCATCACTATGCCTTCGGTCATCTTCTACTTCGCCGTTACTTGTCGATGACTCCTTCAAACATTTTTTTAACCATTCCGGAATGGCTAGATCAACTGATGAATTTATAGCTAGACTGCTCATACAAGTGGGTTTGGATAGGATCGGTAGATAAGTGAATGATAAATAAAAGTGGCAGCATCACCCTAAGAAAATGCTGTCGCCTATTAACCTTGAAAATCCATTGATGGCAAACAAAGCCTCAAATCCTGATTTGAGGCTTTTAGTGCTGATAAGCCTTTAAGAAAGTTTATTGTAAAAGAAAAATTACTTGACACTAATACTATCTTAACTAGCACTGGATGTCTTTAAACCCTGAGAAATATTTGGCACTCGTAACCTTGCTAGAGCAATTACGCTCCGATGCCACAACGACCCAAATCGCTGCGCCTGAACTGCGAGTGCGTGTAGCCTCGTTGCAGCAATTTTTCGGACAGCAGATTGTGCCTTTGGCTGATGAAAACTGGCGAGTACAGTCTTATCAAACGGAAATGAGCAAGCAATTGCGTTTGTTGGCGATAGATGTGATGTTTTTGCAAGGAGCGCGGCAGGCATCGACTGCACAGACGAGACTTCAGACGATTAGCGATCGCTTGACAACCCTCATTCAGTACTGTAATGCTATTCTGCAACCAGAAGCGGAAGGAGAAAAATAACAATTGTTTACCTTTTTCTCTAATTAATCCATCATCTCATTTACGACCGTTCGTGAAAAGTTATTTTGCTAACAAGTTATAAGGTGGGAATTGGGAATTGGGCATTGGAAATTGGGAATTGAACATAGGTTATTCTTTCTCCTTGTCCCCCTTGCCCTATGCCCCATACCCAATCCCTTTGAGGAGAAGATTTATTGTGCGGCGCATATATGCTTCTACTGGCTCGGTTGTGGGTTTAAAGATCAGTGCATAATATAATGATCCGCTCACCAGGTCGATAATTAAGTCTAAGTCTGCATCCTTATGTATTTCACCTCTAGACTGGGCACGCTCAAGTACTTTAGAGAATGCTTCACGTCGGAGTTTGATATATTTTGTCCAGTAAACCTTTGCAAACTGAGGATTGCTAGACGCTGTACTAATTATCAAAGCGAGTGTCTGACGACCAAGGGGACTATCTATCTTTTTGGCGGCATTCTCGATCAAAATATCCATATCTCCCCAAAAGCTGCTAGTATCGGGGATCGCTAAATCATCTCTCAAACTTTCTATCGCGTCTGCAACTAGTTCTTCTTTGGAAGTGTAACGGCGATAGATGGTTGTTTTACCAACTCCAGCACGAAAAGCGATCGCTTCTATACTCATGCTCTGATATCCTACCTCTGCAAGTAAGTCTAAGGTCGCTTGCAGAATCGCTTGGTCGGCGTGGATGCTGCGTGGTCGTCCTGAAGGGCTGTTAATTTGGTTACTCATAAAAATATCATCCCCAAGCAATATCTTCTTGGCAATCTGCTTCTGGCTTTGGTCACAGAACAAGCATCAGGGAAACAAATAAGCCCTACTACTCAGTTTTCATGCACGAAAACAGCAAAAGTGACTATCCATCTTTAGCATAAGTATTTTTGCTGCTTTTCATTGAAGTCTCCCTTGACCATTTCTATATGATACGCTACCGTAGCGTAATATAAGATATTTAATTTTTGCTTTGGGAATCGCTCTGACAATGGCTACCAACATTAAACGTTCTAGTTTTGATCAATTTGGTTATGTCCACGGACCATTGAAGTGGGCGATCGCTTTGACGGCTTCTCTTGGTGCAATTTTAGAAGTAATTGATACTAGTATCGTTAACGTTGCCTTGACGGATATGCAAGCTAGTTTGGGTGCAACTGTCAGTGAGGTAGGTTGGGTAGTAACTGGATATGCGATCGCAAATGTCGTCTTAATTCCCTTATCTGCATGGCTGGGAGATTACTTTGGGCGCAAAACCTACTTTATTTTTTCGTTGATTGGCTTTACCATTGCCTCAGTTTTATGCGGGTTAGCATTCAATTTACCGATGCTGGTTCTTTCCCGAATTCTTCAAGGTTTATGTGGTGGCGGGTTGCTAGCTAAAGCACAAGCGATTTTGTTTGAGACTTTTCCACCTGCTGAACAGGGTTTGGCACAGGCAGTTTTTGGAGTAGGTGTAATTGCTGGCCCAGCTATCGGCCCGACTTTAGGAGGATTCTTGGTAGATGGTTTGGGCTGGCGCTGGATTTTCTTTGTTAATATTCCCTTCGGGATCGTTGCAGTGGCGATGTCCTTCATGTTTTTGCCCAAAGACAAAGACAAAAGCGAGACACAAAGCCAATCCGTCGATTGGTTCGGTATTGGGTTTTTGATTATTGCGATCGGCTGTCTGCAAACTTTGTTAGAAGAAGGAGAGAAAGAAGACTGGTTTTCCTCCGGTTTCATCACCACGTTAGCGATCGCCAGTACGATCGGCTTAGGGTTGTTTATTTGGCGAGAACTGAAAACAAATCATCCTGCTGTGGATTTGAGAGTTTTGCGTCACCGTTCTTTAGCTGCGGGAAGCGTTCTCTCAGCAGTGGTGGGTATGGGGCTTTATGGCACACTCTTTGCTGTGCCGATATTTGCTCAAAGTGTACTGCACTTTACGGCAACGCAGACAGGACTATTGTTAGCGCCTGGTGCTTTAGCGTCTGCGATCGTCATGGTTCTATTAGGCAAGCTGTCCAGTAAAATTGATGCCCGATTTTTAATTGCAATGGGCGCTGTTGGATCATCTGGAGTTATGTTTCAACTAGCAGCAATTACTCCACAAACGGGCACAGATGATTTATTTTGGCCATTGGTATGGCGTGGGGCTTTTACTGTGTTGATGTTTCTCCCTTTGAGTTTGGCAGTTTTAGGCCCGCTACCCAAACAAGATGTTTCGGCTGGGTCTGGTTTCTACAACCTGACTCGACAACTAGGTGGCAGTATCGGCATTGCCCTACTTACCACTCTGCTTGACCGAAGACAAACTTTTCATCGAGCTATCTTGTTAGCAAAACTTAGCCCTTATGACCCAGAAACCAATCAACGTCTAGATTTGCTCAATGGGGCACTTCAAAGCCAAGGCATGGATGCGGCAACAGCACAACAACAAGCACTAGCTTTATTAAGTCAAACAGTAGATACTCAAGCTGCTGTTTTATCTTACGCAGATTGCTTTCGAGTGGTAGGGATTGGGTTCCTTTGCTCATTACCTTTATTACTATTCTTGGGTAAAGGCGGTGCCGGAGCGAAAGCACCAGTCAGCCATTAGACGGATACCAATTTTAAGCTCTCTGATGTAAAACTATGTAAAAACACGGCTTAAAAATTCTTCTGAGCCAAAAGTCACAGAAGAAAATTAACATACACTGATATATGTAGATAAAAAATAAAAATCCTACTCAGTTTTGAGCAGGACTATGTGAAGTCTTATTGCTAAAATTAGAAATTCCAAATCTTAGAAAAAGTTCATTATTGTAATAACGCCAACACTGGTTAACATCATTAAAGCGCCCATAATTATAGATTGGCCTAATGGATTGCTGAATTTTGAATCGTTCATTTAAGTAAAAATCCTTTTTTTAATAGTTCCTTAACCATATCAAAATCAGTATAAATATCTATAAAAGCGCTGTAAAACTTAAAATCCTGTAATTTTTCTTAACAAAAAATTAATTTACAACTTAAGTATCGGTTTTTACTTATGATGGTTTAGTCTTCTAGTCTCCCCACTTCTTATTCTCCGGTTCCCAAATGTAGTAATTTCCGAACAGAATAAATACCTGAACTCCGAGCGGAATACGCGCCTTTATGGAGTAAAATAAATCTTAATCAAGGTAGAAATATTTGAATAGAAGATTATCATGACAGTCTCCACGGCATCTAGAAATCAAGCGATCGCTTTTGACTTAGAAAAATTAAATGAGCAATTTGAAACTGCCACTCCTAAAGAGATACTGGCATGGTCTATAGAGAATATCCCAACGGGATTGGTGCAAACCAGCGCCTTTAACGTGGATGACATGATAATTACCCATATTCTTTACAGTGAACTGAAGCATCCCGTTCCTGTGATCTTTCTCGACACTTTACATCACTTCCCTGAGAGCCTAGAATTAGTAGCCAAAGCCAAAGAAATCTACAATCTGGACTTGCAAACTTTCAAAACTCCAGACGTAGAAACCCGTGAAGCCTTTGAAGCCAAATACGGCGACAAACTTTGGGATACGGATATTGCCAAATTCCACCACATTACAAAAATTGAACCACTGTTACGGGGTCTAGACGAACTCAACAGCGTGGCTTGGATTACCGGTCGCCGCCGTGACCAAGCAGTAACCCGTGCGAATATGCCCATATTTGAATTTGATGGTAAAGGTCGGTTGAAAGTAAATCCCATTGCTACCTGGACACGTCAAGATACCTGGGTTTACGTAGCTGAACACGGAGTCATCTACAACCCACTCCATGACAAAGGCTATCCCAGCATAGGCGACCAACCCATCACCACCAAAGTAGGCGAAGGTGAAGACGAACGCGCCGGACGTTGGCGGGGAAGTGATAAAACAGAATGCGGAATTCATATTTAGTTATTAGTCATTGGTCATTTGTCATTTGTCATTACTATTAGACAAAGGATAAGTGACTAAGGACAAAAGACAAATATGATTAAAATCCTCCATCTTTCCGACATCCACATGGGAAGCGGCTTCTCCCACGGACGAATTAATCCTACAACTGGGTTGAATACACGATTGGAGGATTTTGTCAATACTTTGTCTATATGTATTGACAGAGCCCTAACTGATGCTGTTGATATGGTGATATTTGGTGGCGATGCTTTCCCGGATGCAACACCACCGCCTTATGTACAACAAGCTTTTGCTAGCCAGTTTCGCCGTCTCATGGATGCCGATATTCCAACAGTGCTGTTGGTAGGCAACCATGACCAACATTCCCAAGGACAGGGAGGAGCAAGTTTAAATATTTACCGCACTTTGGGAGTGCCAGGGTTTGTTGTCGGTGATACATTAACTACTCACTGCATTGAAACCCGTAATGGCAAAGTGCAAGTAATTACCCTCCCTTGGTTGACCCGTTCAACTTTGATGACTCGCCAAGAGACTGAAGGTTCATCTTTGGCAGAAGTCAACGAACTGTTAACGGAACGCCTGCGAGTTGTTATGGAAGGGGAAATTCGCCGTCTTGACCCCGATGTGCCAACTGTGCTTTTGGCTCATTTGATGGCTGATAATGCTAGCTTGGGCGCAGAACGATTTTTGGCAGTAGGTAAAGGCTTTACTCTACCCCTATCTTTGCTGACGCGACCTTGTTTTGATTATGTAGCGTTGGGACATGTCCACCGCCATCAGAACCTCAATAAATCTAACAACCCGCCGGTGATTTATCCGGGAAGTATTGAGCGGGTAGATTTTAGTGAAGAAAAAGAAGACAAAGGCTATGTAATGCTGGAACTGGAGCGGGGAAAGGCTGAATGGGAATTTTGTCCCTTAACAGTTCGGACTTTCCGCACCATTGAAGTGGATATCTCGAAAGCAGATGAGCCGCAAGCATTGTTAATGAAAGCGATCGCTAAGTATGATATTCAAGATGCTGTAGTGCGGCTAATTTACAAACTCCGCTCCGAACAGATGGATTTAATTGATAGTTCCTCTCTACATACTGCTTTAAGTCCCGCTCATACCTACACCATTCAAGCAGAATTAGTAAGTCAACTAGCCAGGCCCCGCATTCCTGAATTGAGCGCAAGTAGCAGCATCGACCCAATGGAAGCCTTGAAAACTTACTTGAACAACCGCGAAGACCTCAAAGACATAGCAACATCAATGCTAGATGCTGCACAGAAGTTGCTAGCAGATGATGTGGAAATCTGGCTAGAAGCATCAACTAGCGAGTAGGATAGATGTCAATCATATTTCAATACAGTGTGTAGAGACGCAAAATTTAGGGTCATCTGGAAAAACCCACGAAAAAATTAACTCCCTTCCCGTGTCGGGAAGGGGGAAATTTCAAAGTCTCTTCTAAAAGGAAAGAGATTTTCGAGATAACCTAAATGGAGTTCTTCTACAAGGAGCTAGAGCCCTTTGATGAATTTTCCGATACAGGTTAGGATAATCCATCAATTAAAGGAAAAACTTCAAACCCGCTTAATCGCGCTGTAACATAAAAGTCACCCAAATTTATATTTTTGGGCAGATTATTGAGGAGTTTGCTACTCTACTATCAACTATTGTTTTTCTTCTAGCTAGAGGAAATTTTTGACTTAGTAAAAAAAGTTATCGAGCCTTGAATAAGCTACTCTTTACAGGTAAATCTTTTCGTTTTATGGCTTTTGTCTTACCACTAATCATCTGGTGGGGATACAAAGAAGTACAAAACCAATTTGTACAGCCGCAAGCAGTTGTAGTGTTGGGTGGTTCAACGAGACGTTTAGAGCGAGAGAAGTTTACGGCCGAATTTGTTCGCCAGCATCCAAATATACCAATTTGGATTACTGGGGGTAGTCCACCTAGATTCACCCAACGAGTCTTTACCAAAGCTGGTGTTGATCCCAAGCGTCTACACCTGGATTATGAAGCCGTAGATACAGTTACTAATTTTACTACGTTAGTAGATGATTTGCAAGCTCGTGGTATTAAGAGCGTTTATTTGATTACTTCAGACTTCCACATGCGCCGGGCTTGTGTCATCGGCGAAATTATTTTGGGTAGTCGGGGTATTTATTTAAAACCAGTGCCAGTCCCTTCAGAAAAACCCCCTGAATCTATCGAAAAATCTATCCGCGATGGAGCCAGAGCCATACTTTGGATAGCAACTGGTTACACTGGTGTGGATGCAGCTAAAAATAAACGGTAAATCATCAGTGGGAATTTGTATGATCTTGATGTAACTCAAGATAGGTAAATTAAGAGCATTAATGCCAATAATCGTGATATTAACTAAGTAATAATAGACACATTAAACCACAGCGATCGCAAAACTAGCGCAACATTAACCCTCAAACAACACAATATAAAAAAAACCAATTAACTGTTTTTGCTCATTTGGTTGCTTAGTGAATACTTTGTGTCCATGAAAGTTTTGAGTGGTGACTTGCGTAAATGGAATTTATCTGTGTAGCTCAGGGAAAAAAACGCCCCAACTTATCTCACAATTTGATACCCTAGCTTAAACAGATTTGAATAAAAGTTAAAGCGTGGAAATTCAACTTGGGCGGGGAAAAACAGCTCGTAGAGCTTACGGAATAGATGAAATTGCTCTAGTTCCTGGTAACAGAACACTAGATCCTAGTTTGGCAGATACTAAGTGGCGTATTGGCAATATTGAGCGAGAAATTCCGATAATTGCCAGTGCAATGGATGGGGTAGTAGATGTTCGCATGGCTGTACGTTTGTCACAGTTGGGAGCATTAGGTGTCCTCAATTTAGAGGGTATTCACACTCGCTACGTTGACCCAGAGCCAATATTAGATCGGATTGCCTCTGTGGGGAAAGATGAATTTGTTGCCCTGATGCAAGAACTCTATGCCGAACCAATAAAGCCGGAATTAATTGAAAAACGTATTCAGGAAATTAAAGAACAAGGTGGCATTGCGGCGGTAAGTGCAACTCCAGCCGGTGCAAGTAAATATGGTGAGGCGGTAGCAAAAGCTGGGGCCGATTTATTTTTTGTCCAAGCTACAGTAGTCTCTACTGCACATCTGTCACCAGAGTCTGTAATACCACTTGATTTAGCAGAATTTTGCCGTTCCATGCCCATCCCTGTGGTGTTGGGGAATTGCGTGACTTACGATGTGACGTTGAATTTGTTGAAAGCTGGGGCGGCTGGCGTACTAGTGGGAATTGGCCCTGGTGCTGCTTGTACATCCCGTGGGGTGTTGGGTGTGGGTGTGCCACAGGCAACTGCGATCGCCGATTGTGCAGCAGCACGAGATGATTACTACAAGGAAACTGGTAACTATATCCCCATTATTGCTGATGGCGGTTTAATCACCGGTGGCGACATTTGTAAATGCATCGCCTGCGGTGCTGATGGTGTGATGATTGGTTCCCCCTTTGCCAGAGCCGCAGAAGCCCCAGGACGAGGTTATCATTGGGGTATGGCGACTCCTAGCCCGGTGTTGCCTCGTGGCACCCGCATTCGCGTTGCTACCACCGGTAGCCTAGAGCAAATACTCATTGGCCCCGCCGGACTAGATGATGGTACTCACAATCTTTTAGGAGCCTTAAAGACGAGCATGGGCACTTTAGGAGCCAAAAATATTAAAGAAATGCAGCAAGTGGAAGTTGTAATTGCCCCTTCCCTATTAACCGAGGGTAAAGTTTACCAAAAAGCTCAACAATTAGGTATGGGGAAATAAAGCTGGGGACTGGGGACTAGGGACTAAGGAGTGGAGACTGGGAACTGGGAAAGAGTTATTTTAATTCTAATCCCCAATCTCCAATCCCCAATCCGCACTCCCAAATTCTTCAATAAATTTTTCCAGCCCCCTAAACAATTGCTGGAAAAATTCGATATGTCGCCTACAATAGAGATAGCGGAGACAAATGTTTCCGTTCACTCCTCACACCACACTCCGCCCGGACTACTGTTCGGGCGGTTCCTTATGTTTGTAAATAAATTCTAGAGCTTCTTTGCAAATGTACATCCTTAGACTCCCAAGCTGATGTTTTTGCTATGGTAGAATTTTCACCAAGTTCAGATATTATTGGCGAAGGTTTTAGGCATGTCAACAGCCGCACAAGTTACCGATTCTAGTTTCAAGCAAGAAGTACTCGACAGCGATGTACCCGTTTTAGTTGACTTTTGGGCACCCTGGTGCGGACCATGCCGTATGGTAGCTCCTGTTGTCGATGAAATCTCCGAACAGTACAAAGGTCAAATCAAGGTCGTCAAAGTCAACACGGATGAAAATCCTCAAGTTGCTAGTCAGTACGGCATCCGCAGTATTCCTACATTAATGATTTTTAAAGATGGACAAAAAGTAGATATGGTGGTAGGTGCTGTACCTAAAAGTACATTAGCTTCCACTTTAGAAAAGTATCTTTGAAACTCAATTGGTAACAAAATCCTTTTGAGTTATCAATGTTGTTCTAGCTTTAGGTTAATTTTTACAAACAAGTTTGAGAGGCGCGAATTTCTCGTTTTTCAAACTTGTTTACATTTGTATACAATCTCAGAATATTTTTAGGAGTTTTCTAGCTCAAGAATAATTCTCTAATTCCCGTACTACCAATTTCTACTGCTAGCGCCGCCAACAGAAACCCCAAAAGCTGAGTTACAATCACTCCACCTTCTGCACCAATCCACTGGTCAATCAGATTTGCTAAACGCAAAATCAACCAAGTAATAAACATTGCCCCTAAGATACCCACCGCCACAGCAATATGTGGACTTTGTGATTTCGACATCAGCAACATCACCGTTGTCAAAGTCCCCGGCCCCGCTAGCAGTGGTAAAGCTAGTGGAGTAATTGCGACATCACGTCCTTCTTCAATAATTGGCTGATCTAATTCTCCCCGCAGCATTTGCAAAGCAATTAACAGCAACAATACACCTCCTGCTACTCGCAAAGAGCCGATACTAATTTCCAAATAATTTAAAATTACTTGCCCAGCAAAAGCAAATAGCAAAAGAACTGCGATCGCAACGATAATTGCTTTATCTATAACTTTGTTTCTTTGATCTGGCATCATGCCCTTAGTCAAAACTAAGACAATCGGTATATTGCCCACAGCATCTGCTAGAACAAACACAGCGATAAATGTTTGAACAAGAATAGAAATATCCACAGCAAGTAACTTTTATCAGGGTTTGATCATAAACTAATGCCAATCTTGCTCAGATTGCCAGAACCTAGGGGAAGATTAAAATCAGTAATAAAATCAGTCTGTTAAAGAAAATCTTGGCTGAGGTATTTTCAATTAAGTTCCACAGATGTTTAACTAGCGATATATTTTGATAATCTATCTTCCATAAATCAACTGTTCGTTGTTGAATCTATGAAGTCTTATTTAGCCGCCGCTATTCAATTGACAAGTGTGCCCGATCTACACAAAAATCTGGCTCAGGCAGAAGAATTAATCGAGCTTGCCGTGCGTCGAGGTGCTGAATTGGTAGGCTTGCCAGAAAACTTTTCCTACATGGGAGAAGAAAAAGATAAACTCGCACAAGGTGATGCGATCGCTCTTGAAAGTGAAAAATTTCTCAAAAAAATGGCTCAACGCTTTCAAATTACGATCTTGGGCGGCAGCTTTCCACTTCCTGTAGACAATACAGGCAAAGTTTATAACACCACTCTACTTATCGACCCAAGCGGTCAAGAACTTTCCCGCTACTACAAAGTACACCTATTCGATGTTGATGTTCCTGACGGCAACACCTATCGGGAATCCAGCACTGTTGTGGCTGGTACGCAATTACCCCCCGTCCATTTTTCAGAAAAACTCGGTAATCTAGGACTTTCTATTTGTTATGATGTCCGGTTCCCTGAACTGTATCGTCATTTAGCAGAGAAGGGAGCCGATGTTATCTTTATTCCCGCCGCCTTTACCGCCTTTACTGGCAAAGATCACTGGCAAGTACTACTACAAGCCAGAGCCATCGAAAATACCGCCTACGTCATTGCTCCTGCCCAAACGGGGAATAACTACGGCCGCCGTCTAACCCACGGCCACGCCGTTATTATTGACCCTTGGGGTGTAATTTTAGCCGATGCTGGGGAAAAACCGGGAATTGCGATCGCAGAAATCAAGCCAACTAGGTTAGAACAAGTCCGTCGTCAAATGCCTTCTTTACAACATCGGGTGTTCTAGGGATTGGGGAGTGGGGAGAAATCAATTCAAAATTCAAAATTAAAGAATTCCTGTCTCCTCTTTCCCAATTCCCAATACTTCTCTACGAGAGGCTGCGCCAACGACTTCTCTACGAGACGCACTCGCGTTCGCTCAGTACAAGTTCCCAATTCCCAATTCCCAGCCCCTTATAAATAAAAAACCGGGTAAATACCCGGTTTATATCAATATTAAAATCCTCAATTTTTTAGGAGTATAGCAGTACTATGCTCCTATTTATTTGTTGTCAAAATTAAACTTTAGCAGCAGACTTTGTAACAACGTTGAGTTCACCTTTAGCATACTTAGCAGCAAAATCTTCCAAAGAAATTTGCTTAATCTTGCTTGCGTTGCCAGCAGTGCCAAATTGCTGATAGCGTTCAGCACAAACTTTTTGCATGTATGTAATAGAAGGCTTGAGGAAGTGACGGGGGTCAAACTCCTCTGGCTTTTTAGCCAAAGCTTCACGTACAGCAGCAGTGATTGCCAAACGGTTGTCGGTGTCGATGTTTACTTTACGTACACCACTCTTAATACCTTTTTGGATTTCTTCTACAGGTACACCGTAGGTTTCAGGAATTGCACCACCATACTGGTTAATCAGTGCAAGTAAATCTTCAGGTACAGAGGATGAACCGTGCATTACCAAGTGGGTGTTAGGCAGACGGCGGTGAATTTCTTCAATGCGGCTGATGGCCAAAATTTCACCAGTCGGCTTGCGGGTAAACTTGTAAGCACCGTGGCTTGTGCCAATGGCAACAGCCAATGCATCTACTTGGGTTGCTTCTACGAAGTCAACAGCTTCATCGGGGTCGGTTAGCAGTTGTGAGTGGTCGAGTGTACCTTCAAATCCGTGACCATCTTCAGCTTCACCAGCACCAGTTTCTAGAGAACCCAAACAACCGAGTTCACCTTCAACGCTGACACCCAAAGCATGAGCTACATTTACAACTTCGCGGGTAACATTGACGTTGTACTCGAAGCTAGCAGGAGTTTTCGCATCAGCTTCTAAAGAACCATCCATCATCACGCTGGTGAAGTTGTTCTTAATTGCTGAGTAGCAGGTAGCAGGCGCATTACCATGATCTTGGTGCATGACAATGGGAATGTGAGGATAGGTTTCTACCGCTGCCAAAATCAGGTGGCGGAGGAAGTTTTCTCCTGCATAATTACGAGCGCCGCGTGAAGCTTGTAAAATTACGGGGCTATCTGTCTCTACAGCAGCCTTCAGGATTGCCTGAATCTGCTCCAAATTGTTAACGTTGAAAGCTGGGATGCCGTAACCGTTTTCAGCTGCGTGATCCAACAGCAGCCGCAGTGGTACAAGCGCCATAGATAGTCCTCCTAATGTGGTTGTCAGCTAGTCGGTCTGAGAGAAGCGTATTTATTACGCTAAATCTTAAGAGTTTTTTCAACTTATAGGAAATTATAACTAGTGTCGTGTATCTATGTTGAAAAAGTTTATGCCATCGTTACTATAACTATGTTCTGTACTCCTGTACTATGAACCATCATTGCTCTGTATCGCTGTAGATTTAGTTACCCTACAGCTAGTAGCTCTGGTAGCCTAGTATCCCAAATGGTCATCTCAAAGCGATCGCTTCAACTTAAACACACTAAACTTCTGACAAATGCTATCAGGGTGTTTTCCCTAACTATTGCATTTGGCATTAAATTATGCTTGGTTACATAAATTAACGTGAGCGTCCAACGAAGACTCACGTTAAATATGGCGTAGATCGTGTAGGCGTAGCCCCCACTTCTCTACGAGACGCTGCACGTAGCTTGCTTGCATCCACGTTCGCGTAGCGTCAGGGAGGTGATACGGCAACCACCGCAGGCATTGCTATCATAAAAAACTATTCACTGGTTAATAACCGAATGTTCGTTTATTATAGAATTTATGAGGCACAAAGACGACAAAAAAAATCAAGCAATCTGTGATGCGGCAATCGAACTGATTACTGCAAATGGTTTTGCTGATACTTCGATGTCGAAAATTGCAAAAACCGCGAATGTTTCGCCCGCGACAATATATGTCTATTTTGAAAACAAAGAAAACCTTCTCAATAAAATATATTTGTTCGTGAAGCAGGAAATGAGTTCAGAGATTTTGAAAGGTGTCGACCAGAACCTATCGGTGGAGAAAGCCTTTAAAATGATCTGGAATAATTATTATCAATACGCAATTAAAAATCCGGTCAGATTTGCTTTTACGGAGCAATTTGCTAATTCCCCTATGGTTGACCGCATTTGCAAAAATGAAAGTTCGACCTATTTCAAGCCGATGCTAGATTTGTTCAATCGCGGTAAAGAGGAGAAAGTTTTTAAGGATATTTCTCTGGAAATTTTTACCGCTTTTACCTTTGCGCCTCTGACTGGATTGATAAAAGAGCATTTTAGTGGTGCTTTGGTTTTGGATGAAAAAATGCTAGAAACCACCTATAAAATTGCGTGGGATGCAGTAACGAATTAATTCTTTTTTTGAGAATTAATTAAACGAACGTTCGATTAATTAGGAGTAAATAAAATGAAAAATGAAAAATGGAACACGGAAAATATTCTGAGTCAAAAAGGAAGAGTAGCAATTGTAACGGGTTCGAGCAGCGGTATCGGTTATGAAACGGCGCGGGTTTTAGCAAATAAACAAGCGTCTGTAATCATTGCGGTTCGCAATTTGGACAAAGGAAACAAGGCATTGGCAAAAATTCTTCAACAGAATAAAGATGCCGACGTAAAGGTAATGGAACTTGATTTGGCGAATTTAGCATCAGTTAAAAATTTTGCTGAAAACTTTCAGAAAAATTATGTGCGTCTGGATTTACTAATTAATAATGCAGGTGTGATGATTCCGCCATATTCAAAAACGACGGACGGTTTTGAATTGCAGTTCGGCACTAATCATCTTGGACATTTTGCTTTGACGGGACAGCTTTTGGAACGTTTGATCGACACCGAAGACTCACGAATTGTCAATGTTTCGAGCGGCGCACATAGTATAGGCAAAATAGATTTCGATGATTTGAATTGGGAAAAGAGAAGTTATGCCAAATGGAAAGCCTACGGCGATAGCAAACTTGCCAACCTCTATTTCACCTACGAACTCGACCGAAAACTAAAAGATAAGGGTATCGATACACTTGTAACCGCCTCGCATCCTGGCTGGACAGCAACCGAATTGCAGAGAACTGCGGGTGGCGTTGTGAAATATCTCAACGGCATCCTTGCTCAAGACATCACGATGGGCGCATTACCGACTCTGCGGGCAGCAACCGAAGCAGGCTTAAAAGGCGCAGAATATTTCGGCCCCAATGGGTTTATGGAGATGCGCGGCTATCCAATAAAAGTCGAATCAAACGAATTATCTAAAGACCAAGCGATCGCTAAAAAACTATGGGAAGTATCAGAAAAACTCACCAATGTGAAATTTGAATTTAATAAAAAGACCCAAAGCGCGGGCAAATGACCAAATTCACACATCTGCTAACTAACAGATTTTATAAAGGGCGATCGCACTTCGTTGGGTAAGATAAGCGATCGCTTATGCGAAAATTTTTGTTCTCTAGAGCGATCGCATTCACAAATAGGACTTATGCAAAACTAAACGTTGTAGACGCAAGGCGCTTTCCCGTAGGGTATCGCCCCTACCTGAAAATTAGGGTTTCGGCTATTATTTGCGTTAGTCCTAATAAATTTACTAATAAAACTCGCCTCTGCTTTTGATATAAAAGCAGAGGCGAGTGTTACTTAAACCCTTATATGGGTCGCCCGGGATTCGAACCCGGAACTAATCGGTTAAAAGCCGAGTACTCTACCGTTGAGTTAGCGACCCTTTCGCTGCATTTCGCAACTTTGCAATCATAGCATATACATCTGTAGATTTGTAAAGGGGTTTAGAAAAAATTAGCCGTCAACCTTACAGATGCTGTGTGGCTAGCTCCTGGTGCTAACACAGTCAGGTTATCACCAGTATTGAGAGAGTTACGGGTGGCACTCCACGGTTCTAGACAGTAGAATTCTTTGCCCTTGACTGTCCAAAATACCAAGTAAGTAGAGAAATCATCATAATCCAAGGTGAGTTTTAACTTCCGGCTGCGATCTATTGCAGTAGCCGAGTGACTCGTTAGCTGTCCAAAGGCAAAATCAATTTCATCACGGCTAAAGTCAAAATTGCCATCAAAAGAGTGAAATTCCTTAGTTTGATTGTCTTGATACTGCTTAGAGGGAATTTCAACCTCTAGCTGAGTTTTATCACCACATAAAAAGTAGGGATGGAAACCAGCCGAAAAGGGCATTGGTGTGGATGATAAGTTTTTATACTGCTGGCGGACTTCTAGGGTATTACCTTGAAGTTCGTAGGTGAAAGCCAGCTGAAAATCAAAAGGATAAACTGCCTTAGTTTGCTCATTGCTATCAAGAACAACAGTGAGACTAGCTTTATCTCTAGTTTCTTGTTCTGTTACTTTCCACGGCAATTCACGGGCAAAACCATGTTGTTTGAGAGTATATTGTTGCCCGTTGTGAGTGTAAGTATTATCTGGAAGATTGCCACAAATAGGAAACAAAATTGGGTTCCCACCTCTGACACTCAAATCAGGATGAGTAAAGCGTTCAGTGTCCAGATAGAAAATTTCTTGTCCTTGAATGCGCCAACGAGTGATGATACCACCGCGTTCTGGTACTACTTCCAATTGAGAACCAGCGGCTTCATCAGAAAGAATGTACGTCTTGTACTGTTGCTGTTGAACTGCAATGCTAAACACAAATTTTAGTCCTGAGTAAGGTGTAGTACTGAGTACCTAGTGCTGAGTCCTGAGCAAAATCAAAAGTACTCAGCACTCAGCACTCATAACTCAGCACTGTTTATTCGTCTTCTGCAAACACAAAACGATATAACTCGCTGGGGTCTGGTTCGGGGCTGCTTTCGGCGAATTTAACTGCCTCGTCGATTACATCCTGAATTTTACGGTCAATTGCTTTGATTTCTCCCTCATTCGCCAGGTTTTGCTCTAGCAAATAAGCAGCCAGCTTCTTAATTGGGTCACGGGCAAACCAAAATTCTTTCTCAGCTTTGCTCCGCATTTCATCTGGGTCAGCCAAGGAGTGACCACGGAAGCGGTAGGTAAGCGCCTCAATTAATGTTGGGCCTTCACCTGCACGGGCACGAGCGACGGCTTCTTGAGCGACGGCTCGGACTGCTAGAACATCCATACCATCTACTTCCACGCCCACCATGTTAAATGCACTGGCTTTTTTATAAATCTCTGGCTGGGAAGTGGCTCGTTCGTGAGACATCCCAATGGCCCACTTATTATTTTCGACTACAAAAAGAATTGGCAGTTTCCATAGGGCTGCCATATTTAGTGTCTCAAAAAACTGACCGTTGTTAGCTGCACCGTCGCCAAAAAAGCAAGCTGTCACTTGGTCAGCATTTTTATCTCCCAGCACTTCGCGGCGGTATTTGCTTTGAAAAGCTGCTCCAGCTGCTACAGGAATTCCCTCAGCCACAAAAGCATAGCCACCCAGCAAACGATGTTCCGCAGAAAACATGTGCATGGAACCACCGCGCCCTTTGCTGCAACCTGTGGCTTTGCCAAATAATTCTGCCATTACCTCTCTTGCTGGTACTCCCGCACTCAGAGCATGAACGTGGTCGCGGTAAGTACTACAAACGTAATCTTCACCCGGTCGCATTGACTGTACAACACCCGTACAAACAGCTTCTTGACCGTTGTACAAATGAACAAAACCAAACATTTTGCCCCTGTAGTACATTTCAGCGCACTTGTCTTCAAACAAGCGCCCTAAAACCATATCCTCATACAACCATAACCCTTCTTCTTTAGTAATTTGCGTAGTAGCAGGATTAAATGTGGGTAAAGTACGCTCTTGAACCATTATTTTTGAGTATCCCTGTTGTACAACTTAAAGTTACGGTCTTAAATAAGTTGGTCTGATAACACCTCGGCTTTTAACAGGCTAGCGTTTGTAAGACTCAACAATCAAACTTTATTTATGCACCAAAAAAGGGTCTTAGGGAATAGCTGAATTTTTAATTTTTGATTTTTAACTTTTCAGCCCATACCCCGTGAGGATTTGACTCTAACGACAATATATATCGCTTTGGGTTTTTCTCTCTCACTATTCCCCTTCATAGACTAGCAATCAAGATAGACAGCTTTCTGCATATCCATTAACAATTTAGAAAAAATGAAGCAAAAGTCCATATACCCAAATAGGTAATTGTAATTAAAGGTTAATTATGATATTATCTTTATTCTCCCGTTATCAGGGTCGAGTCCCCAATAGTAGTATTTTTGTTACTTCGTACTGGGAAAGTCTCAAAAGAATCAATTATCAATACATTCTTGCAACCACAACATTTATGCCGTGATTAAAAGCGGTAGTTGTGGTTTGTGCTATCGAAGGCTGATAATAGTTGTGTTAAACAAAAATACTAAGAATTAAGACAAACAATTGAGGCTTTCTGGGCGAAAGCAAAAAATTAGTACTAGAATGTGACTCAAAATTTCGGGAAGGTACAAAACAGGTTGTTGCAATATACACTTGTAGAGTAAATTCTATACGGCATTTTTATGGCACGGTTTTACAGACCTGGAAAGCTCTAGGTAAATTATGTTGATCACGGTGCAGGGGAAGTAGGCTGTGCGAATTCCGCTAGATTACTACCGAATTTTAGGACTACCGTTAGCGGCAAGTGAAGAACAATTGCGACAGGCATACAGCGATCGCATTGTACAATTGCCACGACGTGAGTATTCTCAGGCAGCAATTTCTTCTCGTAAACAACTCATAGAAGAAGCTTACGTGGTTTTATCAGATCCAAAACAACGCAGTACCTACGATCAGCTTTATCTTGCCCACGCCTATGACCCTGATAACCTTGCTGCTGCCGCAGTAGCACAGGAAAATCGTACAGAAAGCACCAAAAGGGGTAGTGATACCCAGAGTCTTGGTATAGAAATTACCCAAGACGAATTAGTTGGCGCTTTATTAATTTTGCAAGAGTTGGGTGAATACGAACTTGTATTGAAACTAGGTCGTCCGTACCTAGTAAATAAAAATAGTGCTACAAGTTCAAGAAAAAGCAATAACTTAGCAGATGAAGAAATTTATGAAAGTGCTGAACACCCAGATGTCGTTCTCACTGTTGCTCTTGCCTGTCTAGAATTAGGTCGGGAACAGTGGCAGCAAGGTCACTACGAAAATGCCGCCATATCCCTAGAAACTGGTCAAGAGCTGCTAGTACGTGAAGGTTTGTTCTCCAGTATCCAGGCAGAAATTCAGGCTGATCTTTACAAATTGCGGCCATATCGAAT
The DNA here is from genome assembly GCF_000020025.1 of Nostoc punctiforme PCC 73102. Lineage (GTDB taxonomy): Bacteria > Cyanobacteriota > Cyanobacteriia > Cyanobacteriales > Nostocaceae > Nostoc > Nostoc punctiforme. Next base: position 6,887,338 of record NC_010628.1, on the reverse strand, counting down.
TTTGGAGTTGCTCGCATTACCTCAAGAAAAGACTGCCGAACGAAGCCAAGGCTTAGAATTATTGCAAAATCTCTTAGAAGATCGTGGCGGGATTGATGGCACGAACAATGATGAATCGGGTTTAAACATAGATGACTTTCTGCGATTTATCCAGCAGTTACGCAACCACTTAACAGTTGCAGAACAGCACAAGTTATTTGAAGCTCAAAGCAAACGTTCTTCTGCTGTTGCCACTTACTTAGCTGTTTATGCCTTGATAGCGCGAGGATTTGCTCAACGGCAACCTGCTTTAATTCGTCAAGCAAGACAAATGCTCGTGCGTCTGGGCAAGCGCCAAGATGTACATTTAGAACAGTCGCTATGTGCCTTACTTTTGGGGCAAACTGAAGAAGCAACTCGTGTTTTAGAACTTAGTCAGGAGTACGAAGCTTTAGCTTTTATTCGGGAAAAATCTCAGGACTCTCCAGATTTGTTACCGGGTCTGTGTTTATATGCAGAACAGTGGCTGCAACACGAAGTCTTTCCCCATTTTCGAGATTTAGCAAACCAGCAAGCTTTCCTAAAAGATTACTTTGCTAACCAACAGGTGCAAGCTTATTTAGAAGCACTGCCAACTGATGCCCAAACAACTAATGAATGGGCTGTAATTAACCCCCAGTATTTTCCCCAGGCCAAGGCAAAGAATACTCATTTTCATAACAATTCAACTAAAACTTCAGCGTCATTTAATCACAGCAGAGTACCTAACCCAGATTTGCCAGAAACACCAACAAAAGAAACCTCTGAATATCCAAACTTCTCACCACCTATGTGGAGTTCATCTGGAAGTATAAAATCAGAGGTTCCTGCTGCTGAAAGGATGAGCAGAGGTACTAATCAGCATTTGAACGGTTCAGCTAAGAGTGCTGCATCTGGTCATAACCAAAAGCGTAGGCGGAGAAAACCTACTCCATCTGCTAGCCGAGAGCGTATACCAGATAATCGTCCTCATTCTCGTCGTCCCCGAAGGCGGCGAACTTTTGCGAACACCATAGAAGGTAAAACACGGCTGGTATGGAGAGTGTTTATTTCTTTGGTGAGCATATTAGTTTTTTGGGTATTAGCCACAACAACTTTTGGATGGTTAAAAAATCTGTTTTTTCCTCAACCTTCTCCGCCTGATCTACAGTTGTTTGTACAAATAAACCAACCACCGTTACCTATTCCCGATCCAAATAGAAAACCAGAATCAGAAGAAGGCCCTTTAACAAATGCAGAGGCAGAAGAAGTTATTCACACTTGGTTATCTACCAAAGCCGCAGCTTTAGGGCCCAATCATGAGATTAATAATTTAGAGCAAATTTTAACTGGTTCAGCTTTATCTCAATGGCGACTGATTGCTCAACAGAATAAGTTAGACAATCGCTACCGCAAGTTCGACCATAGTTTGAAGATAGAATCTGTTGAGAAAATTGGTTTATTTGCAGATCGTGCCGCAGTAGAAGCTACGGTCAAAGAAGTGACGCAGTTATATGAAAATAATCAGTTTAAAAACTCTTCTAACGATAAATTAAGAGTTCGGTATGACTTGATTCGAGAACGAGGTAAATGGCGTATTCAGAGTACATCTGTTGTAAATCAATTCACCAGATAAGTTGGAACTTTTCGGCGAGTATCTGCAATAAGCTGTATCATTTAATTTAATTAGGAAAGGTTTTTCACATAGTTATCACTGAGATAATGCTATAGGAATCCGATTTGATTTATGAAAAAAATTTAGGTATTTTAGGGTGTGTTAGACGGAACGTCGGAACGCACCAAATTCTTATAAAACGTGAGTTCGACGGCTCATTTACTAACCGCATAATTACCTTAAATATTGAAACCTCTCCCTGGTTTTACTATGCAGAACTGTCTCTCTCCGAGTCGAAGAGGGACAGATTTGAACACAAATTCAAGGCAGGAAGAAGTTTATCGAACTTACGTTTATAAATGGTGCGTTACGCTGTCACCAACACACCCTACGTATATTTTCAAACATCAAATAGTAAACCTGTCTAAAAATACTTAGTAGCAAAAATGTCTAATATTGAGTATCGCCTCCCCATGATCTGGAATCCAGGCTAGCCACTCATCTGCTGAAACCGGACATAATAAAAGTGCTTCGTCAAAACTAAAGGGGTTAGGAAGTTGCAAAAGTTTTACCCAATTTAAATCCTCCAGATTCTGCCTTCTTGGTTGCACAGCAAAATCTGGTCTACGAGAATCTAGTTTCATAGCTTTCTATTAGCCTTCACAAATGGGCTAATCTAAAATTATTTCTGTAACCTAGACTACAAAATAAATAATCTTTGTGAAAAGCATCTGTCGTATAACTTTACGTTGGCTGTGTGGAACTGTTTGCTTATATTGCAGACCACACAGGTGTGGCACGACAGGTTGTAGACTGGGCATTAGATTCGCATTCCCAACTAGCTTATGTCATTTACTTCTATGCCCTCGCTGCGTGAGCAACAACATCCCCTAATTCGTCAGCTAGCTGATTGTATTGAGGCAGCTTGGCATCAGCACCTGGATCTATCGCCCTACCATTTGCCTGATGAGTTGGGGTATGTGGAAGGTAGACTAGAAGGCGAAAAACTGACGATTGAAAATCGGTGCTATCAAACGCCCCAGTTTCGCAAAATGCACTTGGAACTGGCAAACATCGGAAATATGCTGGATATTTTGCACTGCGTCATGTTTCCCCGTCCCCAATACAACCTGCCGATGTTTGGTTGTGATTTAGTTGGGGGTAGAGGTCAAATTAGTGCAGCGATCGCAGATCTTTCCCCTATCCAATTAGAGCGCACCTTACCAGAATCTTATACTACTGCACTGGCACAGCTACCAGTGCTTAACTTTTCCCAACCCCGTGAATTACCAGAATGGGGAAATATTTTTTCGGATTTTTGCATCTTTGTGCGTCCCGGTTCCCCAGAAGAAGAAGCAATGTTTCTGTCGCGTGTGCGAGAATTTTTAGACATTCATTGTATGCAAGCGATCGCTTCACATCCTGTTTCAGTCGAACAAGTTACACAAAATCTCGCTGGACAACACAACTACTGTACTAAACAGCAGCAAAACGATAAAACCCGCCGCGTACTAGAAAAAGCCTTTGGTCCAGTTTGGGCAGAAAATTATATGACCACAGTTTTATTCGACCTTCCAACTTAATCATTCCCCCATCTCCCCATCTGTAGGCTCTGTTACGTTTTCGCGTCACAGATAAATGTAGAATTCATTCAACGAGAGTTTAATGGAGTCTCAAAACGCCAACAGGGAGAGTAGTCAGGTCTTTGAAGCAAATATCACAAAATGGTTGGTTGTCTTGGCAGGTGCAAGCAACTAGAGACAGCTAACTCATTGACCAGAAAGTTAAGGAAACTCTGATGTTAGGAATGCTCAAGTTGATAGATATTTTTTAGTTAGTTAATCATTCATTCACTTAAGAAAGACTAACTTTTGTAGCAAGATTGTATCCAAACAAGGCAACAGTCTATTTTTGTCAATTTTGTGACAACTGTAGCCGTAGTTGATGTAGCAGTACAGTATCGCATCATACCATTTTGGGATTTTGTGTAGAGACATGATATATCGCGTCTCTATATCTAGATTTGATTCTGCTAATTTCCATTACACTCATGTCTCAATAATACTCAGAGTTATTGAATAGCCAGCTACTATAGCGCTTCTCGGTTTCAATACAGACCTAACCCCAAGTAAGTAAGCAAGCTTCCATTCTTCTCTCCTAAAAGGCAAGAGGAATGGAAGTGAGGTCAATGTATTGCATACATAGACGCATAGCGGCTACCCGTAGCAATGCTGCTTTGTTAAAGGAAAAAGGAGTGGAAGGCTCGATATATAAAGTCCCTTTGCCCCAAAACCCGACAAGTATTGCTACCTGTAGGGTACAAGCGTAGACGCATTAGCGAAGCGGTAGCGACGTTCGCGTAGCGTCTCGCAGAGAAGGAGCGTCAGCGTCTTATCGTCAGACATCGCTATTAGAAAACACCATTTTGCAAAACCATAGTGTTGAGCGTTCATCACGCAATGGATTTTAAGCCATACCCAGCTTTAAAGCACTGTTGTTTGTCCTAAGCAGCTGGCTGTTGATTAAAAACCCTTTTATTTTTACTTCCATCAGCACAATTCAGGTAAACGGGCAACATACTATGTCAAGGGTGACTGAAAAGCCAAAGCCAAGTGAGCAGGCACTTAATCAAGAACAACCTAAGATTTGGTGGGGTATCGCTGTAGCTGTGCCTATAGTAATCGCGGCTGGGATACTAGGTACAGCCAAAATCGAGCAGCTGAGAAAACTCACTACATCTGTACCCGTAATGCCATCTACCAATAGCATTAGTGCTGTAGGGCGTTTGGAACCACGAGGCGAAGTTGTTAAATTGTCCGCCCCATCATCAGGATTAGCGCCATCGTCACGAATTCAGCAACTTCTGGTGAGAGAGGGTGAACAAGTAAAGCAAGGCCAAATTTTGGCAATTTTGGACAACCGCGATACCCAAATAGCTGGACTAGAAGAGGCTAAAGCCAAAGTGCAAGAAGCCCGTGCGAATTTAGCGCAAGTTAGGGCTGGATCTCCAAGAGATATTCAAGCTCAAAGAGCAGTTGTTGCTCGCTTACAAGCGCAGTTTGTTGGGGAAAGGGATGCTCAACAAGCAACGATCGCCCGGATTGCAGCTCAATTAAGTGGGGATAAACTTGTTCAGCAAGCAACTGTGAATCGTTTAGAAGCTGAACTCAGTGGGCAAAGAGAAGCTCTCAGAGCAACGCTTACACGTATCCGAGCCGAACAGCGCAATGCCCAAGTCGATGCCGGACGCTATGATTTTTTATACCGAGAAGGTGCGATTTCTCAGCAAGAGCGCGATCGCAGACGCTTGAGTGCAGTAACTTCTAATCAACAGGTGGCCGAAAGCCAAGCTACCCTAAAGCAGACGTTAGCAACCATACGACAGCAACTTGCCGAGGCTAGAGCTAACCAAATACAAAATTTAGCAACATTGCAACAGCAGCTAATCGAAGCGAAAGTTAACCGTGACAAAACTTTAGCAACTTTGCAAAGACAAATTGAGGAAGAAAAGGCCAAACTAAGCAGAATTTTAGATGTTAGTCCTACCGATGTGCAAGTAGCGCAAGCTCAAGTTAGTAATGCGATCGCAAATGTCAGAAAAGCCGAAGCACAACTAAGGTTAAGCTACGTTCAAGCACCAATTGCTGGAGAGATTTTAAAAGTTTATACCAAGTCAGGTGAAGCCATAGGTGCAAATGGTATTGCTGAAATTGGCCAAACTAGCCAAATGTATGTGATTGCTGAAGTAGCCGAAGACAGCATTGGTAAAGTGCAAATTGGTCAAAACGCCACTATCAGCAGCGATAATGGAGCATTTAGCGGCGAATTGAAGGGAACTGTCACTGAAATTGGCAGAAAAATTGGTAAAAAGGACGTGCTAAATACAGATCCAGCAGCAGATGTGGATGCCAGAGTCGTAGAAGTTAAAATTGCTTTGCCTCCAGAAGATAGCCAAAAGGTTTCTGGTTTAACTTACGCTAAAGTTGTTGTTGAAATTAATAACTAGTTAAGTTATGGATGAGCAGTAATCTCAATTTGTAATTTGATACTTTGAATTGGAGATGTTCTTAGATAGGCTGTTTCATCAACTTCAAACATTCTATAAACAATGCTTGATAAATTACAGCAGTTTTTAATTAAGTGAGGTAGACAACCTAAACTTCAAAGCCAGATATTAAAACCTGCTACATCTGGTTTATGACTACTAAATTCTGAATTCTGCTGTAAATAATAGCTGTGCTTGGATACCTATAAAATGAATCAAAAAATACCTCTGTCGTGGCTACAACTGACAAGGGAAAAAACTCGCCTAGCTGTGGCTTTAGCAGGAATTTCTTTTGCTGATATTTTAATGTTTATGCAACTCGGCTTTCGGGATGCCTTATATTATAGTAACGTTAGATTTCATAACAGCTTGCAAGGTGATATTGTCTTAATTAATAGTCAATCTAGTGCTGTTTTAGCAATGAGGAGCTTTTCTCAAAGACGTTTATATAAAGCTTTAGAGTTACCCGCAGTACAATCAGTACATCCTATATATTTGGACTTTACAATCTGGAAAAATCCTATAACAGGCCGTCCTCGTAGTATTCTAATTTTTGGAATGAACCCAGAAACTAATATACTTAACTTACCTGGTGTTCAGGAGAATTTAGATAAACTTAAACTCCCTGATGTCGTTTTATTTGACCGTTCTTCACGGGTAGAGTATGGGCCTATAGCTGCTAGTTATAGCCAAGGAAAGACTGTAACAGCAGAAGTACGAAGGCGGCGGATTAAAGTAGAGGGACTATTTACATTAGGTGCATCATTCGGCGCAGATGGTAATTTAATTACGAGTGATATTAACTTTCTACGAATATTTAGTAATCGTCAAAAAGGATTAATTGATATTGGGCTGATTAGATTAAAGCCGGGAGCAGATGCTCAAGTTGTTGCCCAAGAACTACGACAGTATTTACCTAAAGAGGTAAATGTTTTAACTAAGCAAGAATTTATTGATTTTGAGCGGAATTATTGGGCAAACAGTACAGCTATTGGATTTATTTTCACATTAGGGACTGTCATGGGTTTCATTGTAGGAACTGTCATTGTTTATCAGATTCTTTATACAGAAGTTGCAGATCACTTAGCTGAATATGCTACTCTCAAAGCAATAGGCTATACACAAAACTATTTATTAACCGTAATTCTTCAAGAGGCTTTGCTATTAGCTATTTTAGGATATTTCCCTGGAATATTTTTTGCTTTATTTATGTATCAAAGTGCTAGAGATGCAACACTTTTACCAGTTTTTATGAGTTTTGATCGTGCCGTAATGGTTTTGATTTTGACTATGCTGATGTGTATTATTTCCGGTGCGATCGCAGTCCGGAAATTACGTTCCGCAGATCCAGCAGATATCTTTTAATTAATTCAATATTAATTAATATCAACAATTAATAATATAGAACTTATACTTGAGAATTAAGAAAACTTAATTTTTGAAAAATCTAACTTACAACTAACAGAAGCATGATAGAAAAAGAACCTGTAATTGCCATTAAGAATCTCAATCATTACTATGGCAAAGGCGCATTGAGAAAACAGATATTATTTGACATCAACCTAGAAATTTATCCTGGTGAAATTGTAATTATGACCGGGCCATCAGGTTCCGGTAAAACCACATTACTGAGCTTAATTGGTGGTTTGCGGTCTGTACAAGAGGGAAGTTTAAAATTTTTAGGTGAAGAACTCGTTGGTGTCAGTCAAAACAAACTGGTACAAATGCGACGCAACATTGGTTATATTTTTCAAGCTCACAATTTACTAGGGTTCTTGACTGCGAAGCAAAACGTGCAAATGGCGGTAGAGTTGAATGATAATATTTCTCAAACAGAAGCAATGGCTAAATCAAAAGCCATGCTGGGGTCTGTTGGTTTAGAAGAACGAGTTGACTACTACCCAGATAATCTTTCTGGTGGACAGAAACAAAGAATTGCGATCGCTCGCGCCTTAGTGAATCGTCCGCCACTGGTGCTAGCAGATGAACCAACAGCAGCATTAGACAAACAATCAGGACGCGATGTTGTGGAAATAATGCAGAGTCTAGCCAAAAATCAGGGAACCACCATCTTATTAGTGACACACGACAACCGCATTTTAGACATAGCCGATCGCATCGTAGAAATGGAAGATGGTCTTTTAACCCGTAATTCCTCAAATGCACCCATTTAGCCATTTGTCCTTTGTGAATGACCAATGACTAATGACCAATGACAGCCATGATTTATTGTCTAGCCGAGCCTGATTTTTTCATTCCAGGCTGGTTTGGCGGAGTTGGGGCATTTGGTTGGCGACTAGTACGAAAAGTCACATTCACGCCTTCATTTGATTGCTCCAGCACCAGTAGAGGCGTGGGTTTAGCCTTTTGATCCCAATGCATAGTAGCAATCCGACCTTGAATTGTTGGTTGCCAACTATCTTCGTCTTCTATAGGGCTTAAGTAAGTTTCTATACAGTCAATAATTTGACTAATAGTCGCAGAAGTTGCTTGCGTCGGTAACTTCATTAATCGGATTTGAATGCGAAACAGCACTCGCTTGGCAGAGTTCCCTGGGCTACCAGTCTCATACTCTACATCAAAAATTTCATCTACTTGCCGTCCAGCGCTATTAGCAATTCCGACTGATCCAAGTTGTGCTTGATTTGGCCGCAGAGCTTGAGTAACTTTTTCTTTGATCTGAATCTTCACTTGATTAAGGATTGCAAAATGAAACACCTCCTCTGACATCCGCATTCGTAGATAATCTAGGTTAAAGTCCCGTGAGTTTACCAAATCGGGATTAGTTTCCATTTTGCGAATTGTTTCCAGCGCCAGCTTAAACTTTTTCTCTAATTCTCGTGCGCGAAATTGTTCAAACTTAATTTTTTTCTCCAGCTTATCCATCTGGAGTTTACTATATACAATCAAAGCAATCACCACTAAAGCCAGTCCTCCAGAAGTTACCAACAATAACGTTGGTATTTGAGGATTACTTGCTGGCACTTCCTGAGATGCCTTTTTAGGCTTTCCTTGGGTTTGGGCAAGAAACATCGAAGTGGGCATGGTTGGAAACTGAAAAACTTGACTCCTGATGTTTAGGATGCCCAAATCTTCAATGCCATCTTGCTGTATCATTAATATTTTTAACAGCTTTTTACAAACCACGTATGTCCAGACACCAGAATATCCCTGCCCTGTCTGACGTTTCATCTACAAACTTTAGCAATATTCGTCTGATAGCCACAGACATGGATGGCACTCTAACTAGACGAGGGAAATTTACTACCCCACTGCTACAAGCTTTAGAGGATTTAGCGGCAGTTGACATTAAGGTGCTGATTGTTACAGGGCGTTCTGCTGGGTGGGTGAGTGGATTGAGTAGCCTGATGCCAGTGGCAGGTGCGATCGCAGAAAATGGTGGTTTGTACTTTCCACCTGGGAATCACAAACCAGTAGTATTAACACCTGTTTCCGATTTAGCCAAACATCGCCAGCACTTGGCTACGACTTTTGAAAATTTACAAACTAAATTTCCTCAAATCCAAGAATCTGCTGATAATCGCTTTCGCGTCACTGACTGGACTTTTGATGTAGCTGATTTGAATCAAGATGAACTACAAACCCTAGATAGTCTTTGTCAACAAATGGGTTGGGGATTTACCTATAGCAACGTGCAGTGTCACATTAAACCCCAAGGGCAAGATAAAGCTGTGGGATTGTTGCAGGTATTGCGCGAATATTTGCCCCAGTACTCACCAGAACAAATTGTCACTGTTGGCGATAGTCCCAATGACGAAAGTTTATTTGAGCGGCGTTATTTTCCTGTTTCTGTAGGCGTGGCAAACGTTTTGGAATATATGAATCAGTTGAAATATCACCCTGCTTATATTACCAATGCCGCCGAAGGTGAAGGATTTTGTGAGTTATCTAGTTATATTTTGAAAAGCTTGCACATCCCAAGTTAGGGAGAACTAGAGTTGTTCTACAATAATCTCGTAGCACTGATTTTACAACCATGACGGCTACTTTACCTGTTAGTGTCGAATCAGAAATATTCTACCCCAGTGCTGATGGTCAACCAGTGGCAGAAACTTACGACCACCTTTATGCCTTACTAACTACCTTAGAAGTCCTGAAGCAGTATTTGGCAAATCGTCAGGCAACAGTATTGGGAAATCAATTTCTTTACTATGCACAAGGCTTTCCTAAGTTGCGGGTAGCCCCAGACGTGATGGTGATTTTTGATGTTGCACCCGGTGGTCGGGACAACTATAAAATCTGGGAAGAGGGTCAAGTACCCACAGTTATTTTTGAAATGACATCCTTTGGGACTAAGGGACAAGACGAAATCTTTAAAAAGACCCTCTATGAGCAGTTAGGTGTCAAGGAATACTGGCTATTTGACCCTAAAGGCGAGTGGGTGGAACAACAGCTAAGTGGCTATCGCCTGCGGGGAGAAATTTACGAACCCATACAAGATGGGCGCAGTGAACCCTTACAACTGCGCTTGGTGGTTGATGGAAGGCTAATTGGATTTTATCGAGAGGATACAGGGGAAAAATTACTGATTCCAAATGAACTGGCAGAAGCTTTACGACAAGAAGTTTTAGCAAGACAGCAGGCAGAAGAACTAGTAGAACAGGAACGCCAACGAGCAGAACATGCAGAATTGCAGATAGAACAGTTAAAGGCGAGGTTGCGATCGCTCAATGTAGATCCTGATACTATTCAGTAACATACAGGGTGTAAGTCCAGAAGTTGCTGTAGCTATATCCGCCGTAGATGTTGCATCCATTTTTACTGAGTAATAATAGTTTCATGGTAGTACCCTTGAACTTCATCATCTTTGAGACATGAATCGCTAGACATCAGGAAATCTAATGATAAAGACGTGAAGATTTAGCGATCTCTTTTCAACTGGCCATGAAACTAAGATACGTTTAATTTACTGCAAGACGGTTTGAAAAACTTTACCCTGTCTGGGTTTGGTAATTTGCTATATCTGAATTTTTCACCCATTAATTTACAACAGAAAATCAAGCCCTTCGAGATCATCTGCCAGGTTTTGCTTATATCTCAGCCCAATCCCAAGTAAACAATTTGTTACCTATGTCTTTGCTATATTTATTACCTTAGACAGAATACAATATATGGGGTATACCACGTTTCAATCTCAGAAATCTCAACAGTACTAATTTGATTGAGGAAACTGTTTTATACAGTGATTTTCAGAGGTTAGCGTTTTATTTACAACTTCCAATAGAAATTCCAAGACCAATGTAAAGTCAAGAATTTACCTTTAAATACCGAGGTATTAAATTATGCAGGAAATTGAAAGATTCTTTAGCAACTTCTTCAGTGGCATAATCAACCGTTTTAAGTATTCTGCGATGGACGCTGCCGATCGCAAAATGAGAGAAACTATCGACGAGCAGGTAGAACAAAGGCGACAAAAACCCAAGTCCAAGGATGAGGAAGAACGCTAGTAGATAGGTTTTTTGGGCTAGTTTAACTAATTCGTAATTTCTGAGTTAAATAAAAGCATAGCGCTTCCTATTGTTGAATGGGCAGCGCTATTTTATCGCCCTTAGCAAACACTCTAGCGAATGTGCTAACCTAGTATGGTTAACTAATCTCGCACATCTAAGAATTCGGGTGTTTCCCGATTGGGAAATACACTTGGATGGAGGTTTAACCCGAATTGGAGTTGAAAAATATATGCCAGTAGTTTCATTGGCTCAAATGATGGAGTCAGGGGTTCACTTTGGGCATCAGACCCGGCGTTGGAACCCAAAAATGTCTCCTTACATTTATACTTCCCGCAATGGCGTGCATATTATCGACTTGGTGCAAACTGCCCAGTTGATGGATAATGCCTACAATTACATGCGATCGCACGCAGAACAAGGGAAGAAATTTCTTTTTGTCGGCACCAAGCGCCAAGCAGCTGGAATTATTGCCCAAGAAGCTAGCCGTTGTGGTTCCCACTACATTAACCAACGCTGGTTGGGCGGAATGTTGACCAACTGGGCAACCATCAAAACACGGGTTGACCGCCTGAAAGATTTAGAACGCCGTGAGGAAACTGGCGCACTAGATTTATTACCGAAAAAAGAAGCCTCAATGCTACGTCGGGAAATGACGAAGCTTCAAAAATATTTAGGCGGCATTAAAACAATGCGGAAAGTGCCCGATATCGTGGTAATCGTAGACCAACGACGGGAATATAACGCAGTTCAAGAATGCCAAAAGCTGAATATTCCCATTGTGTCCATGTTGGATACAAACTGCGATCCAGATGTAGTAGATATCCCCATCCCAGCAAACGACGATGCTATCAGATCAATTAAGCTGATAGTCGGAAAATTGGCAGATGCCATTTATGAAGGTCGTCACGGTCAGCTAGATGCTGAAGATGATTACGAAGATTACGACGGTAGTGAGTATGACGATGACTACGAAGAAACCGAATATACTGATGCCGTAATTCCCGACGAAGAAACAGAAGAATAGTGCTGTTAGCGGAAAGCTAAGGTTTAGCCCGTGCTGAGTAAGATAGAAAGACTCAGCAAATTTAGTAATGTTGAGTCTTGATTTTTGAAGTTGTTAAGTTGTGATTTGTCAATGAAGAATAAAATTGATGACTGAACACTCAAAACTCAGCACTCAGCACTAAATTAGGTGAGTGATTACAACTCGAGGTCAAGTTAGGAATTGAGGCAAAATGGCGGAAATATCTGCAAAACTCGTCCAAGAGCTACGCCAAAAAACTGGTGCCGGCATGATGGACTGCAAAAAAGCGCTGATAGAGACTGAAGGTAACGTAGAAGAAGCCGCAGACTGGCTACGGAAAAAGGGCATCTCTAAAGCGGGGGCAAAAAGCGATCGCGTTGCGGCAGAAGGTCTAGTAGACACTTACATTCAGCCAGGTGGCCAAGTGGGTGTACTCATTGAAGTCAACTGCCAAACCGACTTTGTTGCTCGTAACGAAGCTTTTAAAGCTTTAGTTAAGAACCTGGCAAAGCAAGCAGCGGCAGCTGATAGTGTTGAGTCTTTGTTGGCTCAACAGTATGCTGATAGTCCAGGCGGGACTGTAGAAGAATTCATCAAGCAAACGATTGCTACGCTCGGTGAAAATATCCAAGTGCGCCGCTTTGTTAATTTTGCACTAGCAGAAGGCACGCAAGGTGTAGTAGACAGCTACATTCACACTGGCGGTCGAGTTGGTGTATTAGTAGAACTAGGTTCTCAAAGTGAGTCAGTGGCTACCAATCAAGAGTTCCAAAGCTTGGCACGGAACACTGCAATGCAAGTTGCGGCTTGTCCAAATGTCGAGTATGTAAGTGTAGACCAAATCCCCGCCGAAGTTGCCCAAAAAGAAAAAGACATTGAAATGGGCAAGGATGATTTGGCGAACAAGCCAGAGAATATCAAAGAAAAGATTGTTCAGGGACGGATTGAAAAACGCCTGAAAGAATTGACTTTGATCGATCAGCCTTACATCCGCGATCAGAGTATTTCCGTGGAAGACCTCTTTAAGCAAGCGAAGACGAAATTAGGCGAAGAGATTCAAGTGACTCGCTTTGTCCGCTATATATTGGGCGAAGGTATTGAGAAGCAAGAAATTAGCTTTGCTGATGAAGTCGCTGCACAAATGGGCGGTAAGTAATATTATTGGTCATTGGTCATTGGTGAGCCAGTGCGGTCTTCTCCCAAAGGGAGAGGCTAGCGCCAAGGGGGTTTCCCCCATGAGCAACTGGTGAACCCGAAGGGTCATTCACAAATGACAAAGGACAAATGACAAATGACTCTTTACCAAACAGGTCAAGCAAATAGCCTGACCTGTGTTTTTTTAGTAGAGACGCGAAATATCGCATTTAATTTAAAATCTAAACTTCTTTGGGAAGCTATTATAAAATAAATTCGTACATTTGTACTATGTAATAGTTCACATGGACAAGAATGAAAAGATATGGCAAGAGCAATCGAGCGAATTGAACGGGATATTGCAGCATTAAAAGAAGCGATTCGGGCGATCGCAGTAGAACTACAAACTGCTTATGCTAGTTATCTAAACACCTTGGGGCTAGCTGTACGGAAACAGTTGATTCTGGCGAGTTATCACCTTTGTACACAGGGGTATCCCGAAAACTTTCTGCATTTGTCATTAAATCAGCGCCAGCAATTGCAACAAGCCATCCGCAAGTTGGGGCAAGTGGCAGCCGAACAATTGCTCACTTCTATTAAAAGTCAGGAAGTTGGGTTAGATAAAGGAGATGAAGAAGATGAAGATGAGGAGAATAAGGAAGTAACATCTTCTGAACTTCTGTACACCTCGAATTCTCAGTCTCTCACCGCCGACACCTCTAATCCTATAGAACTAGTAAAATGGCAACAGAACTTAGAAGAAGTAACGCAAGATATACTAAAAAAACTATCGCATGATGCTAATGTTTTAATACAAAAATCTGGAGTATTACCTAAAAAATTACCAGAACCGATTTTAGCAGCAGCGGCTGCGGCTGCATCAGAAGCATCGGCTGAGGTCATGCCAGGGCCACCTAACTTATTAAACTTAGTAATTGAAATTGAAAATGAGCAGCAGTCAGAAGATTCTGGGCTGACGCAAATTATGGCTATTAACCTGCGGCTAGGAGAAATTGAATTTGCTGATGTGACACTCTCATCTGAGCGCAGGCAAATCCGCAGTATTTTAGTTCAGCTAAACAAGCTAGGACGAGAGTATCAAAAGAAACATCGAGAAAAGGCGATCGCTGAAGCTGAAGCTGCATGGCGTGCTAGTTGGTTTGAAGATTAGTCATTTGTCCAGAGTCAAATGACCCTTCGGGTTCACCAGTTGCTCATGGGGGAAACTCCCTTGGCGCTAGCCTCTCCCTTTGGGAGAAGACCGCACTGGCTCACCAATGACCAATGACTAATGACTAATGACTAATGACCAATGACTAATGAAAAACCAGATTGGATACGATTGCACAAAGCCTTGGCAATAGAAGCCGAACGGGGCTTTACAGATTTGGTGGGTAGAGAATATCGCTTCAGTGAATTTTTAAGCCTGACTTTGGGCAAGTTCCCAACAGGCTTACCCCAAACTGAACGCCGCCGTTGGCAAGGACTAGCAGTGCAATTTGCTAGTTATCCACATTTAGCACTGGAAGAAAGACAACATTTAGTAGCAGAAACTCGTAGGTATCTTTCCCAACTACAGCAAGATGAGCAGGGGGAAGACGGGAAGCAGGGGAGCAGGGGAGCAGGGGAGCAGAGGAGAATTAATCAATTAAAAATCCAGAAACCAAAATCTCCCATCGTTACTGAGGTGAGTCGGAGGCTTGCACCGAAAATTGACCAAAAACTCAGTGATTTACCAGAAATAGGTTTCAAAAAAGCTGATAATTTGGCACGGCTTGGTTTACACACCGTCCGCGACTTGCTTTTCTATTATCCTCGTGACCACATTGATTATGCGCGTCAGGTGAATATCCGCGAGTTACAGGCAGGTGAGACGGTGACAATAGTGGCTACAGTAAAGCGTTGTAACTGCTTTAGTAGCCCGAAAAATCAGAAATTATCAATTTTAGAACTGGTTGTAAAAGATAATAGCGGTCAAATCAAAATTGGCCGTTTTTACGCAGGTACACGTTTTAGTAGTCGCGCTTGGCAAGAAAGTTTAAAACGTCGTTATCCAGTGGGTAGTATTTTAGCCGCGTGTGGGTTGGTGAAAGAAAGTAAATACGGCTTGACGCTTGATAATCCAGAACTAGAAGTTTTGGCAAATCCAGGAGATTCGATTGAGTCGCTGAATATTGGGCGAGTAGTGCCAATTTATGGATTGACTGAAGGCGTGGTGGCAAATACAGTCCGACAGGCGGTAATTGCTGCTTTACCTGCTGCCGCTAACCTGAAAGACCCTTTACCAAGTGGTTTGCGGCAGAAATATGGTTTGATGGAATTGAAAGATGCGATCGCTAATATCCATTTTCCTAGCGATAGCGCCGCCCTACAAGTTGCCCGTCGTCGCCTAGTTTTTGATGAATTTTTCTACCTGCAACTTGGGTTATTGCAACGTCAGCAGCAAGCAAGGGCAATTCAAACTAGCGCCATCCTCGTCCCGCGAGGCCAACTTGTAGAAAAATTCCACGAAATACTGCCTTTTAAACTCACTGGCGCGCAGCAACGAGTCCTTAACGATATTCTCAACGATTTACAAAAACCTGTGCCAATGAATCGTTTGGTGCAAGGTGATGTCGGTTCTGGTAAAACAGTCGTTGCCGTGCTAGCTATCCTTGCAGCAATTCAATCTGGCTACCAAGCGGCGTTAATGGCTCCCACAGAAGTTTTGGCAGAACAACATTATCGTAAGTTGGTTAGTTGGTTTAATCTCTTGCATTTACCAGTGGAATTACTGACAGGTTCCACCAAAACTGCGAAACGAAGACAAATACATTCTCAGTTAGGAACTGGTGAATTACCTCTGTTAGTGGGAACTCATGCCTTAATTCAAGACTCTGTAAACTTCCAGCAATTGGGGTTAGTGGTGATAGATGAACAGCATCGCTTTGGGGTAGAACAACGAGCGCGTTTGCAGCAAAAAGGCGAGCAACCCCATGTGTTAACTATGACAGCTACCCCGATTCCCCGAACCTTAGCGTTGACGATACATGGCGATTTGGATGTGAGTCAGATTGATGAGTTACCACCAGGACGGCAAAAGATTCAGACAACAGTATTGTCTGGTCAGCAACGCAACCATGCTTACGACCTGATCCGCCGAGAAATTGTCCAAGGTAGACAAGTTTATGTGGTTTTGCCATTAGTGGAAGAATCAGAAAAATTAGATTTGCGATCGGCTGTTGATGAGCATCAAAAGTTACAAGAAAGCGTTTTTCCTGACTTTCAAGTTGGGTTGCTACACGGTCGCATGAGTTCAGCCGAAAAGGACGAATCTATTACCAAATTCCGTGATAACCAAACGCAGGTTTTGGTTTCGACTACTGTTGTTGAGGTAGGTGTAGACGTACCTAATGCTACAGTTATGCTCATTGAAAATGCAGAGCGATTTGGCTTATCGCAACTGCACCAACTGCGCGGGCGTGTCGGTCGTGACGCGGCTCAGTCTTATTGTTTGTTGATGAGCAGTTCCAGAAGCCCTGATGCTCAACAACGATTGAAGGTGTTGGAGCAATCTCAGGATGGCTTTTTCATCTCCGAGATGGATATGCGTTTTCGTGGGCCAGGACAAGTACTGGGAACTCGTCAATCGGGAGTGCCAGATTTTACCTTAGCAAGTTTGGTTGAAGATGAAGAAGTTTTACTTTTAGCGCGGCAAGCAGCAGAAAAAATAATAGAGATGGATGTTACTCTAGAGCGCTGGTATTTAATAAAAGAAGAATTGAAATATCGATATGAGCGGTTGATGGGTGGAGCGATTTTGACGTAATGTGACCGGATAAAATACCAGTCTCATGGTATGTAATCACAATGCTTGTTGCATTTCGGCATAGGCTTCATAGACACCCTTCACGTTATACCAATTGAGGAAAATCCGAGCAATTTCTAAAGCTAATTGAGGTTTACCTAAGTTAATTAGCCATTGCAATAATGGAGCCATTGTCCGTTCATTAAGTGCGCCATTGAGGGACAAAAGTCCCCAAAGTAAACGATGCAGCCAAGTCATTTGAATCATCATTCGCACTTCCCATGTGGGATGTTTTTGATAAAACAAAACTCCCATACGTCCGCGTTGAATTTCTTGGTCAATCAATCGGGGAATTTGCTCTAATTTAAATGCTGGATGCCAGTGATATCCAACGGCTTCTGGACATTTAATTAGTGTCAAATCTAGTTTTTTCAGTCGCACACCCAATTCTAAATCTTCCCAGCCATAGAGTTGGAAACTGGTATCAAAAAGTCCGGCTTTCTCTAGCCAATGTTTAGGAATTGCTACATTTCCGGTAGCAAAAAAAGCTGCTGAAAAATCTGTGACTTTGTAGGGTTCAGCCGTTGGATTGTCGAAATTACAAGTATTAATAACTGCGCCGTAAGTGAAAAAGCGATCGCTCCCTAATTTCTCTTGTCCCTGCAATAATGCATTAGCATGAGCTTGCAAGAAATTATTCAGCACTACTAAATCACTATCAATAAAGATAATTGTGTCTCCCAGCGCCTTTTTTACTCCCAAATTCCGAGCCGCAGCTGGGCCAGCATGATCTTGCTGAAACCATCGCACATGGCGAAACTCTTCTTTATGTTCTGCCAACCACTCCAATGTGCCATCAGTAGAACCATCATCCACCAAGACAATCTCGTAATTAGTAACCGAACTTGGCTGGCTTAACTCTTGCACCTCCAAGGCGCGGAGGCACTTTTCTAAGATCGGTTGGCGATTATAAGTCGGTATCACAACGCTGAAAAACACAGTCTCACCCACAACATTATTTATCCATCTCCAGAATAGGACAGATGAGGCGCTGACACTGTTCCTTAGCTGATTCTGGTTAAGAAAATGTCAAAGGAAATAATTTTTATAGGTATTACCCGACCATCTCTAATTGGTATCCGTCCGAAAATTCTCAAAGTAAGTTTATTTAACAGGGCAGAATTCATTCTGAATTATGACTTCTGACTCCTGAATTTTGTTTGATAAATCTCCATTAATCAACATATAACCTAATGTTAATTTTTGGTCATTAGATTATATGACAAACTTAAAACTTTTTGTCTAGCTATGTAACCTAAATAGCAAACAACCTTTTGTTAATAACAGGTTACTTACTGTTCAAAATCTGTGGCATTTCACGTAAATAATTGATGGCTTTTTCTGTCAGTAATCAAGATTTGCCTCTACTAAATTTTTTATGTCACAACAGAGGAGAGTTTGATGTCTAAATTAAGTCGCAGACAAATTTTAGTATTTTTTGCTGGCAGTGCTGGTGCTACTGTATTGGGAGACACAATTCTAGATGGTATTTCTAAAATTGCAGGAGCAAATAACAGACGACTAAGCTTTACACCAGTGCGCTTACCCCATCCCTTACCGATTTATAGACAGCAAAAAAGTTTTTTGCCAACTGCAATTTGTCAAGGGCAGGTAATCAATCCATCTGCAAATGCGAAGTTAAACAGCTACAACGTAGTTGATGATGTTGTAGTGCCACCAGAGTATGAACGTTATGTAATTATCAGCTGGGGCGATCGCGTCTTTCCTAACCCTGATGATTATTTCGGCTACAACAACGATTATACGGGTTTTATTCCTCTGGGCAGAACCAACGATGTCGGCTATTTGTGGGTCAATCACGAATATGTGAGTTTTCCTTTTTCCGATCTAGCACCAGAAGCTCCAGCAGATGTTAAAGGATTGCCTACCACCTTTGAATCGGTGATTGGTTGGGCTTTACCTTCTACTAGAAATATTGAATTTGACGGCGAAGCACTATATAACTTAGGCGGATCAATCATCCGCATCTCCCGACGTAATTCCAGTAACCGTTATGCTGTGGTTAAAGGTGATGTGAGGAATCGCCGCCTTCATGGTCTTTCTGGGTTGGGAATTAATAGCCAAAGGAGTGATGAGTATAAAAATGTCACTTCTTGGGGAAGTCGTAGCTACCAAAAAGGCGATCAAAACTATCTCATCGCAACTGGTCCAGCTGCAACCCAAGTATTTAACCTCTCCTCCGATGGATTGGGTAACAAAATTATCGGCACTGGCTATAACTGCTCTGGCGGTACAACTCCTTGGGGAACTATTTTAAGTGCTGAAGAAAACTTTCAAGGAAGTGTAGGATCTTTTGTTGGTGTCACAGAACCAGTTACCCCTAATGGTACTCAAACAGGTTACATCGATGGCACCACTGGTAAGACCTTCGGTTTAGTTGGTGAAAAATACGGTTGGATTGTCGAAATTGATCCTGTTAATCCGAATTTCCGCCCTCGTAAACATACTTCGTTGGGTCGTTTCCGCCATGAAAACGTTGCCATCCGTGCTGAAGCTAAGAAACCATTAATCGCCTACATGGGTGATGATAGACGTGGGGGACACACCTGGAAATTTATCAGTGCAGGTGTGATTTCTTCACCAACCAGTAAAGCTAACAGCAGTTTGTGGGAAAGTGGTACATTGTATGTCGCCCGCTACAATCCAAATGGTACGGGTCAATGGATACCGTTACGTTTAACTAGTCCCACCAATCCTATTTCACCATCGGTGATTTCTTCTGTGGAGTTTGCTGCTTTGGGTTCGGCTCAAAGAAATGGTCTTTTACCTCTACCAAAACGCAATGGTATTGCAGGTCAAACTACAGATGGTGGTTCCCTCGCAGTCGATCGCACCAATGAAGCTGATAGACTACCTGGTTATCAAGGTAAGAAGCTATCTGACTTCTACACTTCCCAAGGTGCTATTCTCGCTGATGCCTTCTTAGCAGC
Source organism: Nostoc punctiforme PCC 73102 (assembly GCF_000020025.1). Taxonomy (GTDB): domain Bacteria; phylum Cyanobacteriota; class Cyanobacteriia; order Cyanobacteriales; family Nostocaceae; genus Nostoc; species Nostoc punctiforme. Next base: position 6,867,254 of record NC_010628.1, on the reverse strand, counting down.
GAATTTAGCCGGCGGAACTCCCACCGCACGTCCAGAAGATATAGAAGTGCATCCGACCACTAAAGAAGTGTTCATTGCATATACTGATGGTGCGCCGGGAAGTGACGGTTATCCAGATTCACGCATTTTCCAGGTTGCCAAGTTGAGTAAAGATGTCAACGCAACGCAGCAATCAGGGGGATTGTACAAAATTATTGAAGATAGTGTTGATGGCGCAGGTCTAACCTTCCGTTGGCAGAGATTTGCTCAGGGTGGAGAAGCCGGATCAATTTCTGGTGCTGGTTTTGCCAATGTAGATAACCTAGTGTTCGACAATAAGGCAAATATTTGGGGGGTAACAGATATGTCTACCACCACTCACAATGGTTTTAATGTTGGTGCTGCCGGTACTGTAACTACCATCGACCACACAGCCAATGGTAATGTTTCTAACTTCACAGGAGTTTTTGGTAATAACTGGCTATTCTACATTCCTACTACTGGTGCTAACGCGGGAGAGGTAATACCGTTTGCTCATGGGCCAGTGCGTTGTGAGATGACCGGGCCAACTTTTGTGGGAGATACGCTGATTATTTCCGTCCAGCATCCTGGTGAAGATAGCCCAATTAACGATGGTACGATTTTGAGTCGTGATATTGAATTACTGGATTTGAGTGGTGTTACATTCAATCAGGCTCGCACAGTGCCTCGTGGTAGTAGTTGGCCAAGTAATATCCCAACTGCTGACGGTGGTAAAGGTCAACCTAGAAGCTTTCCTAAACCATCTGTAATTGGCATCAAACGTAAGAATCCTACTGGTGATTTTACTTAGACTTATGAATGTAGAGACGTTATAAATAACGTCTCTACATTCATTTGCAAAGTAGCGCTAACTAATTCACTCCAGATAGTTTTTTCTTGCGTTTCATTCCCAACGCCATAGCACCTGCCATCGCTATACCACCAAGAGTCATCGGTTCTGGTACGGGTGTACTCTTAGAGTAGCTTACTGTACCCAACTCTGTTGTAGACAATAAGTCAGCACTCAGAATGCTATAAAATTTTGTTCCACCTGTATTTGGATTACCTGGATCGTTACCAATAAAAAACTGATCTTCAACTAAATAGCTCAGTCCTGACAGGTTGCCATCTGTAAAGCTGACTACAGGAGATACTGGGTAATCAAAATCACTTGCCTCTGTATACTGACTACCCAAGTAGTCAAAGGCAATAGATAATCCATTGCTAACGCCTAGAGTTTCCTCACCTATGCTGGTTAAGATCGAGTCATTATATTGAAAAGAGCCGAAATATTGACCGGGATTATCGCCCGATGTCGCATTCACGGTGAAACCATAATTAACCAAGGCAGCTTGCGTCGGTTTAACAATAGTAGCAACCGAGATAGCAACAGCAAAAGCAGCAATGCTAATATCTTTAGCTAATTTCATCAGACAAAGCTCCGAAGCTAAAAAATGATTAATTCTGTAATTTCACTTAAATAAACTTTCAACCTATGTATGTAGGTTAAGAAATAATAAACAAAAGATGATCGTGGTTAAATCTTCAAGTTTGTCAGTTATATGTAAAAGTTGTGTAAACTTATTCCATATTTACAGTAGGCTATGTTGATATTTGAAGCTGATTATCAACACTTCTTGAAAACAAAAAATATTTTCCATTAATCTCATTAAAAATATTGAGACGTTCAAAACTGGCTTAAAAATATTTATATTCAAGCGATCGCTTTATAAGTAAACTTCCACGAGAGTGAACCGTAATTCTGACTCCTAACTTCTAAATCCTTCTATAGGTTGTTGCATGAATAAAATATACCTGGGTTAGTTCAGATATAATAATGACTCATTCTTTGTTGTCCTAAGTGGAGAAATTAATGGGTCGCGCCAAAAAGGTTGTCCTGGCATATTCTGGTGGAGTGGATACTTCCGTTTGCATCCCTTACCTCAAACAGGAGTGGGGTGTGGAAGAGGTGATTACCCTAGCAGCAGATTTAGGTCAGGGAGATGAATTAGAGCCAATTCGAGAAAAAGCTCTGAAATCGGGTGCAAGTGAATCACTCGTGGCGGATGTCAAAGACAGCTTCGTTAAAGATTACGCTTTTGGAGCGATTCAAGCCAACGCACTTTATGAAAATCGTTATCCTCTAGGAACTGCTCTTGCCCGTCCACTGATCGCTAAGATATTAGTAGAAACGGCTGAAAAATATGGTGCTGATGCGATCGCTCACGGTTGCACTGGCAAAGGTAACGATCAGGTTCGCTTTGATGTCTCTGTGACTGCCCTCAACCCCAACCTAAAAATCCTCGCACCAGCCAGAGAATGGGGTATGAGCCGTGAGGAAACCATCGCTTATGGTGAGAAGTTTGGTATCCCCTCACCAGTCAAAAAATCTTCTCCCTACAGCATTGACAAAAATTTGCTCGGTCGTAGCATTGAAGCTGGTTTACTCGAAGATCCATCATTTGAGCCACCAGAAGAAATTTATGAGATGACTAAAGCGATCGCTGACACTCCCAACGAGCCAGAGTACATCAAAATTGGTTTCCACGGTGGTATTCCCACAACCCTCAACGGTATAGCTAAACAGCCAGTTGAACTAATTGAAGAACTCAATCAGCTTGTAGGAAATCACGGTGTTGGACGGATAGATATGATTGAAAACCGTCTGGTTGGCATCAAATCGCGGGAAATCTACGAATCACCCGCGATGTTAGTGCTAATTCAGGCACATCGGGATTTAGAAAGCTTGACTTTGACGGCAGATGTCACCCATTACAAACGTGGCATTGAAGAAACTTATAGCCAAATCGTTTACAACGGTTTGTGGTACAGTCCACTCAAAGTTGCACTAGATGCCTTTATTCAAAAGACACAAGAGCGAGTCTCTGGAACTGTGCGAGTGAAGCTATTCAAGGGTAACTCCACGATAGTTGGGCGTTCGAGCGATAGTTCCCTCTATACTCCTGATTTGGCAACCTACGGAGCCGATGACCAATTTGACCATAAAGCTGCTGAAGGTTTTATCTATGTTTGGGGACTACCAACTCGCATTTGGTCGCGGCAAATAAAAAGTTAAGAGTCAATTCAATTTTAGATTGAAGGAGAAATCTAAAATCGGCAGAGTTAGGAGTTAAAATGCAAAATACAAAAGTAAAAATTCAAAAAATAACTTTTTACTTTACTCCTAACTCCTCAGTTTTACTCTTCACTACTCGCTTCTTTAACTTGGCGAGACTCTAGCCATAGGGGTACAACAATTAAGGCAGTGATGATTAGTAAAGCTGCGATCGCAAATTGACCTACCCAAGCAACCAATTGTTCTAAAGAGACAATTTTGCCAGCAAAAAAAGCTAATGTCACCATCAAACTAGCCCAAGCAACTGCTCCTAAAAAATTGTATAAAAAGAATTTTCCAAAAGGCATTTCGGCTATACCAGCTAGTGGTGCCGCAAAAACTCGCAATAATGCTAAAAAACGTCCGAAAAATACAGCTTTAGCAGAATTTTGACTAAATTGGTCTTTAATAGTCAGCAACCGCACTTCAGAAATCCGAAATATGCTACCAACTTTTACCAGAAAAGACCAACCGCTAACTTTACCAATCCAATAACCACAAGTGCCGCCAATTACTGCACCCATAATTGCGTCACCGAGAACCAGCCAGTAATTTAGTTCATCGCTGCCAGCTAAAAACCCGCCCACAAGGGTCACGGTTTCACCAGGAAGGGGAATGCCTAAATTTTCTAGCAAAATTCCCAAAAAAATTGCCCAATACCCGTAATTATGGGCCAATTCCTGGATATTTTCTAGTGAAATCAGCTCTAAAGACATTCCGCACCGCCGTCTTTACAAATTTTTACTTTTACTATATCTTTGCTTGTTTTTGGGTGGGGTGTCAATCAAACCGCTACATTGACTTATTCGATCATCAGTTTAATTCTAAGTAATCCATAGTTCATACTCTATGGAAACTATTAATTTTTGATTATTAACTTTATAGATATTAGCATTTACTATCACAAGTTAATTTTATTTGAAAATAAATAAAAAGAAATTACAAAAACTTTATATATTTCTAGTTAAATTATAAAAATTTCGTAAAAGATACGCTTGATACCGAAATTATGATGTCCTTATGCCTATACTTATGAAAGTTATCACAAATTATACGACATGAATACTGAAATAATTACTTTCAATTGCACGGCTGCAATTTCCTAAATATCTAGGGAAAACAGTCATTTTGCCGTTGAAAGAGAAGAGGTATTTATGTCATTTTTCGATTTTTAGTCAAGTATTCCAATTACCCTGTTCAATTTATGATTCTCACACAAGAACTTCAAGTTATTTTGTTTAAACCCCAAGGAAGCATAGACTTAGAAGGCGGCAAGGCTTTGAGCGAACAGATGGCTGGAGTAGTGCCTCAAGCTCATCAACTCTGGGTTATTGATTTAGCAGAAGTTAATTTCATGGACAGTTCTGGGTTAGTCCCTTTAGTCAAAGGGTTGAAGGCTGCACGCCAGAGCGGTTGCCGTTTAGTTCTATGCAACGTGCAAGCTCCTGTACGGCTAATTTTGGAACTTACCCAGCTAGATTCAGTTTTTGAAATTTTTCCCACTTACGAAGACATTTTTACTGGTGAAGATATTTAGTCTGGTGCTAGCAGGCTCAGATAATAAATCTACCTTCAGATGGATGTTAGAGTCAATAAACATTTGCATTTTTTCACATTCCCCAAATATTCTCACATCGTCAAAGATAACAGTCTGGTGCTAGCAGGCTGATTTTTTATATTATCTAGATAATGAAATGTTAAGGAAAACTTATGGCTTTGAACTAGGTGGCCTCAAGACAGATAAAAGCGGAAAATTACCAAAATCAGTCAAAGAAAATGCAATTCTTTGCATTCTTCCCTAGGGCCATTAAATTACTCTAAGCTAATTGCTCTACATCCGACGCAACTAGCACAAAGAAGCAAGAGGTAAGAAAGGTTAGAATATTAGCCTTTGCGTTATTTCTAACTCTATAGTGATTTTTACTTAACGTATTACCTGGATGTCTCCAAGATGCTTTGCTATCGATAATTTCTTACCTCTTCGATTCCACCATAATAGTAACTTTAGGCATTCTGGGGAGTTGAAAGATTAGTTTGTTCCGACGCTGGGCGGGGAAAATTTGGCAAATCAATTCCACTGTGACTAGCATTGCGAGTTTTGAGTGCTAAACGGTAACTCACACTTTGCAGTTCTGCTTGCAGTTGGCGATTTTCCCGTTGTAGCATTGCTACCTTTTCTCTCACTGGTGTCATCCGCTCCTCAAACTTTCGACGGTAAATTTGAGGTAACTCTTGTACTACTTGCTCTAACATCCGAGTGCGATCTGTAAGTTCTTGGACTGACTGTCGCAATTGATAAATTTCGGAGTCACGAGTTGTAATTTGCTCTTGGTAGAACGCCACCTGCTGCTCAACGGCTTGGAGTTGTTCTTGCAATGCCTGTAACTGGCTCAGATCGCGCTCAAGCTCCTGCTGCTGGGGCATAAAACTAGTATTACCCTTTACCAGCCGGAAGAGTTCTTGAGATAGTTGTTGCACTAATTGATCGCGGAGTTGCAACTCTTGGCGTAGCTGCGAAACTTCCGTATATAGAATTTGAATATTGGGTGTATCAGATTGGCTCACAGTAGCTTACAGCTCCCATTCAGAATCTTGTCCACTCTTAGGTATAACTGCGGGAGTACTACCTTTGGCAAGTATTTGTTAATTTAGCATTCCCAAATAAGTTACGAAAAAAGAAGAAGACAAAATTTTACTGAATGGAAATTGGGAATTGGGGGAATTGGGGAAAGATTTACTAAAACTGCTTCTCTGCTCCCCTCTGTCTGTTCCCTGCTCCTTAGACTGTTGCAGCTACTTTAGTAGGCTTTTCCTTTTCCTCTTTAGGGGGTTTTTCCTCTGCGATATCCTGCTTAATTGTCAAATAGCGAATCACTTCTTCACTCAAGCGCATAGCGCGTTCAAAAGGAGCGATCGCAGTTGCAGGCGCAGTGTAGTTTAACTGGATATAGATCCCATCGCGGTGTTTTTTAATTTCATAAGCTAGACGACGCTTACCACGATTTTGAATTTGGATATCCTCAGCGCCTTGGTCACGAAGCAAATTCTGATATTTAGTAATTGCTTGCTCTGCCTGTTCGTCTCCTAGGTCGGGACGGAGGATGTACATTGTTTCGTAATTTGTAGTCATATTTTCCAGTTTCCTTATGGACAAAACGGTTGCTGACATTAATTTATACTAAATTTAAATTTAAAATACTAGTATTAATCAACATCGGAAGCAACAAGGAACTATAATCTTACCAGTTTTCAATTTGAATCATTAGCCAAATCGCCGAAGTTCGTATTTTTTGTTGGATGTCCCTAATGAAAACTAGGTCGTAAGGCTATCTCCAGAGCCTCTCATTGACCCGCAAGGGGAGTGAGGAGACCAACGTATCTTTCTGGACATCTTCTTCTATAGCGGCTTTCAGCCTCAACGCTAAATCGATTTGCTAAAAAGCTAACTGAGAATTGCTACCCGCTTGAAGTTTCTAATCGCAGATAAAAGGATATTTATCAAGGTTATGGCACAGCGCTACGTGCGAATTCAAAATCAAGAAGGACAGATTTACTATGGGATACTACAACTATCCCTCAATGTGCAGGTGCTAGATGCTCCGCCCTGGTTACAAGGACAACCAACTGATTTAACTTTGACACCAGAAAATTATCAAATTCTGGCTCCTTGCGCTCCCTCAAAAATTGTGGCGGTGGGTAAGAATTATGCAGAACATGCTGCCGAAATGGGAACTCCAGTACCTTCTGAACCACTAATCTTTCTCAAGCCACCCACGACTATCATTCCATCTGAGAAGGAAATTAAGTATCCTCCCCAGTCACAAAGAGTTGACTACGAAGGAGAATTAGCATTAGTGATTGGCGATTACGCTTTTGAATGTACACCAGAGGTAGCCCAAACAAAAATTTGGGGCTATACCATCGCCAATGACGTAACAGCGCGGGATTTACAAAAACTGGATGCTCAATGGACGCGAGCCAAAGGTTTTGATACTTTCTGTCCTTTAGGCCCTTGGATTGTACGGGAGTTAAATCCAGGAGCGAGATTGCAGACTTTTGTGAATGACGATGTTAACCCAGTTCAATCTGCCTGTATCGATCAGATGGTGTTTTCCCCTGATGTTTTAGTTTCCTACATTAGCCAGGTAATGACGCTACTACCAGGTGATTTGATACTTACAGGTACACCAGAGGGTGTAAGTCAATTACATCCAGGCGATCGCGTCCGCGTCGAAATTGAAGGTATTGGTCGCCTGGAAAATACCATAGTGGCTCGTTAAGACTAGCGTACTTGCATGTACACTGCATCGGAAATCGCTGGGATTTCTGCATAACGCCCGCTTACAGACTGGATTACTGAATATGCAACTGCTCCCACTATGCCGATAAAAATGGTTGTGGATAGAGTTTGGATTGCGAAACCACCAACGGGAACTAGTCCCACAACATCAGTGAGGATGTTAAACAAAAAGATAATGATGTCCAAAAGAATTGCTTGCATGGTGTTGAAACGAATAAAGTGACTAATTTTTTCGTTTCTGACTACCAGCAAGAATAAAGCAAAGAAAATGATCATTCCTGCATAACGCACGCCGTAGTAAATTCTCAACAATGGCAGAAGAGGCAGAAACAGTAGTTGTAGCGGTGGAAAATCTGATAGCAAATATCTACCAAATACAAAAACCTCAATCAGAGGAAGCAAATAAGGCAAACAAGCAAAAATTCTATCTGAAACTGTTGTAGACCCGCGCCAAGACATTATGCGTTCTCCTGTGGTTAAATTTATATAGTTACTTGAGCTTAGGATAACGCAGTTACTTGGTCTTGCTGGTAAATTAAACTATTCTATATGGGCAATGCGAAAGCCCATCATGCACTCATACTGGTCTGGCTGCTGTTGAGTAAGTTTGCGAATGGCTTGACCACAGCGTAGTTCACCTCCACGCCAACGGGGTTGACCGCTCCTGTCAGCGAGTAAACAAGACTGGCAAACTTGCTCAGGGGCAAGGATTTGCTCGTCCATTAAAATGACTAGCATCGAATCCCTCCTGTAAATCCTTATTGTCACCTACATTTCACTCAGGTGAGGATACTTTTTTGAACCGCTTCAGGTAAGTTGGGGGCGTGCTACGCGGTTAACTGTGGATTTGCGATGATGCTTTGCATCTGCCGGAGGCGATCGCAAATCAGCCACTTAAAAGCCACATCCTACTTTCCTTTTTGTAGCAAAAATGTGGATAACCACAATTCAAGAACAATTGTCAAGTGAATCTTAATTTTTATTGTATGTTGTGTCTATTGTAAATTTGACAGCTTTAGTAAAAAATGATACAAAAATATTCCTATTAATTTGATCGTAGACAGCCAACAGTGTCCATTGTATTCCTGTTAATTTAGCCGTGGAGAGTGCCAAAGTTAATATTCAGGAAACAAAAAAAGCTTTACACACAAGCAACACGGCGATCCATTGAATTTTCCGGTAAAACGGAGTTAACTAGATAACTATTTAAGGGGTACATTTACAAAATACTGGGGTAAACTTGCAAGCAAGTTAATACACAATATTACTCAGAGGCTCGTCGGTCTGGGCATCACTCACAATGGAACACTGGCAATTTCTGATACAGAAACAAGGCGCTCGCTCGTGGCATATTCTAGAATCGCCAAATTTGGAAATTTTGGAAGGGCAGTATAGAGTTTTGGCTCGTTCTAGCCTTTCTAATACAGACGTGGAAGTGCGGGTAACTCACTCTTCAACTCAGGAAGTTCAACCAACGCGGCGAATTTTCAAGCGATCGCGTCGCACTAATTCAGAAGGCTTAATGGCGGTAATTCCCTTTACTTACTTCGATACGGGAGTTTGGGAGTTGCGCTGTACTGGCGATTTGATGTCGGATTTACTCGGTAAATCTTGGCAATACAGTGTCCAAATTAAAGTATTGTCCGAGGAAGAAGAGGCAGAGCAAAGGAAAAATGTAGAATTAAATTCACCCGATCGGGCTGATACTGTTTCTGGAAACTTGGAATGCACCGCCCCAGAAGAACTCGTAATTACCTTAGATAAAGCGATCGCAGTTTCGGCAGAATTGGAAATTGCTACACATAGCAACTCTGCCACCACAGTTGTTCCCGATGAAGGCAACTTGGATACTGCCCCGGAAGAGCCTGCAATTACTCTAGATGAAGCGATCGCAGTTTCGGCAAAATTGGAAATTGCTACAGATAGCAACCTTGTCACCACAGTTGTTCCAGATGAAGAGAATTTGGATACTGACCCGGAAGAAGCTGCAATTACTTTAGATGAAGCGATCGCAGTTTCGGCAGAATTGGAAATTGCTACACATAGCAACTCTGCCACCACAGTTGTTCCCGATGAAGGCAACTTGGATACTGCCCCGGAAGAGCCTGCAATTACTCTAGATGAAGCGATCGCAGTTTCGGCAAAATTGGAAATTGCTACAGATAGCAACCTTGTCACCACAGTTGTTCCCGATGAAACGGAAAAAGATATAGTTATCGATGATCCTGTAAGTCCTGTATGGCTCAAAGGTGAGACGGCAGAGCAAATTTTACAAAATTTAATAGATTTAGCTTTACCCGATTCTGAACTGCTTCTGAATGATGAAGAGGTTACAGATTCGCCAGCAACAGAACCACCATTATTGTTAACTTTAGATCGAGATAGTTATATTGCTCGTTGGGGACAAGCTCTTACAATAAATGGGCGCATAGAACTTAAAGACAAGACAAATTTAGAGCAGGGTGAAACATTATCTCCAAAAAGCTTGCAGGCGCTTGAACTAGGAATTGAACTGCGATCGCCCCTAGAGTCGGAAATCTTGACCCAGATACGGCACTTACCAGACCAGGAGTTGCCCTTCACCATCAATACCTCAATTGATATTCCTGCTGACTTTGAGTCGAAGTTAATTTTGGCAGATATCAGTTTGTATGGTCGATTCACCGATGTTGATGAAATCATCCGGTTAGCTAGCCAGTCCTTCACCATTACAGCAGATGTAACAGAATTACTGGCAATAACAGCCGCAGCAAAACCTAGTACATCCTTAAATGACCCTATAGCCCCATCGGACTCGCCTGATGCTTCCACAGAGCCAGAGACCGCAGTGAGAATCGATTTAAAACTATTCAATCTGGTCAAGATTTCAAAAACAGACCAATCTCAAATACTCAATCCATCTCCAAATACAGCTTTACCGCCGCAAATTAACCTGCAAGTTCTGCGAGAAACCACTCTGCGGACATCTAACTTAAAGAATTCAGGCAATTCGCCTCAATTGCCGAAATTGCCACCTCTTCAAATCGATGCCAACCCTCGCACAGATGTTATTGCAGAATCCCCTACACAAGAGGAGCTTGTAGAAAAGGATACTACTATAGCTGCTATCAACTTGGAGCAGTTAGTTATCAAGCAACATCGAATGTCAATACTCAATACGACTTTTCCATACTTGAGACGGGTACAAGCTTTGCCAGGTCATGCAGAAGAAGTCAAAAATAATGTCCCCCCAGATAGATTGGCAGTTGAAGCGACTGAAGACTTCCCGCAGTTAGACGCAATTGTAGCTGAGGATGAAAATGTACCGGAATTAGTACTAGATGATGCACAATTTCAGGAAGAATCTGTTGCTGAGGTAGAAACCCAGCCAAATGAACAATTTCAGGAAGAATTTGTTGCTGAGGTAGAAACCCAGCCAAACGCACAATTCATTACAACAGGCAACCTCTACTCATCTCCTTTACTAAGGAAGTGGATGCAGAGCCAAGGATACTCTTTGCCTGAATCCATCAATGAACTGGAATCTCAAAACTACGATAGCAATGTTTCAGCCCAGCAGACCCAGCTTTTTCTTAGTGCTGGAACTCCCGATGTTGATGTCAACTTGCCATTAAGTCTGGATGATGCCACAGAGACGTGGGAAGAAAGCCAAGAGTCAGTTTTTGATCTTGAGAACTTTGGGGAAGATACAGACACAGTAAAGGAAACCGATCTAGAGACAGTGGAAGATACGGCGATAGAAAAAGTATCTGAATCAACACTTTCAATGGCTTTAGTAAGACAACTACCGCCTCCCCCTCCTCCCATAAAAGTAAATATAGCGTCAGCTTGGTTGGCGCAAGAAATCGTTGTAGATGATACAGAGAGTGAACTAGAAGCCGATGCAACTAATAATTACTTCTTAGAAGAAGAGAAGGAACCTTTGTTAGCTTTATCCCCTTCTCTATCCATAACTGCGGGTGCCATTGAGCCTTTGCCAATTCCGCAACTGTATGTACCAGAAGGCGAACTAATCGCCGACAAGTTGATCATAGTGCGCGTAGTACTGCCTGAAGTTCCTCCCCAAGTGGTTGTGAAGTTATGGGTTGAAGATTATCAAACTCGCTGGTTACTAGATGGACCCCATTTATTGACAAATTTACTACCTAATGTATTGGGAGGTCTGGAAGTAATGACACAATTAAAGATTCCCTTTGGCTGTTTAGAAATTCGCATAGAAGCGATCGCACTTGATTTGACAACTCAACAAGAAAGCCACAAAGTCACAATAGTGCGAACCGTGATTCCTCCAGACTTGCCAAACTTGCAGCTAGATGAACTCCTGGGTATGTAACCAAGGGATGGGGGCATTGGGCATTGAGCATGAAAAAGAGACAAGGAAGAGGGGGAAGACAAGGGAGGTTCCATAATTCCTCCTTGTCCCCTTGACTCCCTCTGCTCCCCTTTTCTCCCAAGATGGGCTGTGTTAAAAATCTTTAGAATTTCAAAAATCTTGGCAGAATTTGCAGTAAGCTCATTTTGAATTGTAGTGTTATTTAACAGGAACCTTTACTATGGCAGCTTCCTTTTTGCCTTCTATCTTCGTTCCCATAATTGGTTGGGTTTTGCCAGCTGTGACCTTCGCGTTTCTATTTTTATACATTGAAAGGGACGATATTGGCTAATCTAGTCATGAGTCATGAGTCATTAGTCAAGTTTTCGGACAAGCAAGTGCTATCAATTCCAATACAGTTCAGTTAGCTTGTTTATCAAGCGAAGATCCCCCCAACCCACGCCACTTGCTCCACTTTGGGAGACCCCAAGATTGCAGTGGCTCCCTTTCAAAAGGGGGGGCTATTTTCTTCCCTTATCCCTTTTAAAGGGGGTCGCCACAAGTGGAGGGATCTTATCCGAACCGTATTGCTATGAATTCTGTCGGATACGTTTCTAGACTATTGACCAAAATTAATACCGCCTATCTCATAGAGACAGGCGGTTTTTTTAACGTTGATTTCTCAACAAATGCTGGAAAATTCTAACTTATAGTGTTCGGTTCAAACTAACTAATGTTAAATCGAAGAACCGAGTCCGGCGTAGGCACCATAAAAGAAAATGCCCAAGACTGTAATTATACCTAACCCTGCGATCGTAGCGACGACCCACAGGGGAATTCTCCCACTTCCAGACACAGCTTCTCTCCTCCCTTAACAACAAATCAACACACGCTTAACAAACAAAGATTAACAAGAGTAGTTCCAGTTAGTTAAAGAAGTAACTGGAAAACAGAATCCCCAGAACGAAAACTAGTAGTAGTCCCAGGTATAGCGAAGTCCGGTTTAGTTCAACCGGCTGATTATTGGGATTGGGCGATCTTTCTACCATAATTGCTCCTAACGGTGAATAAATTGCATTGCGGCGATCGCGCCTAAAAAGAATACAGTTGGTACACCTAAAGTGTGTACTGCCAGCCATCTAACGGTAAAAATTGGATAGGTAACTGGTTGATTGATGTTATTGCCGCTAGTCATGATCTCAAACTACTTTCCAATAAATTGTTCAACTTGTTTTTTAGCTTCAAAACGGTTCTTCACAATAGGCACTTCTTGCCGTGCTGGTGTGAAATACTCATTGGGACGGGGTGTACCAAAAGCATCATAAGCCAGTCCGGTGCTGACAAATAGCCAACCAGCAATAAATAATGCCGGGATGGTGATGCTGTGAATTACCCAGTAACGAACGCTAGTAATGATGTCCGAAAACGGACGTTCTCCAGTGGTACCTGACATTTAGATCCCTACCTTATACATAGAGTGTTATTGAGTTTATTATCCTACAAAGATAAGAAAGAGTTACAAGTTGCAACGTTCTTCTCAGAAATTGTACGTTGGGAATGGGGCATTGGGCATTGGGCATGGGAAAGAGGACTTGGGGACAAGGAGAATTGGGGACAAGGGGAAAGACTTGTTGTAAGTTCTAAACTTTTGTCACCTTGTCCCTCTGCTCCCCTGCCTCCCACTCCCTCTTACTAAGCCGCCTCTGGGGAAGTTATTTCAGGATTTGGTAGATATTTGAGCAAAACGCCGCGATCGCCAATTATAAATCCCCGCTCTGGCTCCAAAAACACAATCTTGTACAAATTAGCTGCAACTTCTTCTATGTCACGGTCTTTTTCCCAGGTTTTGCCACCGTCGGCACTCCGTAGCAAATTACCGCTACCGCCACCTACCCAAATTTCTTCGGGTGTGCGATATGCCAAATCCAGTAAACCCCAACTGGTAGATAACTCTGGATATTTTGCCTCTTGCCATTCTTCAGGTTTAGTTGGGTCACTAAACTGAACTTGACCTCCTCTAGCTAGCAACCACAATTGCCCATTGTCACCAAAGCCCATGTTTTCTACTCGCCGAGAACTATTGCGGTTATGGGGAACCCAAGCATCTTGGCCTGGTTCCCAAGTCGAGTAGAAACTACCCTTAGCGGAAACAGCAACATACTTACCATCAGCAGAACGCTCTAAGTTACGCACCACACCCACTGCTGATTCCACCTGGGCTTTCCAGTTTTTGCCGCCGTCTGTGGTCTTATATATGGCTCCAACATTAGTAGCCATTTCAGCTGTATTGTCTGCTAGTGCCTTAACTGCGATCGGACTACCTGGTAGCTTTTCGCTCAGGGGAATACGCGACCAAGAAGCACCTTCATCAGTAGTATGAAGCAACAATCCAGGCTCTCCGGCAATCCAGCCTTCTTTGCCTGCAAAACTTACTGAGTCAAAACGATACTTTTGCTCATCCAGTTGTAATGTTATTGGTTTCCAGCTATTACCACCGTCATTGGTTTCCAATAGGGTGGCATTGCTACCTACTAAGTAGCCATGCTCAGGGTTATTAGTAAAAGCAATATCCAGTAGATTCGAGTCTGTTGGCACAGAAATGACTTTCCAAGGGTTGTAGCTAACAGAAGGAACTTTGCTACAACCGATGCACATGATGACTACTATTAACAAGGCAGCTATTCTTTGCCAACCTTTCACAATTGAATGCATTAGTATTTCTTAAGTTGTTTCTAAATTTCTGTAGGTGTTCTCTAAAAGGTTTACCTTATACCAGTTTCGGATTTTGGACTTCGGCTTCGCTCAGTCGAACGATTTTAGATTTGGAATTAAAAAGCTTTCCAAAAATCCCAAAAAATCTTAGCCCAATATGGTATTGAGGGTCATCGCCGCTCTACGGAACTGGTAAAACGGCACAATTATGTGATTTTAATTACACAATAACTCCCTATTTCCCAAATAAAGGCTGTCATTGTAAGCCGTAGAGACTGATGAAAAACAAGAAGCCAAGGGCCAAAGCGCCAAAAATTAAGATATTCTTTTGGCTTGGCGTTAGGTTATTGACACCCAAACCGTAACCGAGATTTTCTTTGAAGCCGGATGCAGTACCCGCAGGACCGATGTTGGCAAAAGCGGTTTTCTTGGCACTACAAACTGGACAGCGCCAATTTGTGGGCAGTTCTGCAAAGAGTATCCCTGAAGGAATATCATGCTTGTCGTCTCCCTTTTCAGGTTCGTAAACATAACCGCAGGCGCGACACTCGTAGCGGTCTAACACCGGAGTCTCAACAGCTGGTTCGCTCATGGCTAGGGCCTCGCAGAGGAGAATTCTTAAATATACGTTAAAAATTATGACATAATTGTCAGGCTTTTCTATCACTATCAAAAGCTAATTAAATACTTGAAGTGTATCTATTTCCCAGATTTCAGAAAAACCAAACAGATATAATGTAAAAGAAAGTTACGCAGTTAAAGGATTGGAGACTAGGAATTGGGGATTGGGGATTGGGGATTAAAAATCAAGAATTTCGTATTAGGGATGAGGGATTGGAGATTCAGTAAGGATTTCCCTATACCCAGTACCCAACGATGCACTGAGCTTGTCGAAGTGTCCCCAGTCTCTAGTACCTAGTACATAGTCATCACTCCCCACTTCAATTACACCTTAAGCGGTAGATACTCATTGTGTTTGTCCTCAGCGGTTACGAGTACCTTCTAGGCTTCTTCATAATCTGTAGCCTAGTACCTGCCTTAGCGCTCTCAGCTTCCAAGCTCCTACGACCTAGTGGTTATGCCCCAGAACGTCGCACTACTTATGAATCTGGTATGGAACCCATCGGGGGAGCCTGGATTCAGTTCAACATCCGTTACTACATGTTTGCTCTAGTCTTCGTCGTCTTTGATGTGGAGACTGTATTCTTGTATCCTTGGGCGGTAGCTTTCCACCGTTTGGGGCTATTGGCTTTTATTGAAGCGCTAGTCTTTATTGCAATTCTTGTAGTCGCTTTAGTTTACGCATGGCGTAAAGGAGCTTTGGAATGGTCTTGAATTCTAATTTAACAACTCAGGACAAACAGCGAATCATCAACCCTATTGAGCGAACCAATGTCACTCAAGACCTTTCAGAAAACGTCATTTTGACGACGGTTGATGACCTCTACGACTGGGCGCGGCTTTCTAGTCTGTGGCCGTTACTGTTTGGTACTGCTTGCTGCTTTATTGAGTTTGCAGCTTTAATTGGTTCCCGATTTGACTTTGACCGTTTTGGGCTGATTCCCCGTTCTAGCCCCCGCCAAGCCGATTTAATTATTACGGCAGGGACTATTACGATGAAGATGGCTCCCCAACTGGTGCGTCTTTATGAACAAATGCCAGAGCCGAAGTATGTAATTGCGATGGGTGCTTGCACAATTACTGGCGGGATGTTCAGCGTTGATTCCCCCACGGCAGTGCGCGGAGTCGATAAACTGATCCCTGTAGATGTGTATTTGCCTGGTTGTCCTCCCCGTCCAGAAGCAATTATCGACGCAATCATTAAGCTGCGGAAGAAAATCTCCAATGAGTCGATTCAAGAGCGGGATAAAATTAAGCAAACCCACCGCTACTACAGCACGACTCATAACCTGAAGCCAGTAGAGGAAATCTTAACTGGTAAGTATTTGCAGTCAGATACTCGCTCTGCACCACCGAAGGAATTGGCGGAAGCAATAGGTATGCCAATACCACCTGCACTGCTGACAGAAAAGGCGCAAAAGGAGGAACAAACCCGTGGCTGAAGAAGAATCTAAACCAGTACCAGCAGAGAAAGAAGAGTCATTGGTACAAGCGGGTAAAGTTTCCCAGTGGTTGACGGAAAATGGCTTTGACCATGAGTTTTTAGCACCAGATAAGAATGGTGTAGAGATAATTAAGGTGTCGGCAGATTTCTTGCTTCCCACCGCTACAGCCCTTTATGCCTACGGGTTTAATTATCTCCAATGTCAAGGTGGTATAGACCTTGGCCCAGGACAAGAATTGGTGAGTATGTATCACTTGATTAAAGTCGGTGATAATAGCGATCGCCCCGAGGAAGTTCGAGTTAAGGTGTTCTTACCACGGGAAAATCCTGTAGTCCCTTCTGTGTACTGGATTTGGAAAACCGCAGATTGGCAAGAGCGCGAGTCTTACGATATGTTTGGCATTATCTACGAAGGACATCCAAATCTCAAGCGGCTTTTGATGCCGGAAGATTGGGTAGGTTGGCCTTTGCGGAAGGATTACATCTCGCCTGATTTCTACGAGTTGCAAGACGCTTATTAGATAGCGCTGAATAGAGACGCGATGAATCGCGTCTGTACAATATAGTGCTGAGTTTCGGCAGTGATTAACCCCTTTCCGGTGGCGGAGAGGGGTTATGTTTTTGGTGTTTTATCTAAAAGTTGACAAAATTTGCAGTAATTTATTGACTGTATTTCCAATTTAGGATGTTTGAGATAACGGTGCGTTGCACCTTTGCGACAACGCACCACAAAAGATGCGATTACTCTGTTGTCTCTTCGCTACTTTTAAGGTTTACTCAATGCTTTAACAAGATTGTCTTTTTTCATCTTAGTGATGCCAGTAATTCCTCGTTTCTTCGCGATCGCTTTTAAATCAGCTATTGTCATTGTTTGGAGAATAGCAGTGTCAGTAATTGTATCTGGCATTGGTTGAGGAGTTAGATAAAAAACTTTATTTAAAGCATCAAGTTTTTTCCCTTTGGTAATGCCACATTTCAGATTAAGAATTGGATCTAATGTCTTCCAATATTCACGAGGAGCTTCATCAATCCGGTTTGTAGCTATAGCAGGTTTAACTGCTTTAAGAACACTACCTGGTTGTTCAACTAAGTATTCTAATGCTGCCATGATTTCATCTCTAGATGCCTTAGAGAGATTGATTTTTGGAATTTCTTCTTTTGCTAGTACTTTTGTGACTTCAACTGTCTCATCACTACCATCAGTAATAATGCACCAAACGCGATCTAAGCGAGCGGCCTCTGCGATTGCATAAATGAAAGAGTTAGCAATTACTTGATACTTATCTTTGCCAGTTTCTTTCACAATCACTGGAATCCAATTTCTTCCCTCCTTCTGGTTGAGCAAATGAGCTGAAGCTTTAATCAAAAATTCAGGTGCATTAGTTCCTTCGCCGGGGTCAATTTCATCTAAATATAAATGCATCAAATTTCCAATATTGCTGAGGCTACTCATTATAAAAAATACTCCTTTGCTAGATTTTTGTAATATTCATGAGCAGATCGATCTCGATAAACCGCAGGAGTGCGTGAGAAAGCTGAACTAGCTATGTTAGCGTAGCTTGGAACCTCATGAATATGAAGGTCTTTTTTGGCATTGGTATACCTGGGATAGAAGTAAGGCAATAAATCAAATCCCTCTTTTTTAGCAGTTTTAAGAATATTATTAATTTCTTGTTGAGCAACTGCTAACTGAGGTAGTGTAATCTTTTCTCCATTGAAAAAAATTGGCAATGGAATGGGGCTACCATCAGCTTTTGTAGATTGGACTTCAGGAATGAATTTCTTGATTGCTATTGCTGCATTTTCTAAAGAGAAAAGATTGTTATGCTTAGTGGGAATGAGAACGACATCAGCCGCATATACACCTAGCTGGCTAAACACTCGCC